>CAYRXN010000160.1:0-11402 GCA_964428275.1 uncultured Planctomycetales bacterium | reverse complement strand
GGCAGCGGGTCGGACCCGCCGGACCCGGCCCCCTGAGGCGTGTCGTCGTCCCCGTCGGCGATGCCGTCACCGTCATCGTCGCCGTCCGCTTCGTTGTCCAGGCCGTCGCCGTCCACATCGTCGTCGGCGTCGTTCGGTGTTCCGTCGCCGTCCACATCGGTATCCTCTTCGTTTACGATGCCATCTCCGTCTGTATCGCGGTCGTTTCCGTTTGCGATGCCGTCGCCGTCGATGTCGGGGTCTTCACCGTTGTCCAGCGAGTCGCCGTCTGCATCGCTGTCGTACCCGTTCAGGATGCGATCGCCATCGATATCGGGGTCATGCGCGTTGTCTATTCCGTCACCATCCACGTCCGGGTCGTCTCCGTTCGGAATCGAATCTCCGTCAACATCCGGATCCCACTGGTTCGGCAGGCCATCGCCATCCATGTCCGCATCCTGAGTGTTCGGGATCTCGTCGCCGTCCATATCACTATCGGCATCATTCGGAATCCGGTCCCCATCGACATCGCCGTCCTGCTCATTGGGCACTGAGTCGTCGTCGATATCGGGGTCGATCACGTTGCCCAGGCCGTCTCCGTCGGTGTCGGCTTGGGAAGGGTTGGCGTGAAACGGCGCGTTGTCTGCGCTGTCGGGCACTCCGTCTCCGTCTTTATCGGAGTCCTCGCTGTCCGGAATGCCGTCGTCGTCGGAATCATCGCAGACGTCGCCGATTCCGTCTCCGTCGCTGTCCCTCTGACCGGGGTTGCTCTGATCGGGGCAGTTGTCGGCCCAGTCCGATATGCCGTCGCCATCGCGATCGCACTCATCGCCCGGTGGGGTCTGTGTCAGACACAGCCACGCATCGACCAGCCCGCCGACGTCCGGCCAGCCGAATCCGGCTGCACCAGTCTTGTCGGAAGCGGCGTCCAGCCACTGTCGCAGTTCCGCGGGGGTCGCGGCGTCGAACAGTCGGCCCCAGACGGACAGCGAGGGGTAACCGTGGACGGCGTACCACTGGAGGACGGTCGATTCGGCCTGGGGATCGGCGGCATAGAGAGGTGACAGGGCAAGACCGAAGTCATGCTCCAGTGACAGGAGCGATTCCGCCAGGGAGGCCGCACTCGTGTAAAGACAGAGACGTCCCTGTTCGTCGACGCAGGTCAGAAAGGCGACATACGTCCCTTCGATGCGGAAGGCGGAATGGGTATACCCGACGAGCACGGGATCACCAGTGCTGTCCGCGAGAGTGATGTGCCTGCACACGTGGTGGGTGCCGGCGGCGTCGTGGCCCTGCGTGGCGCGATCGACGTCGGGGGGATCCTGGGCCTGTAACAGCGACCCCAGCAAGAAGATCGACAAGAGAAGCCGAGAACTGCGACCGGATCGTGCGGAGGTACCGCCCGCTCTGGCGGAACGCAAGAAAAGTGAGGACACAGCGTTCTCCCGAACAGAGAGCCAGGCTGCATCCTTACGCTCGCCCCAGCAGCGAGTCCTCCCGCGCAAGGGCCATTTACGTACTGATTCTGTTGTATACGATCCGCTTTCCGTATGTCGATATAGAATTAGTACCCATAGTCTTCCACGATGTCAATACCATCATTCCCGTACTGCGCGCCTCTGGGCGCGGTGTGCACTGTGGCACGAAGGTCAACGGCCGGCGCGATTCAGCCGGCTTCGAGCCGCGCGCGTTCCAGCCGATTGACCACCACGGCGCCGACCGCGTCGCCGAGGACGTTCGTGGAGGTGCGGAACATGTCGAGAACCGCATCGACGGCGAAGATGATCGGGATGTAATACACGGGCAGGTTGACCGCCGTGGCCACGATGACCATCGTCACCAGGCCCGCGTTGGGCACCGCCGCCGCCCCGACCGAGGCCAGCACGGCGGTGATGAAGATGAGGAAGGTGGTCATCGCGGTCATGTCGATCGGTACGTCGTCGAGTCCGCCGAAGATCTGGATCAGGAAAATCACCGCGACGCCTTCGTAGAGGGCCGTGCCGTCCATGTTCATCGTGGCGCCCAGCGGCAGCGAGAAGTTGGCCACCTTCGGCGAGACCTTCAACTTCTCGGTGGTGTTGGCGATCGTGATCGGCAGCGTGGCTGCGCTGGAGCGGGTGGTCAGCGCCACCAGCCAGGCCTCGCGGATGCCCCGCCAGAGCTGGACCGGTCCGACGCCGCCGAGCGTCGCGCAGATCGTCACCAGCACGATGACGTGGGCCGCGATGCCGCCGAGCACCGCGGCGCAGTACCAGCCCAGCGACGAGAACACGCTCGGGCCGGTCTGGGCGACGAGCCGGGCGACGATGCAGCCGATCGCCACCGGCGAGATCGCCATCAGCCAGTGCGTGATCTGCATCATGACGTCGTTGAGCGCGTGGAAGAACTCGACCACCGGGCGCGCCCGCGATCCCAGAAACGTACACGCGATCCCCATCAGCAGCGCGAACGCGATGATGCCGAGGGCGTTGGGTGGGTTGGCCGCCAGCGAGGTGAACGGGTTCATCAGCAGCGGCCGCACGATGTCGCTGATGAAGATTTCGCCGGGGGTCCGCCTCTCCGCGGCCCGAATCGCCTGGAGTTTGCCGGCGTAGCGCCCGGAGGCGCCGGCGCCCTGTTTCCGGGCCTGCACCCACGCCACGTACGCGGTCGTCGGGCGTCCGTCGGCGTCGAGCGCCGTTCGGCCGGTCTGCTCGGCGTAGGTCTGGCGGTAGGTCACCTGCTCGCGCTCGGCCACGGCCCGAATCGCGCGCGAGGCCGGCTTGCGCCCCGGCTGAATCACGAGGACCGCGACGAGCCCGATCGCCACGGCGATCGAGGTCGTGGTGACGTAATACGCCAGCGTTTTCCAGCCGATCGCCCCCAATTCGCGCATCTCCGGCAGCGACGTGACGCCGGAAACGATGCTCGCGAGGATCAGCGGCGCGATGATCATCTTGAGCGCGCCCATGAACAGCGTTGGCCCGAACAGGTCGAGCAGCCACATCACGGCGCCGTACCAGCCGGGCGGAGGTGGTCCGCCCTCGGCGGTGGGGTCGTAGACGGCGTGCAGTCCGACGCCGACCGCGACGCCGGCGGCCATGCCGATCAGGATCCAGTTGTGGAGCTTGAGTTTCATGGACACGGCCCGCGCTTCCGGGGGCCCCGACTCCGCCGCACCGCGCGGGCTAGGGTTCCTCGTCCTCGTCGTCGTCGGGGATTTCGAGCAGCTCGAACGTGTTGCCGTCCGGATCGGCGATCGTCACCACCCGCGATCCGCTGTACGTCTCGATCTCGCTGAGCTGGGTACCGCCGGTCTCCAGCAGCCGCACGAGCACGTCGTCGAAGTCGGTCGTCACGACGTCGAAGCGCACCGTCGGCCGCGTTCCCACCGGCGGGCGTTCCCCCGGCGGCCACGCCGCCGCGCCGCCGAACAGCCGGATGGCCGGCCCGGCGGTGGGAAACTCCAGCAGCGCGAACGGGCTGGGCGAACCGTCCTCTTTCTCAACGGCCTCCAGCCCGAGCCCCTCGACCCAGAAACGCAGGGCCTTCTCGAAATCGTCCACGAAGATGTGTATGTCGCCGACCGCAAGCATGGCTCTCATCCCTGGCGTGGCTCAGGCCCCGCCCGGCGTGACCGGCGATCGCCCGGCGGCCGATCCGGGCCGCCGGTCCGCTCCGCTCCCGGTTCGGGACGTGATGCCACGGCTGCCGGGCATTCTACAGGACCGGCCCTGTGTCGGCGATCGTGTTTTGCCGTTCGCCGCGTTTTCCGCGCTTCACGAGCGGTGTCCGAGATGGGGCCCGGTCGCCGGTTGCGAACCGGTGCCGCAGGGAGCGGTTTGCGCGGCCGGGATGCGAATCGCGCGGCTGTGGTGGCGGTGCACGAGCAGGGCCGCCGACCGCCGGGGTGTCGCTGGCGGTCGGCGGCCGTGGGTTGCTCGCCGGCAGGACGTATTCCGGCGATCACGCTCGCCCTAGTCCAAGACCTTGATGACCTTCGGGTTGTCCTCGTCGCCGTGGTCGTCCGGCGTCAGCCAGACATGGACCACGTGCTGGTTCCCACTTCCCTCGGAGCCGATCGTGATCTTGTACAGGCCGTAGAAGCCTTCTTCGGTATGTGTGGTATCTACGACGCCGTCCGAATCGGTCTGCCCGTTCAGGCACGGGGTCCACCACTCTCCGTACACGAGGTCGTAGAACGCCCAGCCACTCGGTTTCATCACGTAGTCGGTGCCGTCCTCGTTGAGCTTGAGCAGGCCGCCACCCGGTTGCCAGATACGGTTGTCGGCAAACCCCCAGAACGAGAATGCTTCGATTTGCGGGAAGCCGAACGCCAGCGTCAGCACGTCCCCGTAATACTCGGCCTGGAGGGCTTCGGTCCAGCACTGGCCGTGTTGCGTGTCGCCGTAGATTTCGCGCCAGGGTTCGCAATCGGAGGGGGGTTCGTTGGGATCCGTAAAGGTCGCCAGCGTGAATTCGGTGACGCGCAGGGGCCGGCCGAGCTGCGCGAGCCGGCTGTAGCACTTCCATTGCTCCATCGGCGAATCCCAGCGTCCGTCGTGGTGCTGGATGCCGACCACGTCGATCGGCGCGTTGCGCTCGAGCAGTTCGTGTATCAGCACGTAGTAGTTGTCGCACTTGTAGTCATGGTGTACCAGGTTGAATTCGTTGATCAACAGCGGTGCCGAGGGGTCGCCGGCCCGCGCGGTCTGGAAGGACTCCTCCACGTATCCCGGTCCGGTGCGCAGGGGCCAGGTTTTCCAGTCCAGCGGCTCGTTGACGACCACGTAGGCCTTCAATTCATCGACGAATTCCGAGCAGTCGCGGGCGATGCGATTCTGCAGCTCGTCCTCCCAGTCATGGTCGGGGCCGAGCCACTCCGGCACGGCCCACCAGATCCCCATCACCAGCGGATGGCCCGTCAGCTCGATGCCGCGCGTCTCGCACAGCGACACGTAATGCTCGATGGCATCCACGTTCGGATCGTCTTCGGTCTTCTCGTAGTTGCGCCAGACGAACACGTTTTCGGTCGTGGCGAGGTTGAACAGCATTCCCAGCCAATCGCGATACTGTTGTTCGAGCGGTTCCTCGCTCGGTTTCTTGAACTGGACCGCCGTTCCCCATTTGAAGTAGTGATCTTCCATCTCGAAGGTTACTTGCTCGTTTGCGAACGGGACTCCGGCCGAGTCGACCAGCTTCACGAAGAAGTCCCCCTTGCGATACTGCTCGATGTTATCCCGCGCGGCCTGGAGGACCGCGTCGTCGTCCTCGTATGGCAAGGGTACGGTCGCTGCGAACCAGTCGGGCGGTGCCGCGGCGTCGACGGGCACCGGTTGATCGTGTGGTGCGCACATCTCAATCCGGTCGATCTGCAAGTGCGCGAGCCGGGGTCTGTCGGTGGAGAGCCAGATTCCGATCTGCCGCGTCCCGGGCCGAACCGGAATGACCGCGGAGTACGAGACCCACGGGGGATCATCGTTCCCCACTTCGCTTTCTGCTTCGAAAAACGCCTCGCGCCGTTGATCGACCAGCACCGCCACGACGGGAATCACCGGGTCTTCGTCCGGGTCCGGCTGGCGGATGAGCCCCCGGGCGACGACCGTGAACTTGACTGAAATCTCCGGTTCGGATGCGTTCGATTCGAACTGGACCCAGTGGGTGATGCAGCCCCGCTCGTTGATATCCCAGCCGGGAACATAGCTGGGGAAATGAGGGAGGTTGGGGATGCGGAAACCGATCGGGCGGGAGTCGAAGTCCTCCGCTTGAATCGTCAGCGGCGACCCCCACGGCCACACGTTTTCTGCTGCGGCGCGAGGGGGCGACGCGCACAACAGACCGCACAGCCCGACGACGGCCAGCGGTTTCCAGTTTCTGATCGTTTGTCTGCTCGCCATGATGATCCTCCGTGCAGAAGTATTGCGGCGGCGTGAGCTTGGCGGGGCGCATCGCGGCCCCCGGTCGCGCCGGCCACGAGATA
This sequence comes from uncultured Planctomycetales bacterium, assembly GCA_964428275.1. Taxonomy (GTDB): domain Bacteria; phylum Planctomycetota; class Phycisphaerae; order UBA1845; family Fen-1342; genus JALSRY01. Next base: position 5,464 of record CAYRXN010000160.1, on the reverse strand, counting down.
AGTGCCAGTACCCGGTGTCCCCGATGTCCGGCGGCGCGCCACCTGGGCGCCCGTGTATGCGGGTGGCGGCACGAGCATCGGTTCAGTCGAAACCCGCCCGATGGAAAAGACTCTCGGCTACAAGCGGGGGTGTGCCGTGGCGAGAGACGGTGGCGTAAGTGACGCGATTCCCGTGTGGGCCCTCCGGCGAAATGGGCCATCCGGCTCTCGATACAGACAAACGCCGCTGTTGGGGTTTGCTTGCGTACGTTTTTGCGAAAATGCCAGAAAGCCGCCACTTCGGCAGATCGTTGAGGCCCGGCGAAGTCGATCGACGCCGGAGGTTGACGGCCGGGCTGGGCGTCGGAATCGTCGATCGGTGCCGGCCAGCCGGCGTGCTGGAGGCTGGCTGGCAGGATCGTGCACGGTGCTGGCGCTGCCCGCCTGATTCTCGGGCCGCCCTTACGCCGCCGACGGGGGAGTCATACAATCCGGGGCGAACCACGCCGCGGGCGACGCTGACAATGCGGGCGGCGAACGTGGGTTCTGGGGCGGCGCGTGGAAACTCCGTTGGAAACGAGGTTGCGATGAGCAAGCCAGCCACGACCGATTGGCAGACCAGGTATGCCGACAAGGTGGAGACGGCCGAGCAGGCCGTGCGACGGATCCGGCACGGGCACCGCGTGTTCGTGGGGTCGGGGGCCGGCGAGCCGCAGTGTCTGGTGGGCGCGCTGGCCGCCCGCGAGAACCTCGACGACACCGAGATCGTCCACATCATGACGCTGGGGATCGCGCCGTATGCCGAGCCCAAGTTCGACCAGCGGTTCCGCCACAACGCCTTCTTCATCGGCGCGAACGTGCGCGAAGCCGTCCGCCAGGGACGGGCCGACTACACGCCCATCTTTCTTTCGGAGATCCCCCGGCTGTTCCGCACCGGCCGCGTCGTCATCGACGTGGCCCTGATCCAGGTCAGCCCGCCGGACGAACACGGCTACTGCTCGTACGGCGTCTCGACCGATATCGTCAAGTCCGCCGCCGAGAGCGCGAAGGTGGTCGTCGCGGAGGTGAACTCGAACACGCCGCGTTCGCTGGGCGACTGCTTCATCAACGTGCGCGACATCGATGCCTTGGTTCCGTGCGACAACCCCATCCTGGAGGCGCCCCAGGGCGAACCGGACGATCTCTCACGCCGCATCGCCCGGCACATCGCCGATCTGATCGAGGACGGCTCGACGCTCCAGCTCGGAATCGGCACGATCCCCGACGCGGTGCTGCATTTCCTCGAAGACCGCCGCGACCTGGGCGTACACACCGAGATGTTCTCCGACGGCGTGATCTCGCTGGTCGAAAAGGGCGTGATTACCAACAAACGCAAGACGTTTCACCGCGGCAAGATGATCGCCAGCTTCGTGCTCGGCTCGCGCAAGCTCTACGATTTCATCGACGACAATCCGATGATCGCCTTCTACCCGACCGAGTACACCAACGATCCGTTCAACATCGCCAGGAACGACAAGATGATCTCGATCAACTCGGCCATCGAGGTCGACCTGACCGGGCAGGTCTGCGCCGATTCGCTCGGCGAGCTGTTCTACAGCGGGATCGGCGGGCAGGTCGACTTCGTGCGCGGCGCCGCCCGCTCGAAGGGTGGCAAGGCGATCATCGCCCTGCCATCGACCGCCAGGGACGAGACCATCTCGCGCATCGTCCCCACGCTCAAACCCGGCGCCGGCGTGGTCACGTCGCGCGGCGACGTGCAGTACGTCGTGACCGAATACGGCATGGCGTACCTGCACGGCCGCAGCATCCGCGAGCGGGCGCTGTCGCTGATCCAGATCGCGCATCCCAAGTTCCGTCCCTGGCTGCTGTCCGAGGCCAAGCAACGCGGGCTGGTCTACCGCGACCAGATCGAGCTGCCGGTGTTCACGCCGACCTACCCGGACGAGCTCGAACGGTGGGTCGAGCTCAAGGACGGCCGGCGCGTGTTCCTGCGTCCGGTGCGGCTGACCGACGAAGCGGCCCTGCGCGAGATGTTCTACTCGCTTTCCGAGCAGTCCATCTACCAGCGCTTCTTCGCCCACATCAGGTCGATGCCGCACCAGAAGCTCCAGGAGTTCATCAAGACCGACTACGAGCACGACATGGCCCTGGTCGCGACCACCGGCAAGGCCGAGGACGACCCGATCATCGCCGTGGGGCGCTACAACCTGAACCGGCAGACCAACCTGGCCGAGGTCGCGTTCGTCGTCCGCGACGACTGGCAGAACCGCGGCCTGGGTACGCGGCTGCTGGCCACGCTGGTCGAAGTGGCCAAGTCGAAGGGCATCCACGGGTTCGTCGCCGAAGTGCTGGCCGACAACCATGCCATGCTGCGGGTCTTCCACAACTCCGGGCTGGCCATCGAGAGCAAGCTGGACGAGGGCGTGTACTACCTGACGATGCTGTTCGAGGAGCCCGAGTAGGGGCCGCCGCGGCGGCACCTTGCCGGGGCTTCGCCGCCGCCGGGTGACGGGCGGGCCTGCCGCCGCCGGGCGGATCGTGTATGCTTGTGTGGCCGAGACGGCGGATTGGCCGTCCCGTGGGCCGCCGGGCCGCGAACGTCCCGTGCGCGTCGGCGCGCCTGGCCGCCGGCGTCCGGCACTTGGCACGGGCCGCCGCCGGGGTACCATCTTCCCGCCGCCGGCCGAGGCCGGCCAAGGGAACAGGAATGACAGCGATGAACACAGGTGTTTCCTCGACGCGCAGCCAGACCGGGTCCGACCGCGGCGCTGCGCGTCCGTTCGATCCGATCGCCCAACGCATTCTGATCGTCGGGCTCGACGGTGCGACGTGGGACGTGTTGCGGCCGATGATGGACGCCGGCCGGATGCCCGCGCTCAAGGCGTTTCTCGAAAAGGGGGCCGCCGGCGTACTCCACTCGACCCGCCCGCCGATCACGCCCGCGGCGTGGACCACCTTCATGACCGGCAAGGGCCCCGGGCGCCACGGCATCGTGGATTTCGAGAAATACCACGTCCGGACCCACCAGCTCACGTTCAACAGCACCTACGAAATCCGCGAGAAGACCATCTGGGAGATTCTCAGCGACAAGGGGTTGCGCGTCGGCAGCATCAACGTGCCGATGACCTATCCGCCCAAACGGGTCAACGGCTTCGTCATCAGCGGGTTCGAGACCCCCAGCATCGACGCCGAGTTCACCTACCCGCCCGAGCTCAAGCAGGACATCCTGCGCGAGATTCCGCACTACAACTACCGCACCAACTGGCAGCGCAAGACCTTCGGCGGGCTGGAAATCCTCAAACGCAACCTGGACTACATCTGCGACAGCTTCGACCAGGGCCGCCAACTGACCGAGTTCTGCGGCGAAAAGTACGGCTGGGACGTGTTGATGGTGGTGTTCAAGCTGGTGGACAACCTCCAGCACAAGGCGTGGAAGTATCTCGATCCGCGCTTCAACCGCAGGTATCCGCGCCAGGCCGAGATGGCCGCGGCGTGCTTCCAGCGGCTCGACGGGGCGCTGGCGGGCCTGTTCGCCTACGCCGGGAAACACGACGCGCTGACGCTGATCATGTCCGACCACGGCCACGGCAGCCTCGACGGCAAGGCCCAGCCCAACCTGCTGCTGAAGCGCTGGGGGTATCTGGCGCTGCGCAACCCGCTCGAGCAGGCCCAGCAGCGCACCGGCTACTGGTGGCACCGCCTGACCAAGGGCAAGGCCAACCGTTTCCAGCAGGGCAACCGCGGCATCGAGCGCGACCTGGCCATCGACTGGTCGCGCACGCGGGCCTGCGTCATGCACGCCGGCATCTACGGCTTTCTGTATATCAACCTCAAGGGCCGCGGGCCGATCGGCATCGTCGAGCCGGAGGACTACGAACGGGTGCGCGACGAGATTGCCGAACGGCTGCGCAGCGCCACCACCCGCGATCCGCGGGGAAACGAAATCCACATCTTCCCGGAGGTCTTCAAGACCGAGCGGCTCTACGGCTGCGCCCGCGAGGACTACCCCGACCTGCCCGACCTGCTGCTGGCGCCGCGGCCGGGGCTGGCGGTCGTGCGGAAGATCCGCGGCACCCAGCCGGTGCGCTGGTGCTCGCAGCGCCGGCTCGAAGGTACGCACCGCGCCGAGGGCATCGTGGCGATGGCCGGTCCCGGCGTGCGACCGGGCGTGACGATCGAGGGCAACATCGTCGATCTGACGCCGACGACGCTGGCGGCGCTGGGGTTGCGGGTCCCGGTAGACATGGAAGGTCAGGTTCTGACAGACGCCTTCGTGCGCGAGCCGGTGGTCGAACGCGAACCGCCGGTCGAGAAGGCCGCCGAGGAAAAGACCGAGGTTTACTCGGAAAAAGAGCTCAAGATGCTCGAAAAGCGGCTCAGCGAGCTGGGATATCTGGAATAGCGCTCAGGTGGTCCGCACGGCCCACAACCGGGCCGTGTGGGCGTCGTTGCCGCGCCAGTTCTCGGAATAGTGGCGAATCTCCATCGCCGGACCGAGCAGGGCGGGAAGCTCACCGGGTTGCAGGACGTGGCTGTCGCGGCTGGGGCGGCCGTGGCGGGCGCGGTGCGCGACAGTGAACGTCTCGACCACGAGGCTGCCGCCGGGGCGCAGGTGGCCCACCACGTCTTTCAGCAACGTCCGGTCGAGAAAACGGAACACCGTGATCAAGTCGAAACGTTCGCCCGACCCCACTGCGGCGCCGCACCCGGCCGGGGATTCGAGATCGGCGCGGCGCCAGTCGATCGGTGGCGCCTGGGGGGCATAGCGCCGTTGCAGATCCCGGCCGCGGTCCAGGGCGTCGGGCAGAACGTCCGCCGCGACGACCCGCCAGCCGGCCGCGGCCAGGTAGACCGCGTCCCGCCCGGTGCCGCAGGCCAGGTCGGCCGCGCGGCCCGCGGGCAGGGCTCCCAGAAGGTCGGCGAGGAAGTCGTTGGGTTCCCACAGCCGCCCGATTTCGCCGTCACCGGGCGGCGCATCGGCCGGGATTGTCTCGACGATCATCCCCCGTCGCCGGACCGACGCGAGCCAGGCGAGCGTTCGGGTTGCCAGCGTCCGTGGCCCGACCACTTCGATGACCTGTCCGCGCGGAGGCAGCTCGCTGGTGCGGTCGGGCAGCTCGGCCAGCGGGATGTTGACCGCGTCGGCGTAGGGCTGGCGCCGCGCGGCGTCGGCATCGCGCGGATCGAGTTTCCGGCGCCGGACGAGCCGCATACGCGCCTCCTGCCGCGTCAGACCCAGATATCGACGATACGGAATGCGGTGGCGATGGTCGCGATGACCTGTTCGGCGACGCAGCCGCTCGCGAGCGTCATGCCGCTGGAGAGGACCAGCAGGGCGATCATACGTTTTCGGCGTGCCATCTCGGGGCTCCTTGCCAGAAGTTCGCGCGTCCGCTCGGGACGAATGTACGGTCGAGATTGTACCCGGACCAGCGTTGTTCGGAGCCCTGCGATCGGCGGGCAGCGGAAAATGGCCCCCCCGGGG
>CAYRXN010000159.1:0-8823 GCA_964428275.1 uncultured Planctomycetales bacterium | reverse complement strand
AGCGCCGCGGGCAGCAGGGCCCACCAGTGCGCCAGCCCCGCGACCACCAGGGTCACGCCGCCGCCGATCAGGATGATCGCGGTTTCTTCGCGTCGGGCGTAGGGTGCGAGCACGTCTTGTGACCTTTCACGAGCGCAACAGCGTTTCGATCAGTTCCGCGACGCCGCAGGCTTCGTTGGCGGCGACGACGCGGTCGGCGACGGAGCGCACGGCGGGGTTCGCGTTGGCCACCGCGACGCCCAGGCCGGCATGACGAATCATCGGCAGATCGTTCACGTCGTCGCCCACGGCCACGGTTCGCCGGGGATCGATTCCCCAGCGCCGACACAGCCGGCGGATACCGTACCATTTATCGACCGCCGCGTCGAAAGCTTCGAGCACGGTAAAGCCGTACATCGGCACGCGAATGACGTTGTTGGTCATGCGGTGGTCGAACGAGCGGCGGAAGGCGGCCGCGACCTTGTCGAGCACGTCCATGTCGTCGACCACGGTGATGCGCAGCGGCGGGTGGTCGTCGCCGGGCAGCTTGTCGGTGCAGCGCATGCGGCACGGCGTGATGTCGAGCCAGCGCTGCACGGCTTCGTGGCGCCGGTCGGCGTCGATCAGGTATCCGTCAAAACCCGCCACGCTCGCGTCGTTGAGCCACAAGACCGTGTAGCCGCGCTGCCGAAACCAGTCCGCGGCCGCGCTGGCCGTCTCGTTGGGAATCGGTCGGCTCTCGATCGTGCGGCCGGTGGCGGCGTCGCTGAGCAGGGCACCGCCGACGGTGATGGCGGCGTCGAGCTCCAGGCCGATCGCGTCCAGGATCGGGCGGGTTTCGGTGAAGCTGCGCCCGGTGCAGACGACGACGCGCAGGCCGGCCTCGTGCGCCGCGTGGAGCGCGACGCGGTTGCGCTCGGGCAGCCGATGCCGGTCGTCCAGCAGCGTGCGGTCGAGATCGATCGCCAGCAGATCGTAGGGCAGGTCGCCAGCCACGCGCGTTCCTTTCCAAGCGGCGAGCCTCGCCGACACAGGGCGCGACCGCCCGCGCAGGTTCCCGGCTCGACGGTGCAGAATCGTATTGTCCCGCGAGGCGGGGGACGACGCAATCGGCCGGCGGTTTCGGTTCGACATGGGGGTGACGGTGCCTAGTATATAAAGACGGGGGCAAACCCGACCGGCGCAGGTGGAGTGCGAAATGGCCAAAGCGAACGTCGATCCGGCCGAATTGCGGCGGTTTGCGCGCGACCTGGCGCGTTTTTCCAGCGATCTGCAAGCACTGATGGCGGGGCTCAACGCCCGGCTGCGCGGTCTGGAAAAGCACTGGCGCGACCAGGAGCAGCGCAAGTTCACCGAAGAGTTCGAGCAGACGATGAAGACGCTCGGGCGTTTCATCGAATCGACGGATCGGCACGTCGCGTTCCTGCGCAAGCGGGCGGGCCACATCGAGGACTACCTCCAGCAACGTTAGGATCTTCGCGCATGGCCGAGCGAGCCGCCATCGAATCGCTGGACGCACTCACGCGGCTGCGGGCCGCGCTGTGCGGGTTGGCAGACGATGCCGGCATCGCGCTGGCCGAGGCCGACGCCGAGATCCTGCGCACCGCGAGCTGGCTGCGCGAGGACCAGCGCCTGCACTGGAAGCGCGAGGTCGAGCGGCAGACCGAGCTGTGCACGCGGGCCCGCAGCGCGCTCAAACGCAAAGAGGCGATGAAAACGCCGCTGGGCGGGCGGTACTCGACCGTCGAAGAGGAGAAGGTGCTCGCGCGGGCCCAGCGCCGCCTCGAAGAGGTGCGGCAACGCCAGGCCAACGTCCGCCGCTGGTCGCGCCTGCTCGACGACGAGGCGTTCGCCTACAAGAGCGTCGCCCAGTCGCTCGGCCATCTGATCGAGGCGGAAATCCCCAAGGCGCTCGCGCGGCTCGATCGCATGATCGCCGCGCTCGAAGCCTATGCGTCGGGTTCGGCGGCCCCGGAACAGGTGCGTTCGGCCGCGCCGGACGCGCCGGGCGGCGTGGCCCAAGCGCAGGCCGACTCGGTGCGGCGAACGCTGCCGGCCGCGGGCGATCTGTCCGATGTGTGCCGGGCGCTGCGCCGGCGGGCGGCCTCGGCCGCGCAGCGGAAGGCGGCCCTGGCGGTCCCCGGGGCCGCGGCGGAGCTGGCCGCCCGCCCGGCGCTCGACGAAACCGCGCGACGGACGCTGGCCGGGTGGCTCGGCCAGGCGGAGGCGAAAGCGCCGTCGCCGGGCGAGCAGGTGATCATCGCGCGGGGGGCCGGGGCGGCCCGGCGCGTGTGGCTCTTCCGCGCGACGCCTGCCGAGCCGGGTGACAGCGGTTGGCAGATCGGCGTGGCAGACGACGACGCGGAGGCGGCGCCCGGTGCCTGCCGCGTCGCGGACGTAGTGGCGGCGCGTCCGGAGTGGGAGATTCTGCTGCGTTTTCCGCCGGGCTGGCTGGTTCTGATCGACGGCGGCACCGTGGCGGCGGTGTTGCGTCCGGACGCGACGCCGGGGGCGGCGCATGAGGGGGCGCGGCCATGAGCGCCGAGTCGTCCGCGGGCAAGCTCAAGCAGGTCGAGCGGGATCTGCTGCGGCTGTGGAACGAGACGCGCCTTTTCTGGCGCGACGAGAACAGCCGACGGTTTGAGAAGGAAGTGATCGAGCCGCTGCTGACGAAGCTGCGGGCGACGCAATCTGCGATGGGACGCATCGCGGTCGTACTGCGCAACGCTCGGCGGGATTGCGAGTGAGCGGGACGGGTTTGCCATGAGGAAAACGACGGCGGTACACGATGGCTGAGCAAGGCGTACAGGGTGTCGAAACCGCGCGCGGCGCAGCGACGCTCGCGTTCATCGAGCAGCAACGGGCCGCCCTCGCCGAGGTCGGGAAGCTCGCGGCGGAGGTCGTGGCGCGCGAGGAGGAGGAGATCGAGCGCCGCTACCGGGAGACGATCGAGGCGGACCAGGCCGAGTACGACGAGGTGGCCGAGCGCATCCGGGGGCGCTGGCAGAAGAAGATCGACGCGGTCGAGCGCGAGTACGCCGAAAAGATGGAGACGATCGAGCGCGAGTACGCCGCCGCGCGCGCGTCGCTTGCGGCTCAGACGGAGAAGCTCACGCGGGCAGCGCTCGCCGAGTTCGCCGAGGCCCAAAAGGAGGCCCGGCACAAGGAGGAAGACGACCTGCTGATGGCGGACACGGTCGCGCACGCCACGATCCAGGGGATTCAGAAGGAATACCGGGCCACCGTCCACCGCACCCAGGCCGATCGGCGGCGGATCGACGAGCTGCGTCAGCGGGTCGAAACGCTGCTGGGGCAATACGGGGTCGATCGCCGGCGTCTGCCCGAAGCCCCCGCGCCGCCGGCCGATTCGGGCGGATCGTTCGAGCAAGCGCTGCAAAGGGCCGACGAGCACCTGGCCGCACTGCGGGCGCTGACCGTGCCGCACGTACTGGCCGGCGGACGAGCGGCGGCGCTGCTGGCCGTGGTGTGCGCTTTGCCGGTGGCGGTGCTCGGGGTGTTTCATTTCATGGGCGACCTGCCCGCGCTGCCGCTGGTGGTGGCCGGCGGGGCGGCGGTGGTCGTGTTCTTCGTCGCCGATGCGGTCGCGGGGCGGATGCTGCGGCGCAGGGCGCTCGTGCGCGCCGCGACCAGGTGCGCGGCGTTCGACGCGGCCGCGCAGGCGGCGGGTGAGGCGTTGGACGAGCGGCTGCGTCAGGCCGAGCAGAAGCGGGACGCCGAGGAGCAGCGGGCCACGGACAAGCATCAGCGTGATCGGAGCGTGGCCGAGGCCACGTGCCGGCAGGCCATCTGCCAGGCCAACCGCCAGCGGCTCGACGCGCTGGAGCGCATCGAGAAGGCCCGCGCGGCCCGCGCGGCGGAAAACGCCCGGCGGTATGAGGAGTTTGTCGCCGGAGCGCGGCACGAGCACGAAGCGCGGCTGGCCGAGTACGCCCGCGGTCGCGAGCAAGAGCTGGCGGCGGCCCGCGCCCGGTTCGAAAAGCGGACGGCCTCGTGCCGCGCCGAGTACCAAGCGGCCCGGCGCGAAATGGAAACGCGCTGGCACGACGGGATCGCCGCGGTTCGGCGGATGCTCGAAATGCAGGCGGCGCTGGGGCCGGCGGCGGGCTTCGACTGGGTCGGCGGGCCGGCCGATGCGTGGCGGCCGCCGGAGACGTTCGCCGACCACGTGGTGCTGGGACGCTGGCGGGTGGACCTGCGGCCGATCTCGCCGAGCGTGCGCAAGCTGACCGGCTTTCCGCCCGCGGAGCTGACCGAGATCGAGACGCCGCTGCTGCTGGCGCTGCCGCAGCGCTGTTCGTTGTTGTTGCAGAGTGACCGGGCGGGGCGGCGCGAAGCGCTCGACGTGCTGCGCAGCGTCATGCTGCGGCTGCTCACGTCGCTGCCGCCGGGGCGGGTGCAGTTCACGATCATCGACCCGGTGGGGCTGGGGGAGAACTTCGCGGGCTTCATGCACCTGGGCGACTACGAAGAGGCGCTGGTCGGGGCGCGCATCTGGACCGAGACGACCCAGATCGAAGCCCGCCTCACCGAGCTCACCGCGCACATGGAAAACGTGATCCAGAAGTACCTGCGCAACGAGTTCGAGACGATCGACGAATACAACCGGCAGGCCGGCGAGATGGCCGAGCCGTATCGCTTCCTGGTGATCGCCGACTTTCCGGCCAACTTCAGCGACGAGGCGGCGCGTCGGCTGAGCAGCATCATCAGCAGCGGGCCGCGCTGCGGCGTGTTTACGCTCATCGCGCACGATCGCCGGTTGGCCGTGCCGCCGGCGCTGCAACTCGACGACCTGGAAGCGGCCAGCGTGCGGCTCGTCTGGGAGCCCGAGCAGGGTGGCTTCGTATGCCACGACGAATTGCTGCGGCCATACCCGCTCGTGCTCGACGCACCGCCCGACGAGGACACGCTCACGCAGATCATGCACACGGTCGGCCGCGCGGCGCAGGATTCGCTGCGCGTCGAGGTGCCGTTTGCGACCGCGGCGCCGGCCGACGGGCAGTTGTGGAGCCGCTCGTCGGCCGAGGGGCTCAGCGTTCCGCTGGGTCGGGCGGGGGCGGTGCGACTCCAGAGCCTGCGGCTGGGCAAGGGACTGGCGCAGCACGTGCTCGTGGCGGGCAAGACGGGCTCGGGCAAGTCCACGCTCCTGCACGTCATCATCACCAACACGGCGTTGTGGTACGGTCCGGACGAGGTCGAGTTCTACCTGGTCGATTTCAAGAAGGGCGTCGAGTTCAAGACGTATGTCACGCACGAGTTGCCCCACGCCCGGGCCATCGCGATCGAAAGCGATCGCGAGTTCGGCGTCAGCGTCCTGCAGCGGATCGACGCCGAGATGCACCGCCGCGGCGAGTTGTTCCGCGCCGCCGGCGTGCAGGACCTGCCCGCGTACCGGGCGGTCACCGGAGAGAAGCTGCCGCGCACACTGCTGATCGTGGACGAGTTCCAGGTATTCTTTACAGAAGACGACAAACTCGCGCAGGATGCCGCCATATTGCTCGACCGCCTCGTGCGTCAGGGGCGGGCGTTCGGCATCCATGTGCTGCTCGGGTCGCAGACGCTCGGCGGCGCCGCGAGCCTGGCCCGCAGCACGATGGGGCAGATGGCCGTCCGCATCGCGCTGCACTGCTCCGAGGCCGATTCGCAGCTCATTCTCGACGATACGAACGTCGCCGCCCGGTTGCTCTCGCGGCCCGGCGAGGCGATCTACAACGATGCCGGCGGCCTGGCGGAGGGTAACAGCCCCTTCCAGACGGCGTGGCTGCCCGACGCGCAGCGCATCGCATACCTGAGGGCCGTGCAGTCGCTGGCGCGGCGCCGCGGCGTGGAGGCGGAGCCGCCGATCGTGTTCGAAGGCTCCGTGCCGGCGGATATCAGCCGCAATCGCATCCTCGCGGACGTTCTGGCGCAGCCGCGCTGGTCGGCACCGCCGCCGTCGCCGCGCGTGTGGCTCGGCGAAGCGGTCGCGATCAAGGAGCCCACGTCGCTGGCGTTTTCCCGCCAGGCCGGCGCGAACCTGCTGATCGTCGGCCAGCGGGACGATGCGGCCGGGGCGCTTTTTGCCGCGACGCTCGTGGCGCTCGCGAGCCAGGTCGCGCCCTCCGACGCGCGGTTCGTGATCTTCGACGGCGGCGCCGGCGAACCCCGGGCCGGTGAGGGGCTGCAACGACTGGCAAACGCGGTGCCCCATGAAGTTCGGTTGGTCGGTTGGCGGGACGTCGGCGAGACGATCGTTGCGCTGGGCGAGGAGATGCGGCGGCGGCTCGAGGCAGACCGCGGCGGGGCGGCCCCGCGCGTGTTCCTGCTGGTCTACGGGCTTCAGCGTTATCGCATGTTGCGAAGGCGCGACGACGATTTCAGCTTTTCGGTGGCCGAGGAACGTCCGCCCGCGCCCGACCGCGTGTTCGGCGAGCTGCTGCGGGACGGCCCGCCGGTGGGAATCCACACCGTCGTGTGGGCGGACACGCTGGCGACGCTGGAGCGCACGCTCGATCGGCAGACGATCGGCGAGTTTGACCATCGGGTGCTTTTCCAGGTCGGGGCGGCGGATTCCAGCAACCTGATCGATACGCCGGAAGCCAACAAGCTGGGGTTCCACCGTGCCCTGCTCTACAGCGAGGAAAGCGGCACGATCGAGAAGTTCCGGCCCTACGGCCCGTGCGACGCCGACTGGCTCGCCGAGGTCGCCCGCCGGTTGAAGGCCCGGACGTGATTCTCCGGTGGTGAAGCCGGCGGCCGTTGCGCGGTGCTGCGCGGTTCCGTTTCGGGCCGAGCGCTCCAGGAAGGGGCTGGCCGCGGGCGGGTGGAAAGAAGCCGGCGTGTCAGGCTTCGTATTCCGGCGGATCGATGGGTTCGATCAGGTCGCTGGCGACCTCGACCATCACCGCCTGGGAAAGCATCCGCACGTTGAGCGCCAGCCGCATCCGCGACATCCGGCGGCAGACGACTCCCTCCAGCCCGGCGAGCGGGCCGGCGACCACCCGCGCCCACTGGCCGACCCGGATCGACGGCTCCCAGTCGAAGCCGGACTGCACCGCGAGTACGTGCTGAACCTGCCGGAGCTCGCCGACGAGCTGCTGCTCGTTGGGCACCGCGAGCGTCGCGGCGATGCGGTTGGTCGTCAGCGCGGCGACGCGGTCGTCGTCGTCGCCGTTGATGAAGACGTAGCCGGGGAATACGGGCACGATCGAACGCGAGAGGCGGCCGGTGTTGCGCGAGCGGGAGGTGCGCACGCAGAGCGGCAGGTAACAGAACACCCGCCGGCTGCGCAGCTCCAGCGCCAGCGCCTTCTCGTTGCGCGGCCGCGTGTGGGCGACCCACCAGCGCCCGGGAAGGTCGTCCGGAATCGCCTCCGCCGGCGGCGCCGCGAGCAGGTCGGCCCACGCGTCCCAGTCCTTGATCGAAGCAACGTCGTTCATCAGTGCCCTGGAGCCCCGGACTGGTTGCGCCGGCAGTGGAACGTCATGACAACGGGGTCACGGGGCATTCGTGTCTGGAATCGCCGGGTCGCGCCCCTGTTCCCTCAGTCCCTTCGTCCCTGCGTCCCTACGTCCCCATAGTCTCTCGTCCCTCGTCGCACTCCTCCGTGACCCACGAGGGTTTGCGCTTCTCCAGGAACGCCTGCATCCCTTCCTTGGCGTCGTCGCAGGTGAAGCACAGGCCGAACTGGTGCGATTCGTCGTCTTCGAGGATCGATTTCTTGATGCGGATGATCGCCCGCGGGGCGCTTTCCTGGAACATCTCGAACCAGCGCTCGAGGGCCCCGTCGAGATCGGCCTCGCTCGGTACGACCTCGTCCACCAGCCCGATCTTCTCGGCCTGCTCGGCCGTGATGGCCTGGCCCGAGTAGAGCATCCGCAGCGCCCAGGACAGCGGTACGATCATCGGCAGCCGCCGCGTCGCGCCCCAGCCGGGGATCAGCCCGAAGCGGACCTGCGGCGTACCGATCAGCGCGCCGGCAACCATCAGCCGGAAGCTGCACGCCAGGGCCAGCTCGCACCCGCCGGCCATCGCGTGGCCGTTGATGGCGGCGAAGGTGATCTGCGGCAGGTTCTCGATCGCGTTCATCACGCTGGTGCCGAAGCGGCTCAGCGAGTAGCCCTGGTCCTCGGTGATGTTGGTGATGCGCTGGAGGTCGGCCCCGGCGCAGAACACCTTTCCCGTGCTGCGGAAGACCACGTAGCGCACGCAGGGATCGTTGGCCAGGCGCTCGGCGATCGTGCCGAGCTCACCCAGCACCGGCGAGGTCAGCAACGGCGGCCCCGCGTCGGAGATCAGCCGGACCGTCGCGACGCGTCCTTTCTTCTCAAACTCGATCCGCGTGCCGGCGGACAATTCGGCGGTGGCGTTATTCATAGGTGTAAAACCCCTTTCCGGATTTTCGGCCGAGATAGCCGGCGCGCACCATCGTGCGCAAGAGAGGTGAAGGTCGGTAGCGGTCCTCCCCGAGGTCGTGGTGGAGAACCTCCATGATGTGAAGGCAAACATCCAGGCCGATCAGGTCGGCCAGGGCCAGCGGTCCCATCGGATGGTTGCAGCCCAGTTTCATGACTTCGTCGATCGTCTCGGCGTCGGCCACGCCGTCGCTGAGGCAGTCGATCGCCTCGTTGATCAGCGGCATCAGCACGCGGTTGCTGACGAAGCCGGGGTGGTCCTTGACGCGGTGGGGGGTCTTGCCCAGCTCCTGCGCGAGCTTGATCGTCATTTCGACCACCGGTTCGGCCGTTTGCAGGCCGACCACCACCTCGACCAGCGCCATCAGCGGTACGGGGTTGAAAAAGTGCATGCCGATGAACTGGGCCGGGCGACCGCTGGCGGCGGCCAGCT
>CAYRXN010000158.1:0-4291 GCA_964428275.1 uncultured Planctomycetales bacterium | reverse complement strand
CGCTCGGCGGCCAAGCCGTCGCGGCCCTCGTAGGTCAATCGGCACGTGGGGGACCGGAGGCGCCCCAGCCGCGGCGGGCACGCCGGCACCGCCGCCCCCCGCAAATTGACTAACCTAACCCGTTGGCCCTAAAGGGATTCCGCTTGAACGGCGAGACGGGATCACGTAAGATGGCGCGTACCGGCGTATCGTTTGGGCTCTGCCGCAATCAGCGGCAGGGAGATGCCTGACTCGGAATCGTTCGATATCCCTGATTTGCTTCAGCTCCCGGGGAGCGAGATGAAAACCAAGACGATCACGAAAAAAGACCTGGTGGACCGGATCGCGGAGCAGAGCGGCAACAAGCGGGTTGTCGTCAAGACGATCATCCAGCAGTTCCTCAACGAAATCATCAAGGAACTCAGCGCAGGTAACCGTCTGGAATTCCGCGACTTCGGCGTCTTCGAGGTCCGCTCCCGTGCCGCCCGCATGGCCCAGAACCCCAAGACCATGGAAAAGGTCCGCGTGCCCAGCAAACGCACCGTCAAGTTCAAGGTCGGCCGGCTGATGAAGGAACAGCTTTCGCAGAATCCTGTCGAGGCATCGGCTGCGGCCACTTCCCCGATGCAGGCCACCGCCGACCCGCAGACGCTCGCGTCACCCGGCGCGTCCCCGGCGCGCGACGTCATCCCGTTTCCAGGTAGCAGCCAGTGAACATCACGATCAGTCTGTCCGGCCCGGACATCACCGAGGCGGAAATCGAAGCAGTCACGGCGGTTCTGCGCACCCCGCAACTGAGCCTGGGACCACGCCTGCCCGAGTTCGAGCGGGCGCTGGCCGACCGGCTGGGCGTTCGCCACGCCGTCGCGGTCAACAGCGGCACGTCGGCGCTGCACCTCGCGTGGCACGCGCTCGAAATCGGCGCCGGCGACGAGGTCATCACGACCCCCTTCTCGTTCATCGCATCGAGCAACAGCATCCTCTTCGACGGCGGGCGGGCGGTCTTCGTGGACATCGACCCCGAAACGTGGCAGATCGACGCGGGGCGGATCGAGGCCGCGATCACGCCGCGGACCCGGGCCATTCTCCCCGTGGACGTGTTCGGCTCGCTGCCCGACTGGGACGCCATCCTCGACATTGCCGCGCGGCACAACCTCCGCGTGGTCGAGGACTCGTGCGAGGCCCTCGGCGCCCGCTACCACGACCGCCCCGCCGGCACGCTCGGCGAGATCGGCGTCTTCGGCTTCTACCCCAACAAGCAGATGACCACCGGCGAAGGCGGCATGTTCGTCACCGACGACGACGCGCTCGCCGACCTGGCGCGCTCGCTGCGCAACCAGGGGCGCGATCCCGGCGTGGGCTGGCTGCAACACGCCCGGCTGGGTTTCAACTACCGCCTCTCCGACATCAACTGCGCCATCGGCGCCGTGCAGGTCCGGCGGCTCGATGAGATTCTGGCCAAGCGCGCCCGGGTCGCCGCGTGGTACCACGAACTGCTCGCCGACGAGCCGCGCGTCCGGTTGATGCGCATCCCCGAGCCGGTGGCCGTTTCCTGGTTCGTGATGGTCGTCCGGCTCTCCGACGACTACGCGCAGGAAGACCGCGACCGGATCCTCGCGGGGCTGCGCGACGCGGGCATCGGGTGCAGCAACTACTTCACGCCGATCCATCTTCAGCCGTTCTACCGCCGCAGCTTCGGCTACAAGCCCGGCGATTTTCCGGTCACCGAGGCGCTTTCGGCGCGCACCGTGGCGCTGCCGTTTCATAACGGGCTGCGCCGGGACGACGTGGCCCGGGTGGTCGCGAAACTGCGCGAACTTCTGTAGATGCAGGCACTTGCGGGCGGTGAGGCCGCCCGCGGGGGAGCTCTTTCATGATCGCATCCTTCGAGGGCAAGACGCCCGAAATCGGTCCGGAGACCTACGTCCACCCCTCCGCCGACGTCTTCGGCGACGTGCGGATCGGCGCGGGCTGCTGGATCGGTCCCGGCGCGCGGATTCGCGGCGACTACGGGCGAATCGTCATCGGCGACCACACCGCGGTCGAAGACAACGTCGTCATCCACGCCCGGCCCGACGAGCAGACGACCATCGGCGACTGGATCACGCTCGGCCACGGCTGCATCATCCACAACGCGACGCTCGCCGACTGGGCGGTGATCGGGATGGGGGCGATCGTCTCGGACTGGGCGGTGATCGGACGGTGGGCGGTGGTGGCCGAAGGGGCGGTGGTCCGCCAGCGGCAGGAGATCCCCGCCGAGCGGATCGCCGTCGGCACACCGGCGCGCGTGCTCGACAAGGTCGTCACCGAGGAGTACCAGCGCGAGTGGCAGCACTGGAAAGAGGTCTACGTCGACCTGGCCCGCCGCTATCCGGAGGGGTTCCAGCCGCTTACGTGATCCCCGGGCAAGCCGTGAACCATCAGTCCGATTCGAACGCTTCGGGGTAGCGCCGCCGAACGATCTCGCGCAGCGCCCGCTGCTGGGCGTCGGGCAGGCCCGCGTCGCGCGTTCGCCGCAAGATCTCGCGCACCGCGGCCGGGTCGCGTTCGGCGACGGCCATCTCGAGCCGCAGCGCCCACGCCTGAAGATTGCGCGGGTCAGCCTGCAGGACCGCGGCCAACACCCGCCGCGCGTCGTCCGCCTCGCCCGCGGCCAGGAGCAGCCGCACCAGACGCAAGCGGTAGGGCAGGAGCATCTGCGCGTATTTCTGCTGCTGCACGTGAGGCAGTGCCGCCATCGCGTCGCGCAGCAGCGCAACCGCCCGCTCAACGTCGGCGTGGTCCGCGTCGAACGCATAGCCGGCCTGCTCTGCACGGGCGACGGAGTAGAGCTCCGGGAAACGACTGCGCATCGGCCGGTAGAGCCGCGCGGCCTCGGCGGCCTCCTCGGCCGCGCCGCGTGCGTCGCCGCGCAGGGCGAGCCACGCCGCGTTGAGCCGGCACATCTCGGGCTTGCGCGACAGGATCAACGTATCCAGGTCGGTCTGCGGGTCGAAGGGGCCGACGGCCTTGCGCATCGCCGCCAGGGTCTGCTCGAAACGCGCCATTTGCGCACCGGCGCGGAGCGCGTCATACCAGGGCTGAGGCGCAAACCCGTTGCGCAACGCGTCGCGCAACACGCCGATGTATTCGCCGGTGAGCGCGGGGAAGTTGCGGAAGTAACGCGCCAGGGCAAGCAACGTCTGCATGTCGAACGGGCGCAGGAACCGCTGGCTCTGCCAGGCGCGCAGGGCCCGGCGCTGCCAGAGGCGGGCGTTCTCCGTGTCGCCGAGCCGGGCGTACAGCGAGGACGCCATTTCCGCGCACTGGGCGCCGATCGCCTGCATTCGGCCGAAATTGGGCGTGTGGCGTGAGAAACGCAGGGCCGCCTCCGACGTGCGGCCGCAAGACGCCAGGGCACTGCGAACCTCGTCGAGTACCCGCGGAGCAGGGGCGGAATCCGGCTGCCCGGGCTGCGACGCCGCCTCCCGGAGCCGCGCCATGGCCGCGGCACAGACGACCCGCGTGCGTGCGAACCGGGCATCCACCTCGCGCCGCCGGGCGATGATGACGCGCACGGGATCGAGCAACAGGGCACCCGCGGCGACGGTCTGCTCAACAGCCCGCTCGTAGCGCCGAGCCCGCAGGGCCTCTGCGGCCGCGAATTCCCGCCGCACGCCCGACCAGTTTTGCATGGCCAGGGCACCCGCGGCGACGGCACCGCCCAGGGCCGCGACCGCGACGCCGTAGCGCCGCCAGGCCATGAGCCGCAGGGCCCCGGTCGCCGTCGGCGGCGGTGTGGGCAGCTTCGAGCTGGCCCGGCACATCGCCCAGAGCGCACCGAGCAACGTGTAGTAGACCGCCGGCACGCCGGAAAGCCGCAGGCCGACGCCGAACATCGAATCCGCAAGCAGGGCGATCACACCCGCGCTCAGACCGAACAGAAGCCACCGTCGCGGCGAGGACCAGTTCACGCGCAGCAGCGCGCCGGCCGCCGCCAGCGTGGCCAGCACGCCGGCCACGAACGCAACCCCGCCCACCAGCCCGATTTCGGCGAGGATCTCGAACAGCTCGTTGTGGGCATGCTCGACGAGTTCCCCCATGAACGCCGCGTTTTCGAGCACCCGGTCGCCCACCGAGAGGCCGCTGGCCAGCCGGGGATACTGCCCGGCGCCGACGCCGAGCGTGGGGCTCTTGCTCCACAAGTCCGCGGCGTAACGCCACGCATAGAGACGAAACCGGATCGTGGCCCCGCGGGCCATGACCAGATCGAGCTTGGCGGACGACGCATACCACAACCCCAGACCGATCACGACAACCGTCGCGATGACCA
>CAYRXN010000157.1:0-7224 GCA_964428275.1 uncultured Planctomycetales bacterium | reverse complement strand
TTTCGAGCTCGGCTTCGCGGCCGGCGTTGGCGGTGATCCGCGCGACGATCGTCAGATGGCTGTTCATCGTTGAAACCACTCCGTGCGGGCCGCCGGGGAAATCGCGGCGGCTCCGGCGTGTGCCGGGAGTTCAGAGGTCATAGCCCAGCGCCTCGGCTGACGAGGCGCACAGATCGCGGACGAGTTCGCGCTGCTCCGCCGTGAGTCGCTGACCGCGGCCGATCGCGGTGCGGTCGATCGGGCGTGGCGCTTTGAGCACTTCGGGGTCGCCCAGCCCGCCGAACGCCAGGCGGCGGTGCGAAAAATCCAGCATGTGCGGCTCGCAGGGGATGCCGAACTGCGCGCAGATGGCGTCCAGGTGCGTCTCGGGCGCGCGCACGAAGTCCTCGTAGCGAGTCAGTGTGAGGTCGTGTGCCTGGGCCCAATCCACGTAGGACCGCCAGTTCTCAGCCGCCCAGCGCACGACGTGGGTCGCGGTCGGAAACGTGGGCAGGTTACGCGCCCGCAGCCGGAGGAACCATCCTGGCGGGCCAATCACCCAGCGGCACAGCTTGATCGTCGAAGCGGCCACGTCGTAGGGATGGCGAATCAGCGCCAGAATCGGATCCCCGCCGGCCGCCAGCCGTTCGATGAGTGGTTCATTGCACCAGTCCGGGTGCAGCCCCGTCCGGCGGTAGGTTTCCTTGATTACGATGTGGTGATACCCGTTATCCAGCGCCATCTTGCGCAGGAACGCGCCAAACTGTTCGGAACTGCCGTGAAACGGCGGGCGGCGCCGGCGGAGTCCGCCTGTTACTTGGAGTCGCATGAACATGCGCTGAAGCTGCCAGTCGCGGGTGACGCTGTGGGCAAGGTAGGGCTCGCTGAGCGACAGCACCCCGTTCGCGCCGGCCAGCACGTAGCCCAGCATCGTCGTTCCGCTGCGCGGCGGTCCCAGGATGTATGCCACGGCCGGCGCGCGGTGTGGCGGGTCCGTGCGGGGGCGGGCGCGGGGCAGGTCGGCAGTTGCGGTCGTCATGCCGCCCAGCCTAAATCGCGGTATGCGATTCGGCAACCGCCCGGCGTCACGCCCCCGATCCGCGGCGCGGGCCACAAGCCCGCGCGGGGCCGCATCGCGCGGTCGCGTTGCCGGCTCGCGCCCCCGTGACTTGAAACGCCGGCGGGAAGCGCAGGACGTGTGCCCGGGGCGCCGGTGTGGAACACGCGGGGAGCCGGACAGCAGCCCCCACGTGTCGTCGTCGGCTTCGGCGGGTGGCCGCGCACGGCCGGACGTGCGCATCTGGCACGCGCGGGCCTGATCCGCTACATAGGAACACAACCTGTGATGGAGCCGGCCCATGACGGAAAACACCGCGCGTACGCCCGAGAAACTGAGCTGGCGGTTCCCCGCCACGTTCTGGAACGCCAACCTCGCCGAGCTGTGCGAGCGGGCCGCGTTCTACGGCATGTTCATCTCGCTGTTCCGCTACCTCAACGAGATGGTCGGGTTCACCGACGAGCAGACCGGCCTGATCACCGGGGCGTTCGCCTCGATCCTCTATTTCCTGCCGACGTTCATGGGGATCATGGCCGACAAGATCGGCTTCAAGACCGCCCTGGTCATCGCCTTCGCGCTGCTCACCGGCGGATACACGCTGCTCGGGGCCTACCAGCTCAAGGGCACCGCCCTGATCGCGCTGACGCTCATCATGTGCGGCGGCGCGATCGTCAAGCCGGTGATCTCCGGCACGGTCGCCAAGTGCAGCGATTCGGCCCACCGCGCGCGGGCCATGTCGATCTTCTACATGATCGTGAACATCGGGGCCTTCAGCGGCAAGGCGGTGGCCGGCGACCTCAACGAGCGGCTCGGCCTCCAGTACATCAACTTCTACGCGGCCGGCATGGCCCTGCTGGCCCTGGTGCTCGTGAGCCTGTTCTACCGCGACGTGGACCGCGCGGGCACCGGCAAGACCGTCGGCGAGGCCCTGAGCGGCCTGGTGCGTGTGGTCACGAACGTCCGCTTCATGTGCCTGATCCTCATCGTGGCCGGCTTCTGGGCGATCCAGGGGCAGCTCTACTCGTCGATGCCGACGTACATCGAACGCGTGCTCGGCAAGGGTTACAAGCCCGAGTGGCTCGCGAACATCAACCCGCTGGTCGTGGTCCTGCTGGTCGTGCCGATCACCCACCTGGTGCGCAAGCTCCAGCCGGCCAGCGCCATCGGCATCGGGCTGGCGATCATCCCGTTCACCGCCCTGGTCGCCGCCCTCGGCCCGCTGCTGCAATCCCGCGTGGGCCAGTCGATCGACTTGGGCGTCGTCCACATGCACCCGGTGGTGCTGGTGTTCATCATCGGCATCGCGCTTCAGGGGCTGGCCGAGTGTTTTCTTTCGCCCAAGTGGCTGGAATACGTCTCGAAGCAGGCGCCGCCGGGTGAGGTCGGGCTGTACCTGGGCTATTCGCACCTGACCACGTTTTTCGCGTGGCTGTTCGGTTTTGTGCTGGCCGGTTACCTCCTGGCGGGTTTCTGCCCCGATCCGCGGACGCTGCCGGCCGGCGTGCGCGAGCAGTGGCGGCTGGCCACCGATTCGAACTACCGCCTCATGCTGCCGGCGGAGGTGGCGCCCGCGCTGGAGCGTGACGGCCCGGTGCCCGATGCCGTGCGTGCCGCGCTGGCCGCCGGCGGATGCCCGGTGCCGGCCGGCGCCCGCCTCGAACGCGACACCGACGGGTCGAGCTGGAAGAAGAACCCCCCGCGAACATGGAAGATCGCCGGGCCGAACGTGACCTATACGATCACCGAGTCGCGCTTCAAACCGCCGCGCGCGAAGGAGGGCGCCAGGCGCGAGATCGTCGAGCTGCTGGTTTCCGCGAGCACGCCCCGGGCGGAAAAGGAGCGTCCGCCGCTGCCGGCGGCCTACCGCCGGGCGCACTACCTGTGGTACGTCTTCACGGGCGTGGGCGTGCTGGCGTTCGCGGCGCTGCTGCTGTTCAAGTACGTCACGGGGCGCATCGACCGCCGGGCCGCGGCCGCGGCCTGAGCGCGCGGATGACTCACGCGCCGGCTCCGCCGGCGGTCCGGGCGAGGTCGTAGGCGGCGTATCCGCCGCAGATGCTCGAGCACGAATAGCCGTGCTGGCTCAGGCAGCGGCAGGCGTAGTAGCCGCGTTGCCCGACGGCGCAGAAAACCAGCACCGGCTTGTCGCGCGGAATCTCGTCCAGTCGCCGGCGCAGCAACGGCAACGGGATGTTGATCGAACCGGGGATCGTGCCGGCGGCGACCTCGTCGGGGTTGCGCACGTCGAGCAGCGTGTACTGTTGCGCCAGTTGCGGTTCGACCTCCGCGGGCCCGAGGCAGTGTACGTCGCCGCGCAGTTTGTTGCCGGCGACGAACCCGGCGATATTGATCGGGTCCTTGGCCGAGCCGTATTGCGGGGCGTAGGCCAGCTCGGCCTGCTCCAGGTCGAACGTGGTCAGACCCGCCTGGATCGCCAGCGCGAGCACGTCGATGCGCTTGTCCACACCCTCGCCGCCGACGATCTGCGCCCCCAGGATGCGACCCTCGGGCGGCGCGAACAGCAGCTTGAGCATCATCTGCGCGGCGCCGGGGAAATAGCCGGCGTGCGACTTGGGAAACACGGTGATGCTCTCGTAGGCGACGCCCCGTTGCCGGAGCGTCTTCTCGCTGGCGCCGGTGCAGGCGGCGGTCAGACCGAAGACGCGGACGATCGCGGTCCCCTGCACGCCGCGAAACGTGGATGGGCGCCCGCAGATGTTGTCGGCGGCGATGCGGGCCTGGCGATTGGCCGGCCCGGCCAGCGGGAGCATCGTCGGACCGCCGAGCACCGCGTCCGATATCTCGACCGCGTCGCCGACGGCGTAGATGTGTGGATCGCTGGTGCGCATGTGTTCGTCCACGATGATGCCGCCGCGCTGGTTGAGCTCCAGGCCCGCGTCGCGGGCGAGTTGCGTGTCCGGCCGGACGCCCACCGCGAGGATCACGAGGTCCGCCTCCAGCACCGCCTTGCTTCGCAGTTGCACGCCCAGCCGGCCGGCCCGGTCCTCGAAGCCGGCTACCGCGTCGCCCAGGTGTAGCGTGACCCCGTGGGCGACCAGTTCCCGCCGCAGGCGCTCGGCGAATTCCGCGTCCATCGGCGGCAGGACCTGCGGCAACAGCTCGACCAGCGTTACGCTCACGCCGCGGCGATGGAGGTTTTCGACCATTTCCAGTCCGATGAAGCCCCCGCCGACGACCACGGCCGTCCGGGCCGAGTTGGTGGCGTCGCGGATGCGGTCCATGTCCTGGAGGTTTCTGAGCGTGAAGACGGCGGGGTGCTCGACACCGGGCAGCGGCGGGCGGATCGGCGCGGCGCCCGGCGAGAGCAGCAGGGTGTCGTACGATTCCTCGTACGCGCGCCCGCCGGCGTGGTCGGTCACGCGGACGACCCGCCGCTGGCGGTCGATCGCCACGACCTCGCTTCGGGTGCGGATGTCGAGGTTGTAGCGGGCCTTCATGCCCGCGACGGTCTGGACGCGGAGGGCGTCGCGGTCTTCGATCTCGCCGCCGATGTGGTAGGGCAGGCCGCAGTTGGCGAACGCGATGTCGGGTCCGCGTTCGATCAGCACGATCTCGGCGTGTTCATCGAGTCGGCGGATGCGCGCGGCGGCGGTCGCCCCACCGGCCACGCCGCCGACAATGACGATCTTCCGCACTGGCGATGCACTCACAGAATGTCCTCCGTGGGATCACGGGGTCGGGCCCGCGTCGCGGGCGCGGCCCGGTTTCGTGACAACCGTGCCTATCGTAACCGGACGCCGCGTACTTGGGGACGGTTCGGCGGGCGGAGGTGGTTTGCATCGCCGCGGTCTGGCCCGCACAATGCGGGGTTTGTGGGGGACCAGGCAGTCGCGATGTTTCAGACGGGAGCGAAATTCTGATGCGCTGGAGCCAGTACTTCATTCCGACGACGAAGGAAACGCCCAAGGATGCCACCGCCGCCTCGCACGTCCTCATGTTGCGGGCGGGTCTGATTCGGCAGGTGGCGGCGGGCATGTACACCTACCTGCCGCTGGGCTACCGCGCGCTGCGCAAGGTCGAACACATCGTCCGCGAGGAGATGAACGCCGCCGGCGCGATCGAGCTGCACATGCCGGTGCTCCAGCCGCTGTCGCTCTGGGAGGAAACCGGCCGGGTCGAAGCCATGGGCGACGTGCTCCTGCGCCTGGCCGGCCCGGAGGGCGACTGGCGTCCCAACACCGTGCTCGGACCGACCCACGAAGAGGTCATCACCGACACCGCGCGGGCCTATCTCAAGAGCTACAAACAGCTTCCGATCAATCTCTACCAGATCCAGACCAAGTTCCGGGGCGAAGCGCGGCCCAAGAGCGGCGTCCTGCGCACGCGCGAATTCCTGATGAAGGACGCCTACTCGTTCCACGACAGCTTCGAGTGCCTGCACAAGGCCTACGAAACCATGTACCGCACCTACTGCCGCATCTTCGGGCGCTGCGGGCTGCCCTACGTCGCGGTCGAGGCCGACAGCGGCGCGATCGGCGGCGACGTCTCGCACGAGTTCATGGTGCTCACGCCGGCCGGCGAAGATTCCGTCGCGATCAGCGAATCGGGCGGCTACGCGGCGAACCTCGAGCGGGCCAGCGCCCGCCCCCTGCCCCAGCAGACCGGCGATCCGCTGCCGATGGAAGAGGTCCACACGCCCGGCGTCGGCAAGGTCGAGGAGGTCTGCCGATTCCTCGATACGCGGCCGGAGCAGATGATCAAGACGCTCGTGTACGACATCAAGGCGCTGCGGACGGTGGACGGCAAAGACACCGAATGGACCGGCTGGATCGTCGTCTTGGTGCGCGGCAACCACGAGATCAACGAGCACAAGCTGGAGCGCGTCGTGCGCGAGGCGTTCGAGGACGAGGTGTTGCTCCACTTCGAGCTGGCCACGCCCGACTCGATCGAGGAGCTGACCGGGGCGGCGGTCGGGTTCGCCGGCCCGCAGGGACTGATCGAGCGCGTGGACAAACTCATCGTCGACCGCGACGTGACCACGATGCGCAACGCCGCCACCGGCGCGAACAAGACCGACTACCACGTCCGCAACGTCAATCCCGGGCGGGACTTCCCCCTCGAGGGCGACAAGGTGGTGATCGCCGATATCCGCACCGTGATCGAAGGCGATCTCGCCCCCAACGCCGACCACGATCCGCTGCACGTTCGCACGGCGATCGAGGTCGGGCACGTGTTCGAGCTGGGCACCAAGTACAGCGAGGCGATGCACGCGACGTACCTCAACCGCGACGGCAAGCCCCACCCGCTGATCATGGGTTGCTACGGCATCGGACTCAACCGCATCATGGCCGCCGCGATCGAGTCGCACCACGACGACGGCGGAATCATCTGGCCGATGTCGATCGCCCCGTTCGAGGTGATCGTGATCGCGCTCGACCCGCGCGACGAGGCAGTCATGCAGACCGCCAGCCGCATCCACGACGAGCTGGTCAACGCCGATCTCGACGTGCTCTTCGACGACCGCGACGAGCGGGCCGGCTTCAAGTTCAAGGACGCCGACCTGATCGGTATCCCGCTGCGGATCATCGTCGGCAAGAAGAGCCTCGCCGGCGGGATGGTCGAGTTCTGCCACCGCCGCGACGACGAGAAGCAGAAGGTCTCGCCCGGGCAGGCGGTCGAGCTCGCGGTCCAGGCCGTCGGCGACGAGCTGGCGGCGCTGCGCCAGGCCGGCGCCTAGGCGCGATCCCGCGCTCTCCGGCGGGGAAGATCGGACCTCTTGCCGCGCCCCGTTTCTTCCCCAGAGGGCAAGAAAGCGCTGGGGGGGAGGCTTCCAGCAAGGCGCAAGTGGCAGGTCCGTGTCGCCTTTCCCGGGCCAGTGCGGGCAGCGCCTGGTCTTCCCGCGCTGCCGTATCCGGTAACGCTGAGGTCCCGTCGGGGCGGTGTCAGGCCCTCACTTCGGCGACGACGACGGTGACGTCGTCTTCGGGATTGAGCGATCCTTCGGATTGGTCCAGGTGGTCGGCCAGGGCCTGCACGAACTCGTCCGCGCTCAGGGGCGCCCACATCCGCAGCCGCTGGCCGAACTCGACGTGATCGCGGTCCTCGTCACGATCGACGATGAACAGCTCTTCGAGTCCGTCGGTGTAGAAAATGATCTTGTCGCCCACCTCGAGCGTGAAGCGGAAATCCTCGAAGTCCGATTCGAGCCCGGCGACGCCGAGCAGGCC
>CAYRXN010000156.1:0-7581 GCA_964428275.1 uncultured Planctomycetales bacterium | reverse complement strand
GAGTGGGTCGCCAGCAACCGCGCCTACGTCGACAAGATGACCGGCGGACAGGTCGGCTACGTCCACCTGCCCGACATGATGCAGGGCGGACTGATCGAGTTCGCCAAGGTCTGGTACCCCCTGTACTACAAGAAGGCCTTCATCATCGACGAGCGCTACAACGGCGGCGGCTTCACCGGCGACATGATCATCGACCGGCTCGAACGTCGCATCTGGGCGATGGACAAACCCCGCGAGGGCAAGATCTCACGCGATCCCGAGCGTGTCTTCGTCGGGCCGTGGGTGGTGCTGGTCAACGAGGACACCGGCTCCAACGGCGAGATGTTCGCCGAGGCCATCAAGATCAAGAAGATGGCCCCCATCATCGGTATGCGCACCTGGGGCGGCTCGATCGGCATCGAGGCCCACCAGGATCTCATGGACGGCGGCACCGTCACCCCACCGCAGTTCGGGCTCTATACGCTCGACGGACGCTGGCCGATCGAGGGCCGCGGCGTCGAGCCGGACGTCGAGGTCCAGAACATGCCCGGCGACGTGCTGCGCGGCAAGGACGCCCAGCTCGACGAGGCCATCCACATGTTGCTCGACGAGATCAAGAAACATCCGGTCGAGCTGCCCGGCCCGCCGCCCTATCCGAACAAGGCGCGCCCGCGCGGCTCGTAAGCGGTCGGCGGCAACCGGTCCATCCCGACCCTGCCGGGTGAGGACGGGCGCCCATGCCCGCCTTCGCCCGGCAGGTTCTTGCGCGCCCCCGTTTCCCGGCATCCGCCACTGCACGCCGCCGTCACGACTCGCGTCGGCCACCGCCTTGCGTGGCTGGTCAGCCGGTTGCGAGGTGTCGAAGAATCAGCTCGGCGGTCCGCTCGGGAGAGAGGGAGGTGGTATCGATCGGGACGGCTTCCCGGAGCCCGGCAATGCGCTCCAGCCATTCGTGACAACTGCGCAACTGCCGCTCCGTGGCGGGCGTGTCGCATTCGCACAATCGGGCGCGCAGGCGACGTTCGTACGCCTCCCGGCCCGCCAGCAGCGCGAAGATATGGTGGCGTTCGGCCGGCAGCTCCGTCTCAGCGACAAATCGCCGGAGAAACTCGCCGCTCGGAATCACGCACTCGATCACGACCCAGTCGTATGCATGCCCGACCGCGTGGCGTGCGAACGATGTGAGATTGGCGCGCAGGAATGCCCGCCGCTCCTCGCTCGTTTCGAACGGCGTGACCGCGAGCACGAACACGTCCCCGCTGATCCGCGCGACCGTTCCGCCGAGACGCTGCGACAGCAGATACGCCACGGTCGTCTTGCCGATCGCAGGCGGTCCGGTAATCACGATCACGTTTGTCATGCCACGCCTGTTCACACGCCCCCCGCGCGGCACACCGCCCCCCGGTGCGGCGGGCAATGGCCGCGCTCCGACCCGCCGATTGGAAACCGGTACCGCAGGCTGCGCCCCACCGTGGCCGGGCGGGGAACCGACATCTACGAGCAACTCTGCCCGTAGACAGCCAGCAGCAAGGACAAATCTGCCAGGTCCACGTCGCCGTCACCGTCCAGATCGCCGTCGGCGTAGGTCATGCCGCCGGTCTGGCCGTAGTGCGCGAGCATGATCGACAGGTCGGCCAGGTCGATATCGCTGTCGCCGTCGAGGTCGCCGATGCACTCGCACTCGTCGGGGATGCCGTTACCGTTGGCGTCGTCGGACGTGCCGTCGGCGATATCGCATTCGTCCGGCACGCCGTTGGTGTTGCAATCCTGGCTCGTCCCGCCGGCGATGTCGTCACCGTCGTCGATGCCGTTGCCGTTGCAGTCGGTGAAGCTGAAGTTCAGGGCGGCGTAGGCGTCGATCAGGCCGTAGCCGCGGACGTAGGTTGCATCGTACGTACCGTGACTCGCGTAGTAGTCGGCCGTGTAGAACAGGTGGTTACGCACATCCGCCACCGTCCACTCCGGGTGGGCCTGCACCAGACACGCCACCGCCCCGGCCACCAGCGGCGTCGATAGCGACGTCCCGCTGGCGTAGACGTAACCGCTGGTGTCGTACGGCCAGACGCTGATCGTGTCCACGCCCAGTGCGAGCACCTCGGGCTTGACCCGCCCGTCGGCGGTCGGGCCGTCGGAGCTGAAGTCCGCGATGTCGTCCCACGCGTCCACCGCGCCGCAGGTGATCACCGCGAACGCATCCGCCGGCGCGATCAGGTGCGACGTGGACGGGTTGCTGTCGTGATACTCGTTGCCGGCGGCCGTGCAGCAGATCAGACCGTTATCGGTCGCCGTGTTGACGGCCACCGTCGTGACGGCGGTCTGCCCGTCGAGGTCGGCCTGCGTGTACCAGTCGATGTAGCCCAGCGAGGACGTGGCGAGGTCCGCCCCGTGATTCTCGACGAACTCCAGCCCCGCGACGTAGTTGTCCTCCTCCGCCGGATACTCGCCGGTGACATCCTCCGTCTTGGCCAGCACGAACGAGGCATCGTAGGCCGAGCCAACAAACTCATCGGGCGCGTAGGCCCCGAGCGTTCCGAGGATCAGCGTGCCGTGGACGTGCTGCTCGGAGTCGTCACCCGGCTCTTGGCTGGTGTCGCCGTCATTGTCCACGAAGTCCCACTCGGCCAGCACGTCGACCGCATGGCCGGGATAGTTGAACGCTTCGTGGCTTCGTTCGAAACCCGTATCGAGAATCCCGATCACCACGCCCTGGGCGGTGTAGCCGGCGTCGTGGACCGCGATCAGGTTCATCTGGTTGAGCTGGTCCTCGGCGTAGCCGTACCAGCCTCGGGGCGGGGCGGCCTGCGTGAGCTGCGCGCCCGGCGCCGGTTCGATCCGCCGGCCGCGCCGCACCGGCTGGAGCCGCCGAACGAACGGCAGTTCGGCAATGGCCCGAATCTGCGCGCGGTCGGCGATCACGCTCACGGCGTTGAGCCAGCGGCTGGTCACGTGGATGCGGGCCCCGGTCGCCTCGACGGCCTGTACGTATGCCGCCGCGAGCGGCAGGTCGCGCTGGTCGAACAGGCCCGGCGCGGTTCGCCGCAGCTTGCGCCGCGCGATGGCCCGGGGATTGTAGGTGCGGGCCAGGTCGGCCAGCGCGGCGTCGATCGCCGCCTGCGAGCGCAGCCCCTTGTCCACGAAAAACACCCACGCCCGCACCGGCGCGTCCTGCCGGTCGAGCAGCCGCACCAGCGACGCGTGAATCTTCGAGTTCGAAACCGCCTGCGTCGCACGCGGGGTCGTCAGGACAAACATCACAGCCGCGGCCAACGTCAGCGCGGCGACAGCTTTCGCTTTCGCTCCCATGGGCTCTCCTCCCCGGCGAGGGCGGCTCGCCCGCCCCGCCGCTGCGCACGGCGTTCCGCGGGCCGTGCTTCCGCTACCGGCCATTATAACGCACGCGGTTCCGATCCCCGCGGCGATTTGCGGGCCACAGAGGAATGCGGCCCTTGTCCCTGGCAGATCGCGCAGGCCCTGGGGCCGGCTTTCACCCGGCATCATCCCAGCACACGCACCGCTCCCGCCCGGCCGATGTTCGCGATGGGCCAGCGTCGGGCCGTGCCGGACCGAGCCCGGCCCAGTGGATTGACGACAACAGGTTCCCGCCACCGGACGGAGCCGGAAACGTCCTCACGAGGAATCGGGGCCGGCAGTGATCCCCCTGTCCGCCTGCGCCTCCCGCCGCAACAAGAAGCGGGCCGGCGGGTTCGGAGATTCCGATCCCACCGGCCCGTGGCAGTCATACCGGGCTCACACCGAACGCGTCGAGCCCGTCATCGGTTCACCTACGTCCCATAGTTCGCGAGCAGAATCGCGAGGTCGGACAGGTTGACGCAGTTGTCACCATCCAGGTCGGCGGCCGCGTTGTAGTTGGCGTCGCCGTCGCAGGTGCCATACGCCGCCAGCAGGATCGCCAGGTCGGCCAGATCGACGTCGCCGTCGCCGTCGATGTCGCCCGGGATCGAAGCCGAGGCGACCAGCATCACGTCCATGCGGATCGGCTTGGTCAGATCAATGATCGGACTGGGCTGATTCAGCACGGAAAACGTGGTCACGCGGGCCCAGCGCTGATCGGTGGTGTCACGGAAGAACCACGCCAGCAGCTCGGACTGCCCCGGATTGCCGTAGGCGTCCGAAACCTCGCTCGAGCTCGGCAGCGGCGTCATGTGGGCCGCCGTGCTGCCGGAGAAGGTGGGTTCCTGGAACAGCACCTCGTCGCCCAGCGCGTACCCTTCGAAATCGGCGATGACGAAGTCCGAACCGCCGTCGGCCCCGACGTTCGTCACGTTGTCGATGTAGAGGAAGTACTCGCCGGTGCTGCGATCGGGCGAGGACGCGTTCACCGCGATCGCCAGGTGTTCCAGCGTTCCGCGGGTCACGTCGATCACGCCGTCGCCGGTGAAGCCCACGATCGGGTCGGTGGCCGGATCGAACGTGATCGTCTGCCACGCGCTGGACGGACTGAGCGCCACGCCCTGCGGTGCGCCGTTCACGACGCTGCTGGCGCCGACCCATTCGATCGTACCGCTGGACGAGCCGGGGCTGCCCAGCGGGCCGGTGTCACCCGTTTCGCGAACGCCCAGGCACACCAGGATGTCGCCGTTACCCGCCCCGACCTCGAGCGGATCGGAATCGGTCGTGCCGTTGGCGTTGGTCACCTCGGCGGTGATCCGCTCGAGATGCGCCAGCGAACGCGTGAGCGGAACGTCCACGTTGCCGCTCGGGTCGATCGTGCCGGAGTAGGTGCCGATCACGTTGGAACCCTCATCGACGATCTGGACGAGGATCACGTCGCTGTCCACGCCCGTCACGGTGACGAGGTTGTCGCCGTCCTCGATGGGCGCGGCGATATCCGGCTTGGCCGGCGGTGCCGGCGGCAGCTCGCCGAAGTGCACCGCGCCGGTCTCGATGCAGTAATCATCGAAGTAGGCATCGACGCTGCTCGAGTACCCCGCTCCGATCCGCGCGATCGCGTAGGTCGTCGGAGACGAGAGCGTGAGGTTCTTGAGCGCGAGCTGGCCATCGACGTAGACGTCGATGCGGTTGCCCTTGTGGACCACCGTGTAGTTGTGCCAGCCGACGCTGCGCTGCGGGCCGTCGTACTGGTCCAGGTCGGTCCAGTTGGGGCCGCCGTTGCCGACCGCACGGAAATCGTAGTGGATGTTGTCCGTGTCGGCCCAGCCCAGAATCCCGACGTGCATGTAGAACCAGTCGGCCGAACCGTCGGCATTGACCTGGGCGAACTGCACCGCGGGACTGTTGACCCCCTGGGCGTCGTAGATGTTGACGTTGAAGACCAGCGGCTCGGTCTCCGTCGGAACGACCGGACCGGGCAGGTTCTGCTCGACACGGGTCGTGCCCACCGGAGCGTAGAGCGACTGGCTGCCACCCGGCGTCGTGTTCATCGCCGACGAGAGCTCCAGTCGCGTGGCGCTGCCCGAGTTGGCCCAGGTCGCGTCGTAGGTGGCCTGGTCGTATTCGAAATCGTCGCAGAGCACGGTCGTCTCGCTCGCGACCGTCACGATCTCGTAGGCCGACTCGACGCTCTGCACGCCGCCGACGGCGTAGTGCGCCGTGAGCGAGTCGCCGGCGACCAGCCCGCTGACGGACACGTCCCAACGATCGCTGCCGGGGTCGGGGGTGGCGGTGAACTCGGTCGTGCCGTTGACGGTGATGGTCACGCTGTCGGCCCCGGGGGTGAGGCCCATGATCCGCACGCTGGTGTCGCCCTCGGCCGGCGCCTTGTAGAACACCGGCGCGGTGAAGGCCACGACCACCGGATCGGACTCGGCACTGGTCGCCGCATTGACGGTCTGCGTCGCGGTCACGATATCGCCGGTGACCAGCGACACGTCGAGCGGAACCGTGGCCGTGCTGCCGGCGGGAACGGCGGTGCCGTGCGCGGCCCCGTTGACGTACACCGTCACGAGCGAAGCCGAGGCGTAGGCCGCGTCGTAGATGCCGGAAAGCGAGACGGACGTCGAGCCGGGCGCGATCGGCGACTCCACGATCGGCGGAACCGGCTGGGCCGTCAGCACGCGCGGGTACGCAAAGTCCGTCTCGACGCCGCCGATGGTCTGCGTGGCCGAGATCGAGTCACCGACCGCCAGCGTCAGGCCGGTGAAGTCGGTCATCGTGCCCGAAGGCGTGACGGGACCGCCCTCGGGTACGCCGTTGATGTAGAGCTGCACGGCGGTGGCCGAAGCGTCGTTGAGAATCCGCACGCTGTCCTGGTTGCCGACGATCGGACCCACGACCTCGGGGATCGGCGGCGCGTTCGGGTCGAGCGCGCTGCGCGAGAGGATGTGGAAGCGCAGCTTCACGCCGGCGTCGGAGAACTGCGGGCTGGTGCCGCACTGGAAGCCGACGTTGTGGTACAGGCCGAGCGATTCGTCGGTATCGCTGGGGTAGGTCCAGACGAGGCGGTGGCTCGTGATTCCGTCGTAGGCGGTGACGGTGCTCAGGGCCGAGCTCGTGGGCGAGGTCGTACTCTGCCCGCGGACGCGCGAGAGGTAATTCACGCCGTCTTCCATGTCGTGGACGACGTCGATCACGTTATCGCCGGCGTCGAGCAGCTCGATCGCGTCGATGAAGACCTCGTCCGGCCCGATCGTGCCGCCGGGTTCGAGCGTGAACCACATGCTGTCGATCGTGTAGTAGCCGGTGGGCGAGGGGTCGAGCTGGCCGTTGCCGCCGAGCCACGGCTCGACGACGTTGGGATCGTCCAGCGGGATATCGACGGTCTGCCACTGGGCGTTGTCGTTGAACAGCACGGTGCCGCGCGGCAGCATGTAGCCGCCGGCGAGCGAATCGACCGCCGAGACGCCCACGAATTCCCACCCGCCGGGCGGGTCGAAGTTGCAACTGCCGTCGCCATCCTCGTCGATCACGATCGAGAAAGAGTAGGGAGAGGCTTCGGGCAGCACGGTGACCGGGGCCGACTCGTCGCTGGTATGGCCGGTCGCGCCGTCGCGCTGCGTGGCCGTGTAGACATCGCCGGTGACCGCCGCCGCGGGCAGCGCAAAGACGACGTCGTCGTTGGTGGACACGTTCTCGGTCAGGATGACCGTGCCGTTGAGGAGCAGGTTGACCTGGTCCACCGTGGACATCAGGTCGGTCACGGTGACTTCGGTATCGCCGGCGATGATCGGCGCCACCACGGTCGGCGGGAGAACCGGATCGGGCACCGGGGCCTCGAACTGAAGCTCATCGATGCCGATGTCGATCAGCGTCGCGGCGTCACCGGCGACGTTGGTGATCGCGATGTGTTCGAGCGTGCCGCGCATGTTGGGCGTGCTGAGGACGCCGTCGCCGGTCATGGCGACGATGCCGCCGCCCTGGGCCACGCCATCGACCTTCACGATGCCGGTGGCCAGATCCCATTCGAGCGTGTAGGCCGAGGCGTTGGGCGCAAGGGTGACGGCAGGAACGGGCGTGGGGTTGTTCGGGTCGCCGGTGGTCCCGGTGGCGCCGACCCACTCGATCGTGCCCGTCGTCCCGCCGTTGTAGAGCTGCGGGACGTTCTCGTCGGTTTCGCGGATCCCCAGGCAGATACCGATCTCACCCTGGAAGAACTCGCTGCGGTTGGTGATCTTCATGCGAACC
>CAYRXN010000155.1:0-2764 GCA_964428275.1 uncultured Planctomycetales bacterium | reverse complement strand
AGGGCCCGTCACCGGGCCGGGGCGGATGGCCCAGGCTGCTGGCACACGGGCGAAACGCCCATGCGACGCTGCCGCCGGGGGCCGTGCGCCTTGCCAATCGCGGCCGGCGCCCTCACCATCGGGCGCATGGCCGGACAGACGCTGTCAGAAATCCGATCACTGCTGGC
Source organism: uncultured Planctomycetales bacterium (assembly GCA_964428275.1). Classification (GTDB taxonomy): domain Bacteria; phylum Planctomycetota; class Phycisphaerae; order UBA1845; family Fen-1342; genus JALSRY01. Next base: position 2,597 of record CAYRXN010000155.1, on the reverse strand, counting down.
CGCGGCCGGGCTCGCGCCGCGCCACCGCCTCGGCCAGAACTTCCTGATCGACCTGAATCTTATGCGAAAACTCGTGGCGGCGGCAGAGGTCGGGCCCGCGGACGTGGTGCTGGAAGTGGGACCGGGAACCGGCTCGCTGTCCGAAATGCTGCTCGAAACCGGAGCGCGGCTGATCGCCGTCGAGCTCGACCGCGGGCTCTATGCGCTGCTGTGCGACCGCCTGGGTGAGCACCCGCGCTGCACGCTGATCCGGGGGGACGCTCTGGCCGGCAAACACCGCGTCAATCCGCTGATTCTGGAGGTGCTCAGCGCCCAGCCGCCGGCCGCCGGCGGGGGCCGCAAGCTCGTCGCCAATCTCCCGTACCAGATCGCGACGCCGCTGCTGCTGGACCTGCTGTACCTCGGGCCGGGCCTGGAACGCCTGACGTGCACCATCCAGAAGGAGGTGGCCGACCGGCTGGCGGCCCAGCCGGGGACGTCGGCGTACGGGGCGGCGTCGGTGTTCTGCCAGAGCCTGGCCGACCTGACGATTCATGCGGCGCTGCCGCCGTCGGTGTTCTGGCCGCGGCCGAAGGTCGAGTCGGTGATGCTGACGCTGTGGCCGCGGACGCCCGCGCCGCAGGTCGGCGATCTCCGGGTGTTTTCGCGGTTCTTGCAGGCGGTCTTCGCCCAGCGGCGCAAGATGCTGCGACGCATCGCCCGGGCGCAGGGCTGGCCCGGGGCGGAGGCGGTCTTCGAGCAGGTTGGAGTCAGTTCGAATGCGCGGCCGGAAGACCTTTCGCCGGCGCAATGGCGTAAGTTGCACCGGTTGGTGTCTTCGGACCGAGGGCTTCCAGGCGCAGGTGCTTCGCGATGAACTTCTCGACGAAGCGGGCGCTGGTGCCGTCGGTATGGCCGCCGTGGTAGCCGTAGCGCCCGAACTCGGGTCGCCAGCGGATGTTGACGATGCGTTCCGAGCCGCCGGGCGGGCGCAGTCCGACCGCGCCGGCGCCGTCCTGGCCGAAGACGCCGTCGATCGTGCCGAATACCTTCATCGGCCCGGCGAGCACGGGGTCGTTGGGGGAATAGTAGTTGTAGATCTTGTCCTTGACGTGTGCCAGGGCCTTGCGGGCGTCGTAGCGGTACCACAGGCTCGAGGCGAGCAGGACCACGCTGTCCACCTTGCAATCCGGCTTGAGCTCCTCGAGCGCCCAGATCGCGACGCCGGTGCCGGCCGAGAGGCCGATCACGTTGATGGGCCGACCGGGGTATTCGTGCTGGTATTGCTCGATCTTGCGGGCCAGCTCGACGGCGCCCAGCCGGGCGTTGCCCAGCCGCTGGTCGATCGCGGGGTTGAACGACACCGTCCACATCACGGTGATGACCTGGCCCTTGTACCCGGCACGTTTGAGACCTTCGCGGATTCCCACGTCGCCGAAGTCGAAGTTGCCGGCCCCGGGGGCGTAGAAGGTTACGCCGTACTTGGCCCGGGGGCCGAAGGGAGTGGCGCAGCCGCTGAGCAGCGTCACGGCCGCCAACGCAAGCACGATAGCCGGATATCGTTTCATGATGTCCCCGTGGCCTCGATCGGGACCGGGCGCACGGCGCAGGTGCAGGCCCCGCCGGCGCGGCGCGCGATGGTCATTCCTGTTTCATTTCCGCCGCGGCGGCCCGGAAACCCGGGATGCGGATGTTCTCTTGCGGCTTCTCGTCGGGATGGACCGCAAACACCTCGACGCGGGCGATGTCGTCGAACGGAACGACGATGACGATCGACCCGACCTTGTAGTTCTCATCCATCGGAACGCACTCGAACGCCAGCGCGTTGCTGGTGCCCGAGTCGGCGAACTCCTTCATCTCGTACGTGAGCCCGTCACGCATGTACAGGATGATGCGCGTTTCGAGCGCATCGCGATAGGCGTTGTAGTCCGGCGACGGCTGGCCGTTGCCGTCGGCCGGGTCGGGGTATTTCTTCTTGGCGCAACGGTTCCGCGCTTCGTCGATCAGACGCTGCAAGCCGCCCTGATGAAACCACTCGTAATTGAACATTCAGCATCTCCGCGTGGTCGAGCCTTGCCGGTTAGCCGCAGTTTGGCGCACGCAACCGCACCAGTATCATCGACCAATATGACGGCCGCCAGGATTACGACCCTCGTGAAAGACCTCGCTCGCCAAGCCGGGTTCGACGGCGCCGGCATCGCGCGCGCCGCGCCGGGTCCCCGAACGGACTATTATAGGGCTTGGCTCGCGGCGGGCTATGCCGGCACCATGACCTACCTGGGCCGCAACGTCAAGCTCCGCGAAAATCCCGCCCTGCTCCTTCCGGGAGCGCGCTCGGTCATCTGCGTGGCGGTCGCTTACAAACGCCCCGAAACGCCTCCGCCGGTGCCGGGGGAGCCGCCGTCGGGCCGGGTCGCGCAGTACGCCCGCGGCCGCGATTACCATCATGTACTGCGCAGCATGTTGGACGAGATGGTCTCGCAGATGCACGCCGCGATCGACCAGCCGTTCGAGACCCGGATCTGCGTGGACACCGCGCCGATACTCGAACGCGACCTGGCGGCGGCCGCCGGCCTGGGCTGGATCGGGAAGAACACGCTGCTGATCGGTCCGCGGCT
>CAYRXN010000154.1:0-16933 GCA_964428275.1 uncultured Planctomycetales bacterium | reverse complement strand
CTCATCGTCTCGATCATGTGCACGGGGATGCGGATGGTCCGCGCGTGGTCGGCGATGGCCCGCGTGATGGCCTGGCGGATCCACCACGTGGCGTAGGTCGAGAACTTGTACCCGCGCCGGTATTCGTACTTGTCCACCGCGCGCATCAGGCCGGTGTTGCCCTCCTGGATGATGTCCAGGAAGCTCAGGCCGCGGTTGCGGTACTTCTTGGCGATCGACACGACCAGCCGCAGGTTGCCGCCCGCGAGCCGGCGCTTGGCTTCCTCGTACTCGCCGAAGACCTTCTGGGCCTCGTCCACGCGCCGGCGCAGGTCGTGTACGTCTTCCATCACCAGGTCGGCCAGCCCGCGCAGCTCGTCCTTCATCGCCTCGACGTCGTCGGGCGGCAGCGACTTGCCGCGCTTCTTGAGCTCGTCGGTCAGCGTTTCCATCTTGGTCGCCATCGACGAGAGCTTGCGCATCATCGGCGTGATGCGGCTGGTGCGCAGCGGGAGCTCCTCGAGCAGCGTCACGGCGCGCCGGCGGCGCTGGATCATGCGCTCGCGGGCGGCCCGCCGGGCGGCGGCCGACGTCCGCGACTCGCGCAGCAGCGTCCAGTCCTTGTGATTCAGCTCGGCCAGCTTGCGCACCGTCGCGAGGTTCGCCGGCAGACGCCGAATGATCGTCGCCTTGCCCATGTGCTCGTTGGTCGAAATCTTCATGGTGCGGTCGAACGGCATGCGGCCATCGGCGACGGCCTGCATCAGATCGACCGCCTGCATCATGCAGAAATCGTTTTCGAGCACCTTGCGCCGGAAGGCCATGCGGGTCAGCTCGATCTTCTTGGCGAGCGTGATTTCCTCTTCGCGCGTCAGCAGCGGGATCTCGCCCATCTGCGTCAGGTACATGCGCACGGGGTCGTCGATCCGCCGGCCGGTGGCCTCGGCAAGGTCCAGGTCGGTGACTTCGGCCAGCGTCTCGACCGCTTCCAGATCGCTGGCGGAGCGCTTGCGGTTGTCCTCGCGCAGCTTGTCCGCCTCGATCTCGTCGATCATCTGGATCTTGGCCTGCTCGATGCGGTTGAGCACGCTTTCGAGCTTCTCCGGCGAGATGGCCTCGTCCGGGAGCGCCTCGTTGAGATCCTCCCAGGTCAGATATCCGCGCGTCTTGCTCTGCTCGATCAGCTCGTTGACGCACTGCTCGATCGGATCAATATCCACCTGTGTAGGCATCACCGATGACATTCACGTTCTCCACATACCAACCGGTTCTGTCGCGATCCCTCCAAAGGGGTCGCCGGCCGGGTGCTCTGCATTCGGTTGTCGCCGCCGGCGTCCCGAACGACCGCCGACGCGCCTGCCCTCGCAGCGCCGCGATGCGGGCGCGTGCGATGCGCCGCTACTCTTCGGCTTCCCGCGACGAGGTCAGCGCCTGCCAGCGCTGGGCCGCGCCCAGCGGATTGTGCTGGCGCCGGGCCCGCTCGCGCAACGACAGGAACGCGCGGGCCTGGTCTTCTCCCTGTCCTCCGCGCCGCAGGTTTTCCCGCAACGCCTCCATTCCCATCAGGTCCACTTCATCCAGCACCCGCCGCACGACGCGGTCGCGTGCGTCTGCCGTCACCTCGCCGGCGGGCATGTGGACGCGCAGCCGGTCGAGCAGCTCCAGAAGCGATTCCTCTTCGCACGCCGCCAGCACGTCCGTCTTGGAATAGGTGCCGTGCTGCTCGACGTGTTCGAGCAGAATCGCGTACAGCCGTTCCCAGGGCCGGGCGTAACGCGCGCCGGCCGCCAGGGCGCGGTTCCACGCCTCCCACTCATCCGGCGCGGCCAGCGCAAGCCCGAATAGCTCCTCGATCGCGACGACCAGGGCCGGCGCAACGCCGCGGACCTCCCGATCGTATGCCGAATACTCCTCCGCTGCCGAGACGGATCGGCCCGCGGATTGCCGTGAAGCTGCCGTCTTGGCCCTGGCGATCAGGGCGTAAATGGACTCCCCCGGTATGGCGAGGAGGTCGGCCAGTCGGCTGACCAGGAGCCCCTGTTCGAGCGGGTCGATGCCTCCCGCCAACGTCACACGGGCAACGAACTCGAGGAACGCCTCCACGGCCTCGCGCTGCGACTGCCGCCCGTGGGCACGATAGGCTTGCAACGTCCTGTGCCACTTGAATTCTAGCGCGGGTATCGCCGATTGCAATAAGGACTTAAACGCCTCCGACCCGTGTCCAATAACATAATCCGCGGGGTCTTTTCCGTCCGGCACGACGGCCACCGAGACCTCCGTCCGGTGCCGCAAAGCGGCCTCGACCGCCCGGTCGGCCGCCCGCAGGCCGGCCTCGTCGTTGTCGAAGCACATCACCACCTGGTCCGCATACCGACGCAGCAGCTTCATGTGCGAGTCGGTCAGCGCCGTGCCCAGCGTCGCGACCACGTTCTCGATGCCCGCCTGACTCAGCAGGACCGCGTCCAGGTAGCCCTCGACCACGATCACCTGCCTGCCGGAACCGATCGCCCGCCGGGCGAGGTGCACCCCGTACAGCACGCGCGACTTGCTGAACAGCGGCGACTCGGGCGAGTTGAGGTACTTGGCGTCGTCGTCCCCGAGCGTCCGCCCCCCGAAAGCGATGCAGCGACCCGACGGGTCGTGGATCGGAAAGATCAGCCTGTGTCGGAAACGATCGTAAGTAGCGCCCTTTTCATTGGTTGTGACCAGGCCAGCCTCGCGGAGCGCATCGAGCGCGATGCCCGCCCGCTGGGCCCGCGCCAGCAGGTCCCGCCAGCCGTCGGCGGCGTAACCGAGACCGAACCGCGCGATCGTTTCGTCCGTCAGGCCGCGGTCACGAGCATACCGGGCCGCCCGGCGACCGGGTTCGGTTTCGCGCAAGTTGTTTTGAAACAGCTTGTTAGCCCAGTCGAGCACGGCGCGGACCCGCTCCCGGTCGGAGGCGGCGCGGGCGCTCTGGGGCGATTGCGCCACGTCGATCCCGGCGCGCTGGGCCAGAATCTCCAAAGCCTCACGGTATTCGACGCGATGGATAAGCTGGGTAAACTTGATCGCGTTGCCACCCGCCAGACAAGACCAACACTTGAAGATCTGCTTCTGAGGACTGACGGACATCGACGGCCGATGGTCGTTGTGAAACGGGCACAGGCCGACGAACTCACGGCCCTTGCGCGTCAGGGCGACGTGTTCTCCGACCACGTCGACGATATCGACGCAGTCCAAGATCTGCTCTTTCAAAGAGTTATGCATCTATCGCCGTCAGCGCGGGTGCAAAAAAGCAGCGACCGGCACATCCCCCGAAGTGGCGGTCGCTCGGTCGTCGAACAAGGTCATCCATTGCGTACAGCTTAAATATAGCCCAACTTCCGGGCAGCGGCAACTTTTTGCGGACATTTGTCCGAAATGACAGGTTATTAACCGGCTGTCAACAAAACGGTTACGGTTGGTCCTGTCGCCTCCCCGTTCTCCGCCGGCGTACCGCCACGACGCGCGCGAAGCTAGGACACTTTGCGCGCGGTGAAGCACGTTGCTCCCGGCCGGATTCCATGTCTCTACTTGGTCATAAGTGGAACTAGCGCGTACCGCGGGCCGACAAATCTCCTTGCAATGTGAATCACTTTATGCCAAGATTATGGGATATTCGTGAACACTGCGGCGGCCGCCTCGCGATGATTCGATCATCCAAGACCTTCCGGAACACCTGACTTGCGCGGGGTGGTTGGCGCAACCGTTGTCATTGGGGCGAATCATAGGAGATGTTGCGGTGTCAACTCTGGATGAGATAGCCAAGGCGCTCGTCGAATGCGATGACGAGAACACGCCTGCGCTGGTCAAACGCGCGCTCGACGAAGGCATCCCGGCCCGGCAGATTCTCAACGACGGGCTGCTCGCCGGCATGGCCGAAGTGGGTCGGCTTTTTCGAGACGGGGAATACTTCGTTCCCGAAGTGCTGGTGGCCGCTGAAGCGATGAAAAAGGGAACCGCGATCCTCAAGCCGGCGCTGGTGGCCCAAGGGGTCAAACCCGCCGCCACCGCCGCCGTCGGCACCGTCAAGGGCGACCTGCACGATATCGGCAAGAACCTGCTGGCGACCATGCTCGAAGGCGCGGGGTTCGAAGTCGTCGACCTGGGCGTGGACGTTTCCGCAGAGAAGTTCGTCGCGATCTGCAAGGAGCGTTCGATCCAGCTCGTCGGCCTCAGCGCCCTGCTGACCACCACGATGCCCGCGATGGCCGACGCCGTCCGCGCCATGCGCGCCGAGCTCGCTGCGCCCCCCGTGATCCTCATCGGCGGCGCTCCGGTGACCGAAGACTACGCGAAAGAAATCGGAGCCGACGGCTACGGTCGCGATGCGGCCACGGGGGCGGAACTCGCCCGGGAGCTGTGCCTGGCCGGTTGATACCGCGCGGCGATCCGGGTATCTGAAAGGTCCGTTCGGCGGCGCGTGCGACCTCGGCGCGGCGCTGCGCGTTTCTGACGAGCCGGTGATGCCGATTCTCACGAAGTCCAAGCCGCGACCTGCCACCATCCTCTGTGTGCGCGAGGTGCGCATCGAAACCGCGGCGGAGCGCATGGACGCCGCGCGGTGGTTCTACTGCGACCTGCTCGGCCTGCGCCCCTGGCCGCCGGCGCTGCAACTTCCCGGCGCGCTGGGACTGGGCAATCCGCAATGCGGCCTGCTGCTCCAACTGCGACACGATCCGACGATCGATCCCGTGCGGCGGCGCCTCACCGTGTCGGTCCACAGCCTGACTGCGTTGCAACGGAAACTCGACGACGCCGGCCAGCCCCACGAAATGCTTCACGGCCTGGGTTTGTCCGACCGCTGCATCCTCCTGCACGATCCCAACGGGCACCTCATCGAAGTGCGCGAGTCGCTGCCGCTGTAGGCACGCCGCGCAGCGCCAAGATGCGCGCATGCGGCAAGGCTTCGGGAATCGCTGGGCGAGCTGTCAGGAGGGGGGTGACCAGAATCCGTGGCAACCGCCGATTCCGCGGGGCAAGGCGCGCCCTGACAGCCCGGCAACGACGATCATTGGATCGGCTGGGTGGGGTTTGGTACGGCAGTTATGGCAAGTCTCCCCCAACAGCCCGGCAACGACGATCATCGCGCGTTCGTGACCCTGTCGCCACCAAGCGCAGTCACACCCGTCGGGAGGGGTTTCGGCCGGGCGGCGCGCAAAAAAGCTGAGAGCTCGCGCCTTTATTGCTCTTTCTCGCAACTGCGCTTACCGCGGCGAGCTCTCAGCACACTCTGAACCACCCATCGTTCAGGTGCCAAGCACCTTCCACCGTCAAGTATACCCGCGCTTTACGCGCGATGAGAAATCGAATCCACCACCTTTTTCCCTCAAACCAGCCGCTGCTGGGCGGCTTACCCTCAGGCTGGCCGACCACCGCGTCGAGGCAGCAGACGCGGGCCCCGAGGCGTGCCGCAGGCGACCGCGCTCCGAGCGCTGCCCCGGGGTACGACCCCATCTGACATACCGACCGCCTGTTAGGACCGACCTGCGCTGTCGGTAACACGTGCCACACTGCACGTGTGAACAGACGCGGATGGCGACAGGGATGGAATGGACGCCGGGAGCAGGGATCAGGGAGCCAAGGGACAAAGGGACGAAGGGACGAAGGGACTCAGGGGACGCAGGGACTGAGGGCCGAAGGCCACGAGCAAGCGAAAGACCATTCGCCATTCACAAAAAGACACAGGGAGCAGGGATCGAGGGATCAAGGGATCAAGGGACAAAGGGACGAAGGGACGGAGGGCCGAAGGCCAAGGGACGCAGGGACGGAGGGAACAGGGGACGAAGGGACATGGGGACGCGGGCAACACGCAAGCGAATTCCAGTGAGCAGCCGCGGGGCTGAAATCCGCGCCGTGCTCCGCAAGAACAGGCCACGCGTGCAGGAACGGGATGCGGGCGGCACGGGACTCGGACGAGACGCATGGGAGTACACACCGTCTTCCTTCTTCGTGCCTCAGCATCCTGGTGTCTCTGTGGTTTCGTAACCCTCCCGGTGGAGCAGAGACGGGGGGAACGAAGGAGTCGAACCAGACAACCGGGGGCGCGCCAGGTGGCGCGGTGGGCGGAGCGGACGAAATGGAACCACAGCGGCGGTGCTACTATCGGGTTGTCTCCCACGATCAGGGAGCACTGCGCGTTCAGTTCGGGTTTGTCCAGCGAACCAACGCCCTGATCGACGTGAGCATGGAACGCTGGAGCGTGTTGTCGCACCGGCTGCGCAAAGACGGCTTTCGCCTGGTCCGCTGCCGGCCCGAAACCTTCGCCACGCAAATGCCCCACACCTGATCGGGCCGACCGCGCCGGCGAAAGCCGGCAGCCGGAATGCTCCGCGATACGCGGCAGATCCTCGGTTCCACCGGTGGGGCGCCCGCGCCACCCCGGTCTCGGAACAACCGTTCGGCTTTGTTCGTGCTTTTCCCCGCAGAAGTGCAGCCCTGTTGTTTGCTTGCAGTCGGCTACCCCACCACGCGCCGGCCGGCGACCCAGACCGCGACGGGGGCAACCGGCTGATCGACGAGCGCGCGCGCCGGGTCGGTGGTCTCGGATGAAGTTGGGAACGCTGCGATGTCGGCCTGCTTGCCGGCCTCCAGCGAGCCGATCTCATCGGCCAGCCCCAGGGCGGCCGCCGCGTCGAGCGTCACCATGCGCAGCAGGCCCGCCGGCGAGGGGGGCGCTTCAACGCGGGTGCGAACGAACCGCAGCTCGTCGAGGATCGAAAGGCTCTCGTTGCTCGCCAGGCTGTCCGTGCCGATCAGCAGGCGCACGCCCGACTCGCGAAACCGCCGCAGCGGATAGGCCGGGTGCCCGAAAAAGCCATGGGAACGCGGGCAGTAGATCAGCGTGTGTCCCGCGGCCGCCAGATGCCGGGCGTCGCCGTCGTCGAGGTAGTTGCCGTGCACGATCAGCCCCGGCCGCAGCCCGTCGGCGATCCGCGCGAGCCACTCGCCGGGCGGTCGCGCCGGCGGAACGACGCCGCGCTGCCGGCAGAGTACGCGAACCAGCTCGGGCAGGGCGTCCGGATCGCCGCGAAAAAACGCGATCTCCTCGGGGGTCTCGGCGAGGTGCATCGTCCAGGGCAGGTCACGCCGCGTGGCCAGCGCGATCGCGCCGCGCAGCGTCTCGGCCGTCACCGTGTACGGCGCGTGCGGCGAGACGCCCACGCGCAACCGCGGCGTCGCTTCGATCGCGTCGAGGGCGGCGGCCAACTCGTCCACGTCGCGCGGCGGATCGCCGGCGAGGCTGAGCACCTCGACGAAACAGACCTTGCGAATCGGCACCTCGCGCAACGCGGCCCACGAGCTGTTGACGCGGGAGATATCGCCGACACACGTGACGCCGGCGCGCAGCGATTGCCAGGCCCCGGCGCGGGCCGCCTGCTGTTCGCGCTCCAGCCGCCCGGGGGCAGACCGCAGCGCGAGCAGCCGCTCGAACCATGCCCACAGCGAACCGCGCGGCAACCGCCCCGCGTAACCCGTCAGCTCCAGGTGGGTATGGGGATTGACGACTCCGGGCGTCAGGATTGCGGGGCCCAGTTCGACCGCCGGCCCTTGCGCCGCGGCACGCAGATCGGCCCACCGCCCGACGCGCGCGATGCGCTCGCCCGCGATCTCGACCGCGCCATCACGGATCGGCACCCCGCAAACGGGAACCACCCACTGCGCACGCAGAATCACGAGCCGACGCCTCTCAGACTTGCGGATCGATCAGGTCCGGCTCGTCACGCTGATAATCGTAGCGCCGGCGCATGCGATCGAGGAAATACTCGTAGTCGTACTCGTACCCGCCGTCGGACCAGCCGTCCGGCCGGCGGCGCGGGGGGGCCGGAATGTCGTCGAACCAGGTGCGCCAGTCCCAACTGATCTGGCCGCTGGCGATGTGATGCTGCATCGACGATTCGCAGTGGCACACGCCCGGCGTGCGCTGGAGCACGTCCATCAGCCGTTCGAGCAGCCGCGGCAGCCGCTCGACCGCCGCCCGGGCCCGCGCCACCTGCGCCGGATACTCCAGCGTGCGGCCGTTCTCGAACGGGCGAAAATCGCTGCCCGTCTCCGCATAGCTGGCCACGTAACAGATGCTCGCGTAGCAAAGCTGGAGTTCCTTGGCCAGAAACACCTCCGGCGCCAGCGTCGTTCCGAGCAGGTGGGCGCCGTACGAGGCGTACTTGCGGGCCTCGGCGGCCGTCTCGCGCCGCGGCCCCTCGATGCAGACGTACGTGCCGTGGTCCGAGTAGTCGCACTGTTCCTCGGTCAGCGTGGTGGTCAGCGCCCGCTGGAGCGACGGGCAGAACACCGGCCACTGCCGCACGACCCCCAATCCGCGGTGCTCGAAGAACGTGTTGGGGCGCAGGTGAGTTTCGTCGATCACGTCGTCCACGATCACGTATTCGCCGATCTTGTAGTTGTGGCAGATCGCGCGCGTCTCGCTCCAGGAGACGATCGCCCGGACGCCGAGGTCCTTGAGCGCGTAGATGTTGGCGCGGTAGTTCACGAAGCTCGGCGTGACGTTGAAGCCGGTTTCGCCGTGGCGCGAGAGGAAGAAGAACTCGCCGTAACGCGAATTGCACAGGTGGATCGGCTGGGACTGGCCGAAGGGGGTGTTCTGCGGTCCGAGCCGCTTGGCGAGAAACGCCCCCTCGCGCAGAAGGTCGTACGCTGCCGTGCCGCCGATGCACGCCGTCGTCGCTTTCATGATCTGTGTCCCGCCATTGTGGAACCAGTGTGCGGCCTGCGGAAACAACCCCGGCATGCCGCCGCCACACTTCGTGCAACCGCGATTCTCTGACCAAGACGCACCGGACCACCGCCGGGCTCGGGATTGGTTGGAAACGTTTCGTCGCCGCTGCCGACAGTATAGGGCGCCGTCCGGCGTCTTTCCAAAGAAAACTTCTCCGGCTGCGGACGCCGGGGCACGGCCGTGCCCACGCGAAAACCCGTCGTCGGAGACGGTCCCGGAACGCGGCCCGGTCATCCTTCGATCCGCGTCCGCAACGCCAAGGGTACCCGCGGAAACGGGGGGCCAGCGACCCCCCCGAACAAGCTTATCGTACTATTTATATGCGGCTTTCATTATATTTACGAAAGTTCTGAAATAATATGAATCTCCTCTTTACGCGCGCCGGGGCGCTCTCTATCATCTGGTCATCCTGTAAGCCGAACGGATTTCTCCAGTCTCGGTGGGCCGAAACGTGACATCGGAAGAACCGTACGTATTCCCGAAGTGGACGGACCGCATCCGGTCTTACGCGCTGGTGCTGGCACTCATCGGCGGCGCCTACACGGTCGTGATCGTCGCCTGGGGCTTCTCGCCGCAGGCGACCGACGTCGGCTATCAGCCCGAGCAGCCGATCCCCTACAGCCACGCGCTGCACGCCGGCAAGCTGGGCATCGACTGCCGCTACTGCCACACCGGCGTCGAGCACGCGGCCAGGGCCGCGATCCCCTCGACGCAGATCTGCATGAACTGCCATTCGAGCAAGGGCGTGGCGATCGAATCGCAGCGGCTGTGGAAGGTCGCGAAGATCCGCACCTCCGCCGCCACCGGAAAGCCCATCGAGTGGGTGCGGGTGCATGATTTACCGGACTATGTGTACTTCGACCACTCGGCCCACGTGCGCCGCGGCGTCGGCTGCGTCACCTGCCACGGCCGCGTGGACCGGATGGAGAAGGTCTACCAGGCGAAGCTGCTCGACATGCAGTGGTGCCTGAACTGCCACCGCAACCCCGAGCGGTACCTCCGCCCGCTGGACCGCGTTACGGACATGGAGTGGACGCCGCCCGAGCCGCGGGAGGAGTTCGGCCGGCAGCTGCGCGAAAAATACGACATCAACCCTTCGACGGACTGTTCCACATGCCATCGTTGAGCGGCCATGACAGCGGCAGAGCGTATTGGCGCAGCCTCGACGAGCTGGCCGACGCCCCGGGCTTCCGCGCGTTTCTCGAAGCGGAGTTCCCCCGCCTCGCGCCGGCACTCGCCGCCGCCCCGAATCGGCGCCAGTTCCTCAAGCTCATGGGGGCCTCGCTCGCGTTGGCCGGACTGACCGGCTGCCGCTGGCCCAAGGAGACCATCGTCCCCTACGCCAAGCGACCCCAGGGGCGCCTCCCGGGCGTTCCGGTGAGCTACGCGACCGTCTACGAGCGGTCGGGAGTGGCAACCGGCCTCCTCGTAACAAGTTACGATGGGCGACCCGTCAAGGTCGAGGGAAACGACCAGCACCCCGACAGCCGCGGCGCGACCGATGCGATTGCCCAGGCCGCCATGCTCGACCTCTACGACCCCGACCGCAGCACCTCGCCGGCGCAACGCGGCAGCGACGGCCTGACCGAAACGACCTGGAAACGGTTCTTCACGCAGGCCGGCAGGGACTTCGCCACGCTTCGCTCCACCGGCGGCGCCGGGCTGTTCGTCCTGTCGCAGGCCAGCTCGTCGGCGACGCTCGCGGAAGTCCGGGAGCGCTTTCGGCAAGCGTTTCCGCAGGCACGGTGGTTCGAATACGAGCCGGTCTCGCGGGACAACGAGCGCGCGGGGATCGCCCGGGCGCTGGGCCGGCCCGGCCGGTCGCTGCTGCGGCTCGACGCGGCACGCGTGGTCGTGTCGTTCGACGACGATTTCCTGCTGACTCATCCGGCGTCGCTGCGTTACACGCGCGACTTCGCTGCCGGCCGCACCGCGGCCGACGGCACGATGAGCCGGCTGTACGTCGTCGAATCGACGCTTTCGCTCACCGGCAGCAACGCGGACCACCGTTACACCGAACGGCCGGCGCTGCTGGAACGGCGGCTGGCGCAGCTTTGCGCGGCGCTGGCCTGCCTCGGCGTCGATTTCGACGGTCTGGGCGAGTTCCTCGCGACGGCCGGCGGCGAACCCGGTTCCTGGCCGGCGTACATCGACGCGATCGCACGCGACCTGAAGGACCATCGCGGCCGATGCGTCGTCACGGTCGGACCGCGGCTCGGGCCCGAGGCGCACGCCCTGGCGGTGCTGCTGAACCGCGGGCTTGCAAATGTCGGAAAAACAGTAAGTTACATCGACGTTCCCGATGCGGGCCGCCCCGCACACCTCGACGCGATTCGGCAGTTCGCGGGCCGACTCGGGGAGACGCCCGGCGCCACCGTGGTCATACTCGGCGGGAATCCCGCTTACGACGCGCCGGCGGACCTCGATCTGGCCACCCTGCTCGCGAAAGCGAACGCAATACACCTGAGCCTTTACCGCAACGAAACTTCCGATGTGTGCCGCTGGCACCTGCCCGCGGCGCACCCGTTCGAAGCCTGGGGCGACGCCCGCGCGTGGGACGGCACGCTGGCCGTCGTCCAACCGCTGATCGCGCCGCTTCACGACGGCAAGACGGACATCGAACTGCTCGCGTGGATCGCCGACGGAAAACCGACTTCAGGCTACGACCTCGTCCGCGCCACGTTTCGGCGGGTGCTGGGCGAGGCGGGGTTCGAAGGCAAGTGGCGGCAGGTGCTCCACGACGGGCTGGTTCGCGGCAGCGCGGCGCCCGCGATCGAAGCGCCGCTGGTCAGGGGCGACTGGCCGGGACTCATCGAGCAGTTGGCGCGCGAACCCGCGCCAGCCGGCGATTTCGAGCTGGTTTTTGCGCCGGACAACAAGCTGTACGACGGGCGCTACGCCAACAACGGCTGGCTCCAGGAACTTCCAGACCCCATTACCAAGCTCACCTGGGACAACGCGGCGCTGATCTCGACCGCGGACGCGAGCCGACTCGGCCTGCGCCGCGACGACCTGGTCGAGATCACGCTGGGCCGCCGCAGATTGACGCTGGCGGTCTGCCCGGTTCCGGGGCACGCCCCGGGCGCGATCACGCTGCCGCTGGGCTACGGCCGGCGCGCAGGCGGCCGCGTCCTGGAGCAGACCGGTTTCGACACCTACACCTTGCGGACGACGGGCGGCTGGCACGTCGCGCGCGGCGCGCAGGTCCGCGTCCTGCGGAGCACGTACCGTCTGGCCACGACCCAGGACCACCACGCGATTGCCAGCGACGTGGGCGAAACGGAGACGGCGGTTCGCGCCGCGGAACTGGTGCGCGAGGGGACGCTCGACGAGTACCGGCAGGTTCCCGATTTCGCCAGGCACCGCGCGCACGCGCTGCCGCTGGTCCAGCCGTTCGACGAGCACACGTTCGAAGGCAAACCGCGCTGGGCGATGGCGATCGACCTGGCCCGGTGCACGGGTTGCAGCGCGTGCGTCGTGGCGTGCCAGGCGGAAAACAACGTGCCGGTGGTCGGCAAGGAAGAGGTCAAGAACGGGCGCGAAATGCACTGGCTTCGCGTCGATCGCTATTTCACCGGCGACCCCGCGCGGGCCGACAGCATCCGCGTGGCCCATCAGCCGCTGACCTGCCAGCAGTGCGAGAACGCTCCGTGCGAGCAGGTCTGCCCCGCCTCGGCGACGATGCACGACCAGGAAGGCCTCAACGTGATGGTCTACAACCGTTGCGTGGGCACGCGCTACTGCTCGAACAACTGCCCCTACAAGGTGCGGCGGTTCAACTGGTTCTACAACCACCACGGGCCGGCCCACCCGCGCAGCGGCGGCCGCTTCGACCGGACCGACCTGACCGCGATCGAGCAGATGGCCTTCAACCCGGAAGTCACCGTGCGCAGCCGCGGCGTGATGGAGAAGTGCTCGTTCTGCGTGCAACGGATCAACGCCGTCAAGATCTCCGCCAGGAACGAGCGGCGGCCGATCACCGACGGCGAGATCGTGCCGGCCTGCGCCCAGGCGTGCCCGGCGGGCGCGATCGTGTTCGGCGATCTGAACGACGAGAACAGCGCGGTGCGCAAGGCGCACCAGCAGCCGCGCGCCTACGCGATTCTCGAATACCTCAACGTGCGCCCGCGCAACGTGTACCTGGCCAAACTGAGGAACCCTTCGGAGCTGGCGCCCGGGTCGGACGGCAAACGTCCCGCGGCCGAGAAGCATACGGGATAAGCGATGGCGACCGCACCGATCACGGAAGTGGACAACACCTGGGACGATCCCACGCGGCGCGCCCCGCTGGTGACCGGCGGTCACGACTTCGCCTCGGTCACCGAGTCGGTCTGCCGCAACGCGGAGCTGCCGATCCGCCAGACGCCGCGGGCCTGGTATGTCGCTTTTGCGATCAGCGCAGCGCTGACCGGGCTGCTGCTGGCGATGATCGCGTACCTGTTCTTCGTCGGCGTCGGCGTGTGGGGCGTGAACAACCCGGCCGGTTGGGGGTTCGCGATCATCAACTTCGTGTTCTGGGTCGGCATCGGGCACGCCGGTACGCTGATCTCAGCCATTTTGTTTCTGTTTCGCCAGAAATGGCGGACCGGGATCAACCGCTTCGCCGAAGCGATGACGATCTTCGCGGTGATCTGCGCGCTGATTTTCCCGGGGATTCACGTCGGTCGGGTGTGGGTGGTGTACTGGCTGTTTCCGATCCCGAACCAGATGGCGATGTGGCCGCAGTTTCGCAGTCCGCTGCTTTGGGACGTGTTCGCCGTAAACACGTATTTTATCGTCTCGCTGCTGTTCTGGTACATCGGCCTCGTGCCGGACCTGGCGACGCTGCGCGACCGGGCGACCAGCCGGGTCCGCAAGTGGGCCTACGGCCTCCTGGCCCTGGGCTGGAACGGGTCGGCGCGGCACTGGCACCGTTTCGAACGGGCATACCTGATTCTGGCCGCGCTGGCCACCCCGCTGGTGCTCAGCGTGCACTCGGTGGTGAGCTTCGACTTCGCCGTGGCCCAACTGCCGGGCTGGCACTCGACGATCTTCCCGCCCTACTTCGTCGCCGGTGCGATCTTCAGCGGATTCGCGATGGTGACGACGCTGGCGATTCCCTGCCGGCAGTGGTTCGGGCTCAAACACATCATCACCCGGCGGCACATCGAGAACATGTGCAAGATCATGCTCGCGACCGGGTCGATGGTCGGTTACGCCTACGCGATCGAGTTCTTCATCGCCTGGTACGGGGCCAACCACTACGAACAGTTCATGTTCGTCAACCGGGCCTTCGGGCCGTATGCCTGGGCCTACTGGACGATGGTGACCTGCAACGTCGTGATCCCGCAGCTTTTCTGGTTCAAGAAGGTACGCACGAACCTGTGGCTGATCTTCATCATCACGATCTTCATCAATATCGGGATGTGGTTCGAGCGGTTCGTGATCGTGGTCACCTCGCTGGCCACGGACTTCCTCCCGTCGAGCTGGGACTACTACCGCCCGACGGCGATCGACGTGCTGACGCTGGCCGGCAGCTTCGGGTTGTTCTTCACGCTGTTTCTGCTGTTCGTGCGCTTCCTGCCGATGGTCGCCATGGCCGAGGTCAAGACCGTCATGCCCCAGGCCCACGGCGAGGGACACGCCGGCTTCGACTACAACCCGGACGAGTACGACGAAGGGAAATAGCGAAAGACGCATGGCAAGCGACGAAGCGCGAATGGAGTTTCTGTGACGCCGCCTCGGGAGGCGGCTGGCGGTCCGCGGTCGCCGGTGGGGCCGGCCCGGCCGGCAGCCCCCCTGAAAGGGCGGACGGTGAGCGGGCCGAAGTACCAGGCTCGACGACGGGCGGGCGCGGCTGGATGGGATGCACCGGTGGAGGAACGCCTTGAGTGAGGCGGTCGCGAAAACGAACGAGCAGCACGATGCCGGCGGCGACGGCGCGGCCCAGCGCCCGCTGGTTGCGCTGCTGGCGGAAGTCCCCAGCGCCGACGTGCTGAAGCAGGCGGCGGCGCGGGTGCGCGACGCGGGCTATACGCACTGGGACGCGCACAGCCCCTTCCCGGTCCACGGACTCGACCCGCAGATGGGCATCCGCATGACCAGGCTGCCGTGGCTGGTGGCGGCCTTCGGCGTGGCGGGGTGTCTGGCGGGACTCCTGCTCCAGTGGTGGGCCAATGCGGCCAACCCGGGAAGCTTCCCGTTCGTGCCGACGTTTCTTCAGGGGTACGACTTCCTCATCAGCGGCAAGCCCTATTTCAGCCTGCCGGCGAACGTCCCCATCATGTTCGAGCTCACGATCCTGCTGGCGGCGCTCGCTTCGGGCATCGGGATGCTGGTGCTCAACGACTTGCCGCGCTACCACAACCCGATCTTCGCCAGCAAACGCTTCACGCGGGTGACGACCGACGCGTTCTTCATTCGGATCGACGCGACCGATCCGCTGTTCGAGCCGGCGCGCACCCGCGCGTTCCTGCGAGCACTCGGCGCGGTGGCGGTCGAGGAAATCCGCGAGCGGCCGAGCCAGTCGCGCCCGCCGCGGGCCTTCCTGCGGGCGGCGCTGATCGTCGGGGCGCTGGCGCTGATCCCGCTGGCGATCGTCTACATGGCGCGGGCCTCGCGCTCGGAAGACCCGCGGATCCACATCGTCCAGGACATGGACAACCAGCCCAAGTATCGACCGCAGCAGGCGATGCCGCTGTTTCCCGACGGGCGGGCGATGCGGCCGGCGGTGCCGGGAACCGTGGCACGCGGCGAAGCCCGGCTCGACGACCACTTCTATCGCGGCCTGGTCGGCGGGGACTACGCCAGGACGTTCCCGACCCATCGCCCGCAAGTCGCCATCAGCGAAGCGTTCATCCGCCGGGGACAGGAGCGCTTCGGCATCTACTGTGCGCCGTGCCACGGGCTGGACGGCTCGGGCGACGGCCTCGTGAACCGCCGGGCGACCGAGCTGGGGCCGTGGGTGCCGGCGTCGGACCTGCACAGCGACCAGGTCCGGCAGCGGCCGGTCGGACACCTGTTCAACACGATCACCAACGGCATCCGCAACATGCCGGCCTACGGGACACAGATCTCCGAGGCCGACCGCTGGGCGATCGTGGCGTACATCCGGGCGCTTCAGCGTTCGAGCCGCGGCCGACTCGACGAGCTGCCGCCCGAGCTGCGCTCCGAACTCAAGACGAGGTAAGAGGCGAACGTGAAACAGCCGGCAGACATCACGAGCGATCGCATTCGGCTCGACGGCCGGGCCGCGGGCGCGGCCCGCGCGGCGGGCCTGGCGGGAGTCGTGGCCCTACTCGCGGCGCTGGTGCTGGCCCTGTTCGGGCCGGCCGAGTTCCTGCGCGCCTACGTCATGAACTACGCGTTCGTCGTCAGCCTGGTGCTGGGGGCGCTGTTCTTCGTCATCGTCCAGCATCTGACCCGCGCCGGCTGGAGTGTCACCGTGCGGCGGCTGGCCGAGGACGTCACCGTCGCGGTGCCGGTCCTGGCGCTGCTGGCGCTGCCGATCGTGGTGATGCTGCTGGCCGGCGGGCGCGCGGTGCACGAAGTCTATCCGTGGACCGATGCGCAGGCCGTGGCCCACGACGAGGTGTTGCGGGCCAAGCAGGGCTACCTGAACGTGCCGTTTTTCGTCATTCGGCTGGTGGCCTGCCTCGTGATCTGGTCGATCATCGCCCACTTCTTCTACACGACCTCGGTCCGGCAGGACGAGACGGGCGACCCGGCGCTGACGGCGAACATGCAGGCGCGCAGCGCTGCCGCGATCATCGTGTACGCGATCACGCTGACGTTCTTCTCGTTCGATCTGCTGATGTCGCTCGATCCGCACTGGTTCAGCACGATCTACGGGGTGTACTACTTCGCGGGGGCGGCGGTCGGGTTCTTCGCGCTGCTGGCACTGATGATGGGCGTGCTGAACCGCCGGGGGTTCGCGACGCGCTCGATCACGGTGGACCACTACCACGACGTGGGCAAGCTCGTGTTCGCGTTTGTCGTATTCTGGGCGTATATCGCGTTCTCGCAGTACATGCTGATCTGGTACGGCAACATCCCGGAGGAGACGAGCTGGTACGTGCTGCGCCAGGAGCGGCCGTGGCTGGTCATCAGCCTGATTCTGCTGCTGGGGCACTTCTTCGTGCCGTTCGTCGCGCTCATCTCGCGCCACCCCAAGCGGCGTCCCCACGTGCTGGTGTGGGGGGCGGCGTGGGTGCTGGT
>CAYRXN010000153.1:0-4694 GCA_964428275.1 uncultured Planctomycetales bacterium | reverse complement strand
CGAGCAGACGGCGATGAAAAAGGCCCGCATCAAGGGCGAGGAAGCCGACGCGCCCGTCGTCAAGCTCATCAACCTCATCATCGACGAGGCCGTGCGCATGCGGGCTTCGGACATCCACATCGAGCCGATGGCCGACCGGGTGCGCGTGCGCTACCGTATCGACGGCGTGTGCATCGTGCGGAACGACATCCCCAAGGGCATGCAGAACGCCGTGCTGGCCCGCCTCAAGATCATGTCGGGCATCGACATCGCCGAGAAGCGCCTCCCGCAGGACGGCCGGATCAAGATGCGGATCGGCAAGCAGAACATCGACTTCCGCGTGAGCTCCCTGCCGGCCTACCACGGCGAAAGCGTGGTGCTGCGTATTCTGCGACCCGACTCGGTCAACATCGGTATCATGGGGCTCGGTTTCGAGCAGGACGATTACGATCGCTTCAAGCGGATCATCCGCCAGCCCAACGGCATCTTCCTGGTGACCGGGCCGACCGGTTCGGGCAAGACGACGACGCTGTACGCGGCGCTCCAGGAGCTCAACCGCCCGGACAAGAAGATCATCACCGCCGAAGACCCGGTGGAGTACAACTTCACCGGCATGAACCAGTGCCAGGTGCGCGAAGACATCGGCCTGTCGTTTGCGCGGATTCTGCGGGCCATGCTGCGCCAGGCGCCCAACATCATCCTGGTCGGCGAGATCCGTGACCGCGAGGTCGGCGAAGTCGCCATCCAGGCGGCCCTCACCGGCCACCTGGTGTTCAGCACGCTGCACACCAACGACGCGCCCAGTGCCATCGCGCGTCTGATCGACATGGGCATCAAGCCCTTCCTGGTCGCGTCGTCGATCCAGGCGATCCTGGCGCAGCGGCTGATCCGCATCATCTGCCCGGAGTGCAAGGAGATCGACCCGGCGCCCGACAAGTTCATCCTGCGGATGCTGGGCATCACCGACGCCGACCTGGAGGGCAAGCACGTCTACCGCGGGGCCGGCTGCCAGCGCTGCGGCGGCATCGGCTATCGCGGCCGCCAGGGCATCTTCGAGATGCTCGAAATGAACAACGAGCTGCGCGAGCTGGCGTTCAAGCGCGCCCCGACCAACCAGTTGCGCCGCGCCGCCCGGGCCGGCGGCATGCGCAGCCTGCTCGAAGACGGAAAACTCAAGATCCTGCGCGGCGTCACGACCCCCGACGAAGTCGCCCGGATTACGCAGGAAGAGGGCATGGTCACGGTGGAAGAGGAAGACGAGGATTAGGCCCCGCCCGGCCGCAGGACGCCCCGCGGCCGATGCTGGTCCGTTCCGACGCTTGGTGAGGAAACCCGGTGGCAACCGTACACATTGATCGACTCCTGGAAACGTGCATTCGTCTCGACGCATCGGATATTCACCTGCACGTCGGACGCCCGCCGGTGCTCCGGCTGGGAGGCCGGCTGCGCAGCCTGGAAACCAAGGTGCTCGACCCCGAAGACACCGTCGCGCTGATGAAGTCCATCACGCCCGAGCGCAACCAGCAGGAGTTCCAGGAAGAGGGTGGTACGGACTTCGGTTTCGCTTTCGGGGACAAGGGCCGTTTCCGCGTCGCCGTGTTCCGGGCCAAGGGCAACGTCTCGATCGTGCTGCGTCTGATCCCCTCGCGGATTCTGACGTTCGAGGAAATCGGCCTGCCGCCGATCGTGCGGGCGTTGTGCCGCCGGCCGCGCGGCCTGTTCCTGGTCACCGGGCCGACCGGCTCGGGAAAGACGACCACGCTGGCCACGATGCTCGACTACATCAACCGGAACTTCGACCGGCACATCATCACGATCGAAGACCCGATCGAGTATTACCACCCGCACCACAAGTCGGTGTTCACGCAGCGCGAAGTCGGCGTGGACGTGCCGAGTTTCGCCGAGGCGCTGCGCCGCGCGCTGCGTCAGGATCCCGACGTGATTCTCGTCGGCGAGATGCGCGACCTGGAAACGATGGAATCGGCCATCCGTGCCGCGGAGACGGGCCACCTGGTGTTCGCCACGCTGCACACCACCGGTGCCCAGGGCACGATCAACCGGATCATCGACGCGTTTCCGGTGGCCCAGCAGGAGCAGATCCGCGTGCAGCTCAGTACCACGCTGATCGCGGTGCTGTCGCAGGTGTTGTTGCCCAAGATGGGCACCAGCGGCCGGCTGGCGGCCTACGAGTTCCTGCTGACGACGCCTGCGATCTGCAACCTGATCCGCGAGAACAAGACCTATCGTATCGACTCGAGCATCCAGACCGGCAAGAAGTTCGGCATGCAGCTGCTCGACGAGCACCTCTGGCGGCTCTACGACCAGGGGCTCGTCGCGGGCGAAGAGTGCCTGGAAAAGGCCCGATTCCCCGCCGACTTCCAGGCCAAGATGGACGCCAAGGCCCGCGGCCAGGCCGGCGCGGGCGGCCTGATGGCCAAGCCCGACCAGTTGGCCGACCAGGAAAAGAAGGAAGACGAGGAAGGGAAATAGCCTCCCCGCCGGCGCGGCGGCCGTCCTGCGGAATCCGCCGGACGGAGCGGGCCGAACCAGCCGGCGGCGCGAGCCGGACTCGTTTCGCAAGCGAACACTCGACCCGTCCGCGGCGCCCCAGCGCCGCGTGACCATGCGGAGCATCCATGAGCACAGAGAAGGTTGTCGTAATCGGTTCCGGGCCGGCGGGTCTCACCGCGGCCATCTATGCCGCCCGGGCGGCGCTCAACCCGCTGGTGATCGAGGGCTTCAACGCCGGCGGGCTGATCCCCGGCGGACAGCTCATGTTCACGACCGAGGTTGAGAACTACCCCGGCTTTCCCGAGGGAGTCACCGGCCCGAAGCTGATGAAGGCCTTTCGCGACCAGGCCGAGCGCTTCGGCACGCGATTCATTCGCGAAGACGTCTCCGAGGTCGATTTCAGCCAGCGGCCGTTCGTGGTCCGCTACGGCGACCACTCCGTCCAGGCCCACGCCGTGATCGTCGCGACCGGCGCGCGGGCCAACTGGCTCGGACTCGAAAACGAACAGCGGCTCGCCCAGAGCGGCGGCGGCGTGTCGGCCTGTGCCGTCTGTGACGGCGCCATGCCCGCCTACCGCGACCAGGAGCTCGTCATCGTCGGCGGCGGCGATTCGGCGATCGAGGAAGGCGCCTACCTGACGAAGTTCGCCAGCAAGGTCCACCTCATTCACCGGCGCGACCAGTTGCGGGCGTCCAAGGCGATGCAGCAGCGTTTCTTCAAGCTCGTCGAAGAAGGCAAGATGGTGCCGCACTGGTTCTCGGTCGTCGTGGACGTGCTCGGCGACACGGCCGTGTCGGGCGTGAAGCTCAAGAACGTCAAGACCGGCGAAATCACCGAGTTGCCCTGCCGCGGCATGTTCGTCGCGATCGGCCACACGCCCAACACGGACATCCTCAAGGGGCAGGTCGAGCTCGAGGACAACGGTTACGTCAGGCTGGTTCGGCCGGGCAGCACGTATACGAGCGTGGAAGGCGTCTTCGCCGCCGGCGACGTCGCCGACCACACCTATCGCCAGGCCATCACCGCGGCCGGTTCGGGCTGCATGGCCGCCCTCGACGCCGAGCGCTGGCTCGCGGCCCAGGGAGTCGAATAGCATCACAATGCAGCGGTTCGCAACGTCCGGCGCAATGACGCGGCCCGGGGAATGTGCATGAGTTCCATACCCGACGACATCGTCCTGTCCATCCGCGACGTCGTCGTCCGGTTCGATCGGCCCGACGGCAGCGGAACCGTTACGGTCCTCAACGGCGTTTCCTTCGATGTCGTCCGCGGCGAGACGCTCGTCATCATGGGCGGGTCGGGCTGCGGCAAGAGCACGCTGCTCAACTGCCTGATCGGCGAGATCGAACCCAACGAGGGCCAGATCGTCTACCGCTTCCTCGACCTCGGCGAGGTCGATCTCGCCCACTGCGACCGCCGGACGGCCGATGCGCTCCGCAAACGTTTCGGCATCCTTTTCCAGTCCGGAGCACTCTTCAGCTCGATGACCGTCGCCGAGAATGTCGCCCTGCTGCTCCGCGAACACACCGACGTGGACAAGGAAGTCATCGACATCGTCGTCGCGATGAAGCTCCAGCAGGTCCACATGCTCGAACACCGCGACAAGAAGCCCGCCCAGCTCTCCGGCGGCCAGAAGAAGCGGGCCGGCCTGGCGCGGGCCACCGCGCTCGACCCCGAAATCCTCTATTACGACGAGCCCAGCGCCGGCCTCGATCCGGTCACATCGACCGCGATCGACCACCTGATGATGGATCTTTCGCAAAAGCTGCACGTCACCAGCGTCGTCGTCACGCACGAGATGGACTCGGCTTTTCGCATCGCCGATCGCATGGTGATGCTCGAACAAGGCCGCATTCTGCGGATGGGGCCGCGGTCCGAATTCGAGCGTCTCCGCGACGCCGACCCCGAGACACTCACGACGCGCGAGGACAAGCTGATCCACCAGTTCCTGCGCGGCGACCCCGTCGGCCCGCTCACCGACGCCGACGGCATGAGTCTGTACGAGAAGCTGCTGGTCGACGGCGAAGAATCCGGCATCTTCCGCCAAGCCAGCGCAACCTGAGCGGCACGCCTTATCGGCCGTTCCCGGCGGTATTCACCCGTGGGCTGCAGCCTCCGCACGATTCCCGTCGAATAATCTGCCTGGGCGTGCGTCTTCCCCTACCGCTCGAGCATGGAACGCAGCATGAAGCCTGGCCGAACG
>CAYRXN010000152.1:0-4489 GCA_964428275.1 uncultured Planctomycetales bacterium | reverse complement strand
CGGCCAGATCGGACCGCGCCACGCGGAAATCGTCCGTCATCCCGGGCACGATCGTCAGGTCGGGCGGGGCGAGCGATTCCACGGCGTCGCCGGTGATCGTGATGGTCAGGTCGATCGGGTCGCCGACGCGCACGTTGGTCGGCAGCGCGATGACGTCGATGGTGTAGTGTCCGACCGCTCCGCTGAATCCCGCGGGCCGGCCATCGGCCGGCAGCGGCTGAACCTCGGGCACCAGCACCCGCGGGCGGACACGAATCCGTTTCTGGCGCAGCGGTCGAACGCCGCCGAAGAAATCGCGCGTGAAGCGCGTCGGGTAGTTGGCGACGACCGTCACCGTGCTGAAATCGACCGGGCCGGGCTGATCGACGATGAAACTGGCGGGCACCTCGACGAAATACCACACCTCGATCGAGCCGTCCGGCGTCCGGCGGGGGATGCGCCCGGTCTGGGCCTCCCGCGTGTCGAACGGACCGAACGTGCCCGAGAGGCAGCGAACCATGTCCGTCGCCGCGACCGGCCGGCCGTCGAGCTCGGCGGCCTTGATCGCGATGGTCAGGGTGAAGTGCGCCCGCTGGCCGACGAACAGGCGTTTCTGCCGGCAGGTGATCTCGGCCGTCAGCAGCGCGCCGGCATCGGATTGGCCGCGCGTGGCCGGTGCCGGCGGGCTGGCCGGGATGTCGCGCACCACCAGACGCTGCGGCTCGGCGCGCAGCTGCTCGCCGTCGGCAACGACGCGGATGGCGGGGATCGTCAGCGGACCGGCCCTGTGCGGCACCAGGATGAACTGAAACGTCTGGACGCGCTGCGTGACCATCCGCCCGCTCGTGTCGGATTGCGCGATGATCTGCGTACCCGTGCCGGCCGGCTGGACCGAACAGTTCGGCAGGTCGGGGAAGTCCGGGGGCGAGACGTCCTCGGCGCCGGAAACCGAAACCGTCACCTTGACCGTGTCGTTGACGTAGGGACGCTGGGGACTGACCTGCACCTCGATCCGGGGTTCGCCGGCCTGCGCCAGGGCAACACCAGCGCCCAGCAGCAACACCGCCGCCGGCCGGATCGCCCTGCGCCAAGCTGCGCGGGCCATGCGGCCCGGGGGCGTGCTCCACGTTTTCCCAGCCGATTTCCGCATGCCGTGCATACTACATCGTAGACCCGCCGCGCGAAGCGGTCCCGCCGGAAAGTGGTTTCGGCAGACGTGACCGGGTTTCCCGGCGGGTGTGGGTCATCCTGCGGTCTCGGGTCGTGGCAAACGGAGCCCCTTCCCGGCGGTTTCTGCCCCGCAGGCCGGCCGCCCCCGGCGTGGTCCCGTGGTCCCGTTGCCGCGAGCGCCGGATGCCGAGGATGCCCCCGCGTTCCCGCCTGTACCGATTTTCGCCGGACCGTTAGCATGTTGCCCGACGTTTGGCAGTCCCGCCGCGGGGCGGGCGCGCGGCGCTTGCCGCGCCTTGGCGTTCGGCGATCAGGAAGACGATGCCCATGAACGAACAGCTCATCGAGTGCGTGCCCAATTTCAGCGAAGGCCGCGACCGCGGCGTCATCAAGCAGATCACCGATGCGATCGAGTCGGTCGAGGGCGTCACGCTGCTCGACGTCGATCCCGGTCAGGCGACCAACCGCACGGTGGTCACCTTCGTCGGGCCGCCCGAGGCCGTGATCGAAGCCGCGGTCCGGGCCGGACGCAAGGCCGCCGAACTGATCGACATGAGCAGGCACCACGGCGAACACCCGCGTTTCGGTGCGATGGATGTCTGCCCGCTGGTTCCGGTGGCGAACATCACCATGGACGAGGTGGTTCCGCTGGCTCACAAACTGGCCCGACGGCTCGGCGACGAGGTCGGCCTGACCGTCTACTGCTATGAGTACGCCGCCACGCGCCCCGAACGCCGCAATCTCGCCGCCGTCCGCGCCGGCGAGTACGAAGGACTCGCCGAGAAGCTCAACACCCCCGAGGGCCAGCCGGACTTCGGCCCGGCCGAGTTCAACCCGCGTTCGGGGGCTACCGCGGTCGGCGCGCGCGATTTCCTCGTGGCTTACAACGTCAACCTCAACACGACCTCGACCCGCCGGGCGAACGCCATCGCGTTCGACGTGCGCGAGAAGGGACGCAAAAAGCGCGAGGGCGACCCGCTGACCGGCCCGGTCGTCCGCGACGAGAACGGCAACGAGGTGTGGATCCCCGGCTCACTCAAGTGCGTCAAGGGCATCGGCTGGTTCATCGAGGAATACGGCATCGCCCAGATCTCGATGAACCTGACCAACATCAGCGTGACCCCGGTACACGTCGCGTTCGACGAATGCTGCCGCCGGGCCGAGGCCCGTGGCGTGCGGGTGACCGGCTCGGAGCTCGTCGGCCTGATCCCGCTCCAGGCGATGCTCGACGCCGGCCGCTATTTCCTCCGCAAGCAGAAACGCTCGCTGGGCGTGTCCGACCGCGAGCTCATCAAGATCGCGGTCAAGAGCATGGGCCTCGGCGAGCTCTATCCGTTCAAGCCCGAAGAAAAGATCATCGAGTACGCGATCCGGGCGAAACAGGGCGCCGCCGCCCGGCGACTGGCGGGCATGACCGTCGAGGACTTCGTCTGGGAAACCGCCAGCGAGAGCAAAGCTCCCGGCGGCGGATCGATCAGCTCCGCCATGGGCGCGATGGGGGCGGCGCTCGGAACGATGGTGGCGAATCTGTCGAGCCACAAGCGCGGCTGGGACGATCGCTGGGAGGAATTCAGCAACTGGGCCGAACGCGGCAAGGCCTGCCACGACGAGCTGCTGCGGCTGATCGACGCCGACACCGACGCGTTCAACGCGATCATGGCGGCGTTCCGCCTGCCGGCGACCACCGACCGGGAAAAGGCCGCCCGCCACGCGGCGATTCAGGAAGCGACCAAGGGCGCGATCGACGTGCCGCTGCGCGTGATGGAGGTCGCGGTCGAGTCGATGGACGTCGCCGAGGCGATGGCCCGGACCGGCCTGGCCGCCTCCGCCTCCGACGCCGGCGTTGCGGCGCTCGCGGCCCGCGCCGCCGTCCGCGGCGCGTACCTGAACGTGCGCATCAACGCCAAGGACGTCGAGGACGAGGCCTGGAAACGAGACGTGCTCAGGCGCGGCGAGGAACTCGAAGCCCGCGCCGCAGCCCTCGAACGCGACATCCTCACGCTGGTGGACCAGCGGCTGGCGTAGCCCCCCGGCTCCACGCCGATCAACGCCCGGCACCTGCGAGCGTCGTCACGTTCTTACGCCAGCGCCGCTTCGACGCGTTCGCAGATGTAGTGGTAGGCCAGGCTGTGGGCTTCCTGGATGCGGTCCGACGCCCCGTGCGGGACGCGCAGGATGTGTGTGCAGAGTTCGGCGAGTCGGCCCCCGGTACGGCCGGTGAAGCCGACCGCCAGGGCTCCGCGATCACGGGCGACGCCTGCGGCAGCGATCACGTTCGGCGAATCGCCGCTCGTGCTCAGCAGCCACACGATGTCGCCGGCCCGCAGCAATCCCTCCAGTTGCCGGGCGAACACCCGTTCGAAGCCCAGGTCGTTGCTGATCGCGGTCAGGCACGAGCTGTCGGTCGTGAGCGCGACCGCGGGCAACGCCGCGCGGTCGAGCTTGTACCGGCCCAGCAGTTCGGCGGCGATGTGTTGGGCGTCGGCGGCGCTGCCGCCGTTGCCGATGACATAGACCCGTCCGCCGGCGCGAAAACACGCGACGATCGCATCGGCGACGGCGTCGAGCGTATCGCCGGCGGATTCCAGCGCGGAAACCGTGCGCTGGTGCTCGCCGACGACATCCTGCCAGTTTCGGGCGGATCGGCTCATGGCTTGCTCGCAGACTCGGCCGCGCGGATGCGGGCCAGCTCGCCGGTCGTGCTGTAGCCTTCGAGCAGCTCGACCAGCTCGACCCGCCCGCCGCGGGATTCGACGAATTCGCGTCCGACGACGCCCTTGTCGGCCCAGTCGCCCCCCTTGACGAGCACGTCGGGCGCGACCTGCTCGATGATTCGGGCGGGGGTGGGTTCGTCGAACAGCACGACGTAGTCCACCGCTTCGAGCGCCGCGAGCATCCGCGCGCGGTCGTGCTGCCGGCGAATCGGCCGCCCCGCGCCCTTGCCCTGCTGGCGCACCGAAGCGTCGCTGTTGAGTCCGACGACCAGCAGGCTGCCCAGGGCGCGGGCCTTTTCGAGCAGATCGACGTGACCGGGATGGAGCAGGTCGAAGCAACCGTTGGTGAACACGACCGTCTCGCCGCGTTGCCGCCGGGCGTCGAGCTCGGCGACCAGTTCCGCGACGCTGCGCAGCTTGCCGCGCACGCCGTCGGCCCCGCGGCGCAGCTCGTCGATCACCTCGTCGCGGGGGATCGGCACGCATCCGAACTTGCTCACCTCCAGCCCACCGGCGACGTTCGCAAGCACCACCGCCTGTTCGAGCGTAGCGTCCGCCGCGATCGCGACGGCCATCATCGCGAGTACGGCGTCGCCGGCCCCGGTGTTGTCGTACACCGCCCGGGG
>CAYRXN010000151.1:0-19553 GCA_964428275.1 uncultured Planctomycetales bacterium | reverse complement strand
CGAGGGATTCAGGGATTGAGGGACATGGGGACGTAGGGACGAAGGGGGGCACCGAAGGGGCATTCGCCAGTTACCGTTGGCCATTCGCCATCCAGGAAGCCATCGGGAGAAAAGGGATCAACCTGTGTTGTGGTACCGGCTTCCAGCCGGTGGGAACCTGCTGTGGTACCGGCCTCCAGCCGGTGGGAACCTGCCGTGGTACCGGCCTCCAGCCGGTGGCAACCTGCTGTGGTACCGGCTTCCAGCCGGTGGGAACTGAAGACGAACCTATCGGAATCACGAGGCAACCCGATGACGAGCCGCGGGCCTGAAGTCCGCGCGGCGCTGTGCAAGAAGAAGGAACGGGTGATGTGATTGCGACCTCGGGCGGCGGACGTTCGGAGTTTCCGGAACGTCCGCCGCCCGAGCGGGTCGTGTGGTCCGCTGCCGATCCGGGGCGCAGGCGGCGCCGAAAGGGTCAGCGCGGGGAGCAGATACTGGCCCAGTTGGCGAGCATCGCGGACAGATCGCTCAGGTCCGTGTCACCGTCGCCGTCGAGATCGCCGTTGCCGTCGTTCCCGTAGGCCCCCATCAGAATGGCGAGGTCGGACAGAAACACCCCGCCGTCGCAATCGAGATCACCGAGGCATGTGCCCTCGGGCGGCTCGAACAGCGTGACCGGTGCGAGTGCTTCAAGTGGTTCGGCGGGATCGGCGACCAGCGTGAGCCGTACCGTGTATTCCAGCGGCAGCCGCCCGCAGCTCTCCCAGACGCCCAGCTCCGCGTCGCGCACCGGCGTGAAGCGGGGGCCGCCGATGGGCGTCCAGATCTGGGGTTCGGGTCCGGCCCCCCATTCGAGCTGGTAGCCGGTGAATCCGAACACGCTCTGCGGGCCGGCGACGACGCGGGCGGTTCCGCGCAAGGGCACCGGGTCACCCGCCAGCGCCAGGGCCGGTTCGATCGCGTAGTCGAGGATGGTTGCCGCGTCGTGGGCTGCGGGTTCGCCGGTGTACTGCGCATTGCTGAGTACCATGATGGCGTTGTCGGTGGCGTGCGTGCGCGCGTCGAGCAGCGCACTCGAGACGACGATGGCCACGCCGCTTTCCTGGGCGATCATCTGCGAGAGGTTCGTGCTGCGGAACATGAGCAGTTGCCCCTCGCCGGAGACGCCCATGTACCCGCCGCTGCCGTCGCAGAGTGACTCGACGATCTGGGCCTGGGCGCGGTCGGTGACGAGCAGCTCGCCGAAGACCGAGTCCTCGATCGTCAGCCGCGTATCGCCGTAGGCGTAGAAGTTCCATGCGCCGACCGTGCAGTCCACGAAGCGCAGGTGGACGTCGCCCCAGTCGAACGTGCTGTCGGCCAGCGAGGCGCTGTTGGCGACGCCGGTGATCTCGACGATGCGGTCACGCTCGAACAGGCTGCCCGCGACGAGCAATTCGCTGTTGCGGTAGGTGGCGCTCGATCCGCTGCGGGCCATGCTGCCCCACGAGACGTTGGTGCAGTCTGTCAGCGTACAGGCATAGGGGATCCCGCTGGCCCAGGGCGTGTTGGGATCGAGCGTGAACGACGCCACCGCCCCGGGCGCGGGCAGTGTGGTATCGATCGCCGCGCCGTCGGGCAGCGTCAGCCAGAACAGTACCGTCTCCGTTCCGCTGACAGCCAGCGTGTTCGTACCCATTTCGAGGAACTCGCCGCCGTTGGTGCAGTCGGTCAGCGTCGCCGAGGCGTCTTCGAACAGGGCCCAGGTGGCAAAGCCGGGCTCGACCGTGACACGGGTGAAATGGACCGAAGCGCTGCCGGCCAGCGCGATGCCGAAACTCTGCCCGTTTCCGTCGATGACCGCGTCGGTCATGACTGCCGCACTTTGCCCCCAGACGCCCAGACCGCTCTGGTACGAGAACAGCTGGACGAAGCGCAGGCCGGCACCGCTGATCTCGAATCGGCTGGTGCCGGTGAGTTCGACCCGCCCGCTGAGGGACAGCCTGGCGCCGTCGGTGACGGTCAGGCGGCCGGAGTTGACGAGGACGATGTCGCCGTCGATGAATCGGTCCGTGGTGATGGTCACGCTCTCGTTGGGGTCCACTGCCCCGATGATCCAGTCCTCCGCTGGCGCGCTACCCGCGATCGCCAGCCACGTGGCCAGAGACATTGTCACCGTGCGCATGGATGCACTCCTCTCTCGTTAAGGAATCCCGGTAGTCTTGTAATACGACCCGTTCGGCGATGTATTCCGGCGCAGCTGGTGGATATTCGCTTGCGCGGCGGCGGAGTTGAGAAAAACGGGTCGGCCCCGCCAGGTGAGCACGATGCGGCCCAAGGGGGGAAGCGAAGGTTGCCTGGGCGCAGGCGCTTGTCCTGTCGAGGGGGCAGTGCCGCCCCGGGGCGCCGTTGGGAGATCGTTGTCGTGATTGGAGGACCGCGTTTGGGAGAGGGGCAGCACCTCTCTGCGCCCGGATCAGGGCCCGAGCGATCGTTGCGATGACTGTGCACCGCGCGTACCATCGCTGGCGTGACGCGACCTTTCGTAACCTGGTGAACCCATGCGAATCGACGTCTACGGCCATTGCGGCGAACTCGCGGCGCGACGCTACGACCCCGCGCACGTTCAGCACTACCTCGACACCTGCGCGATCGATCGGCTGTTGCTGGCCAATCTCGAGGCCGCCTCGGAGCCCGACGGTGCGGCCGACGTGGACGAGGCGACCGCGAACCTGGCCTGCCTGGAATGCTGCCGGGCGGACCGCCGCCTGTTGCCGATGTACTGGGTACGCTTGGGCAAGACCGATAACAACCTGCACGCGCTGGCGGGAGCGCTGGAGATCGAACCGTTCGTCGCGGTGTTTTTTGCCCCGGCGCTCAACGGTTTCCCGGCCGATGCGCCGGAACTCGACGCCTGCGTGTCCGTCGCGGGCAAGCTGCGCCGCCCCGTGTTCTTCCTCACCGGGCGCGACGAGGTTGCCCGGCCGTCGCGGGTGTACGAGCTCGCCCGGCGGCATCGGGGCGTCTCGTTCGTACTCTGCGGCGCCGGCGGCGACACCCGCTGGCACGAGGCGGTGGAAGTCGTGGCCCGCGCCCGCGAGCAGGAGGATGCCCGGCTCGCGCTGTGCACCGCCGGCGCCGGTGCGGAGGACATCATCGCGGCCGCGGAAAAGGTCGGCGGAGACCATCTGCTGTTCGGAAGCGATGCGACCCGGGATGGGGACCGGCACGCCGAGCACGTCGGGGAACTGCTCGAGGCGCTGCGACAGGGCCTGCCCGCGGATGTCTTCGCCAATCTGGTGGGCGAAAACGCCCGCCGCCGCCTGCAGGTTCCCTAGCATGGCACGGGACAACGGGACAATGCAACAAGGGGGCAACGGGACAACGCGGCAAACGTGACCAGACGCCAGCGACGCGCCAACACGATCGCACTCCTGATCGGCCTGGCGGCCACCACGGTCGTCGCGCTGGCGTACGCCGCCGGCGCGCTCGACCCGCTCGAACGGCTGGCGCTCGACTGGCGTTTTCGCCACGCCAACCCGATTGGGGTGTTCCCGAGCGCCGCAGATCCCGCGATCGTGTGCATCGACATCGACGACACGACGCTCGCGCGGGTCGGACGCTGGCCGTGGCCGCGCGACGTGCAGGCCCCGCTCGTGGCGATTCCGGCCGAGCTGGGCGCGCGGGCGGTCCTGGTCGATCTGACCTGGAACGAACCCGAGCCGCTGCGCAGCGTCGCGCCGCGCGACGCCGACGTGACCGCCGATCCGCCGAAGCTGGCCTCGCAGCAGCCGGAGATCCGCCTGCCCGATTACGAGCTGCAAGGTGCGATCGCCGGCGCGGGCAACGTCTACCTGGCCTACAACTACCGCTTGATCGACCCGGAGGACAGTCCCGCGTTCGACGCCCTCGTCGCAGCGCTGGGCCACGGCGACGAGGCGGCCGCGGCCCGCTGCCTGGAGCGGCTTCGGCGCCAGCGCGGCCGCCGCCGGCGCGGCCCCGCGGCCGAGCCCGACACGTTGCGGCTGCGGGCACGCCTCGTGGCGGCGCTCGAGGTCGAGCCGCTGCTGTCCGCCGAGGCGCTCCGGCGCCGGTTGTCGCTGCCCGCGGGCGCGCTCGAGAAATGGTTCGACCGCTGCCTGGTGGCGGCCCTGCGCCGGCGGCTGGCGGCGTGGATGGCGGCCGATCCGCAGCGCTGGAGCGAGCCGCCCCACGTGCTCTTCGAGGCGTTTTTCCGCGAGCTGACCGGCCGCGAACCGGGCGGCGACAGCCCGCTCAAAGCGGCCCTGGCGGTCGCCCTGCGCGATACGCTGGGCTACGAAGCGACGACGCGCGGCGCTGCGTTTGCGCTGGGGCCGGTCCGGGCGGTCGCCCGGCCCGTGGCGGGGCTGACGCCGGTGTACTTCCTGCACGCCCGGGCGGCGCGGCGCTGCGGATTCGTCGTGTTTCCGCCGGACCCCGACGGGGTCGTGCGGCGGATTCCGCTGCTGCGCCGCCACGGCGACCGGCTGCTGGTACAGATCGCCTTTGCCCTGGCGTGCGACCTGCTCGGTACGCCGCCCGACGGTCTGCGCGTCGCCGGCAACCGCCTGGAAGTCGATACGCCCGGCGGGCCGGTCCCGCGACTTTCGATCCAGCTCGACGACCAGGGGCGGATGCTGGTTCCCTGGGTCAGCGGCACCGACTGGACGCGCGTCTTCCGGCACGTTCCGGCCGATGCGATCATCTCGCTGCATCGCCTGCGCGAAGACCTGCGGCACAACCGCCGGCTGGCGCTGGAGGCCCTGTGGCACCTGCTCGGCGACCCGGCACTGGCCGATCTCGCCGAGCGGCGCCGCTCGATCACCGAC
Source organism: uncultured Planctomycetales bacterium (assembly GCA_964428275.1). Lineage (GTDB taxonomy): Bacteria > Planctomycetota > Phycisphaerae > UBA1845 > Fen-1342 > JALSRY01. The sequence continues at coordinate 14,742 of CAYRXN010000151.1, read as the reverse complement.
TTGTTCAACCTCGACGACCAGATTCGCCTGAGTCGCTATCGCGGCGACCAGGCCACCGCCCGCGAGCTGGAGCGCATCCGGAGTGACCTCGCGGACGAGGTGGCCACGCTCGAAACGCAGGTGCGCCGGCGGCTGGGCGGTGCCGCCGGTTCCCAGCCGGTGGGGACCGAGGGCCGCCGACTCGCGGCGATGATCGCGCAGTGCCGCCGGGTCGAGCCCGACCTGCGTCGCCAGGTGGGCGAGATCGAGGACCAGTTGCGGGCGCTGCTGGCCGGGCGGGTGTGCCTGATCGGCTACACCGCGACGTCGCTGGCGGACATGAAGCCGATTCCCACGAGCCGCAGCGCCGCGGGCGTGATGGCGCACGCCAACCTGCTCAACGGAATGCTCTCCGGGCAGTTGGTGGGCTGGGCCCCGCGCTGGCTCAACGTGCTGGTGACGGTGCTGCTGGGGGTGGCGGCGGCGCTGTTGTCCACGCTGCTGACGCCGCGGCTGGGGCTGGTGGCCACCGCGTTCCTGACCGCGGCGTTCCTGGCCGCGGGCGCGGTCGCGTTCTACGTCGGGGCGTACTGGCTGGCGGTCGTGCCCGCGGCGCTGGCGGCCGCGGTGTCCTACGTGCTGATTACCGGGTTTCGTTTCGTCTTCGTCGAGGGCGAACGGCGCCAGTTGCAGACCGCGCTCGGGCAGTACACCTCGCGCGAGATCGCCCGGCAGATGGCCGAAAACCCCGAGCTGTGCCGCCGGGCGGAAATGCGTGAGGTCACGGCGGTGTTCACCGACCTCAAGGGCTTTACGAGCATCTCGGAGCGCATCGGCGCGCAGCGCACGCAGGAGGTGCTCAACGTCTGCCTCGGGCGGTTCACCGAGGTGATGTTGCGCCACGAGGCGATGGTCAACAAGTTCATCGGCGACGGCATCTTCGCCTTCTGGAACCCCGTGATCTACCCCCAGGACGACCACGCGCTGCGGGCCTGCGAAACCGCGGTCGATCTGCTCGCCGACCTCGACGTGCTCAAGCGGCAGCGCCGCGCCGCCGGCGATACGGTGTTCGAGGAGATCGTGCTGCGGATCGGCATCGCGACCGGCAAGGCCGTGGTCGGTCCCTGCGGCAGCGAGCAGAAATACGACTACACCTGCATCGGCGACTCGGTCAACGTCGCCGCCCGGCTCGAATCGGCCAACAAGTTCTACGGTACGCAGGTGCTCGTCAGCGGGGACACGCGCGACCAGGCCGGCGACGGCTTCGTCTTCCGCCCGCTCGGCGGCGTGCAGGTCAAGGGCAAGACGCGCAGCGTGCCGATCTTCGAGCTGCTGGGCCGCGTTGGCGACGTGGACGAGGCGCGCCGAACCTACGCCGAGCGTTTCGGCGAGGCGACGGAGCGTTTCATGCGGCGCGAGTGGGAGCAGGCCCGCGCGCGGTTCGAGGTCTGCCATCGGCAACGGCCCGACGACCTGGCGGCGGTTCGCTACCTCGAAGCGATCGAAGAGATGCGTGCCACGCCGCCCGGCCCCGACTGGAACGGGGCGCTGGCGCTCAAGGAGAAGTGACGTATCCGGGCAGTCGATTCGATGCTGGACCGCCGGCGGTTCGCCCGGATAATGAGACGGGTCGCTCTTTTCGAGGCCGGATTGGTTGGGGGCGCTCGCGCAGCGCCGCCGAGGAAGTTCCATCATGCACGTCTGCGTTCGATTCCCGCTCGCCGCGCTCGTGCTCTTGCCGTTGGTCGGGATGGCGGGATCCTGTTCGCGCTCCGCCGGTCCCCCCACGAAGACGGCCCCGCCCGCGTCCAGCCGGCCGGCCGGGCCGCCTGCCCCGGTCACGACGGGGCCGGCTGTCCGCCTGCTGCCCGAAGCGCAAAGCTGGTCGCGGGAGGAAGCGCTCGCGCACTTGGCCGACGAGTCGGCGAGACTGAGTGCGGCCGTGCGCCTGGTTCGCCTGAGCGAAGCGCAGCCCCTGGTCCTGCCTGATCCTTTGCCGCCGGCGAACCTCGGGCGACTGCGCGTCGTGAAGTTATCCGAAGTATTCTGGGTGCTGGGCTGGGACACGGGCGACGCATGGCGACTGGCGGCACCGATTCTGATCGACAGGGCGGGGGCCGTATCGATCCCGACCGATGCCGCTGAGGAAGAAGCGTCCGTCTTGTGCATCTCGCGTGATGCCGATCTTTTTCCGCACCTGCTCCTCACGCCGAAGCGCGTGCTGTTGGTTGGCGACGAGATCGTGACCATGCTCGTCGGCAAGGCCTTGCGTGGCTGTCGATTCGCGGTTCGTCAGGAAGACGGCTATTGGTATCTCGCCCTTGTGCTGCCTCGGTCGAGTATCCCGGCCTCGCAACCCGCCTCCGCTCCGCCCGGTGCGCCGTCGGTGAGCGATGCGCGCGTGGTCGAGGTTGCCCGGTACGAATGGGATCCCTACGAGGAAGCATTCAGCGGGCCGGCGCTGGACCAGCTCCCCGACCCGCCGGGTGGCGATTTCGAGCTGGACGTTGAAGCCAGCGAGGGGCTCGTCCCCGTGGGGGGCGACCTTCCCCAGCCACCGCCGCTGCCGCCTGCCGGTCCGCGCGGCGAGCCGACCCCATTCTGACGTACCTTGGCGGTCCCCCGCTTCGCGCAGGTTCGCGGAATGGCGCCAGCGGCGGCTGGTCCCGCGCTCAGGGCGCGGTGGGGGCGCCGCTCGTTTTCTTTGCACTCGGTCTTGCTGGTTCCCTGCGCTTGGCGGCCAGCGCGCGGTAGTAGGCGTCGAGGACCGCCCGCAGCTCGGGAGCGATGCGCTGCTGCGGGGGCGGGGCGATCTGCGCGATGCGGTCCCGGACGGACGCGCGCCGACCGACCCCCAGCGACAGACCGCCGGCCAGACCGGTCCCGGCGGAGACTTCGGCCGAGCCCAGTCGGCCACCGGCCGCCCACGTCTTGAGTTGGGCCAGCACGCCGGCCCGCCGGGCGGATTCGTGCAGACGCTTGAGGTCGCGGATGAATGCCTGCCGCCGGGCGGGCGGCCAGCCGGTCGCGTCGAGGTCTTCTTCGGTGAGTTCCTCGGCCCGTTCGAGCAGCTCGAGCGTATCGACCAGATCGTTGCGGCCTTCGGTGGCGAGGTCGCCTTCGCCGGGTTCACGCTGGCCGGCACGCGGCGAATCAGGGGCCGCGACCGGCTCGCGCGCCGGCCCCATCGGAATGACGCGCGCGTCCTCGCCGGCGCCGCTGGCGCCCTTGAGAGGGTTCGCGCCCGGCTGCTCGCGATCTGCGCCGGCGGCGCTGTCGGGCTTTCCGGCCGTAGTGTCCTGACCGTCTGGTGTCTCGGCGGCCTCGCCGGCGGCCTCGCCGGCCGGGGGCGCCGGCTCGGACTGGTTCCCGGCCGCGGGGGGCGCCTGCCGGGACTGGTTTCCGGCCGCGGGTTGCTGCGCGGACTGGTCGTCGGCCGGGGACGCGCGGTCACCATCGTCGGACCGGCGGGAATCCTGGGAATCGCTCTTGGCCGACTGTTTCTGTTTCGAGGGTGTGTCGGATCGGGTCGCCGACTCGTTGGCCGGCTTGCGCGGGCTGGCGTCCCGGCCGGACGGCTGGGTGTCGGAGGCGTCGCCGGCTTTTTCTTCCGGCTCGGAATCCTGCCCGGTTTGCTGGTTCGACCCCGCCTGCGCGCCGGCGGAGGGCGCGCCGCCGGGGTCGTGGTCGGCGTTCCGGGGCGTCTCTCCGGTTCGGGTCGGTTCGGACGATCCGCGGTCGGCGCCAGGGTTATCCTGCGGCTGGCTGGGCGGGCTCTGCTGCGCAGGGGGGGACTGGGCCGGTTCCCGCGCATCGCCGGCGTCGTCGGAGCCCGGGGCCGAGTCGCCGCCGTCGGCCGAGGGGACGCCCGCGTTGTGTTCGGGCTTCGGTTCGGCCTGCGGGTCGGACCGGGCCGGCGTGGGCGTCGGGTCGGGCTGGTCGGCGCCCGCGGTGTCGGACCCGGGCGGCGTCGGCTGGTCTTCGCTCGGCCCGTCACCAGCACCGCCCGGCGCGCCGCCGCCACCTCCGCCGCCGGCGCGCTTCTGGCGCTCGGCCGAATCCTCGGGTCTTTCGGCGTCTCCGAGTTCTGCGCGGACCTGGCGGGCCTCGTCGCCGTGCTCTTCGATGAACTTCCTGAGCTTCTGCTTGAAGTCTTCCGCGGCGGCGCCGTCCTGCGCGGCGGCGTGGGGGTCGTCGCTCGCGGCCCCAGGGCCGGAGGGGTCGCCGTCGCCCGTCGAGCCGCCGGGCTCGTCGCCGACCTGGTTGGGATCGACGATCGTGGGGCCGTCCTCATCGCCGGTGGCTTCGCCTTTGCCGGAAGCGGGTTTGTAGAGCCCGCCGGTGGGGTCGCCCCGTTTCGAGGCGGTTACGGACTGCCCGTTTTCGCCCGCGTCATCGGTCGGCGAGCGGCGCACGACCCGAGCGCCCGGCTCGGCGACCTCGGTGGTCGTGTCGGCGGGGTTGCCGGGTCGGATGCCGGGGTCGTCGGCCCGGGCGACCTGCGGCGTCGAGCGGATCAGCCGGAGTTTGCGTGTGGTCGCGATCTGCGGGGCCGCGCGGCCGTCGGGCAGGACGCGGTTGTCGCGCGCCTCGAACCAGACGGTCGCGGACTGTCCGGGTTCGATGGGCAGCTCGCTGGTGGCCAGCTCCAGCTCGACGGATGTCTGGCGGGGCGCATCGGTCGTGCCGGCGAGCAAGCTGCGCCGGGTGGTTTTCCCGCCGGCGTCCCACACCATTTCGACGGCGCCCAGCCGCACGTCGTCGGTGGCCCGGATGCGGATCTGGGCGACGTGCGTCACGTCCGCGACGTCGTCGGGGGCCTCGTCGCGGCTGGGGGCGACGATCTCGAGCGCGGGGGCCCGATCGGTCCGCACGATCAGCCGATGCACGGCCGGATCGACGCCGGGGCGGCCGTCGCGGTCGGCGAACTCGATCCAGTAGTCGCCGCTGCGTGTCAGCGTGGTTGTCAGCGTGGCGTGGCGGGGGTCGTCGGCGGTCACGCGCATGCGCGTGCGGGTTTCGCTCTCGCCGCGCAGGACGAAAACGGGATCGGCGATCGGCGTGTTGGCGTGCACGTCGAAGGTGGCCCGCGTACCGGACCAGACGTGCAGGTCGGGGTCCGTCGTGCGGCGGGGGGCCGCGCCGATGTATTCCGGCGGCGTCAGGGCGATCTCCAGCCGCCGCACGTCGGCCCGTGGCCGCACGTCGATGCGGCCTTCGAGCACGGCGTCGCCGGCGGTGATGCGATAGCGGAAGTCGCGGGACACCTCGTAGCCGGCCAGCAGCAGCGCGTAGTGGCGCCGCGGGCCTTCGGCGATGCCGGGTTTCATTTCGCTGGTCAGCGCCGGCGCAGCGGCGTCGGCGGGAAACTGCGCGAACGTGACCTTCTCGGCCGGCCGGCCGGAGACGGCCAGTTCGATGCGCAACGGCTCGCCGGCGTAAACCGGGCGGTCGGGTCGCGGGGCGAGCAGCTCGAGCGTTGTGGCCGTCGGCGCCGCCCGGCGAACGCCGAAGAGCCGCTGGAGCGAGGGAAGGATCGGTTTGGGCGTTACCAGCGCGAACCCCACCCACAAGGCCGCGGCGCCGGCCAGCAGCAGGGCCGCGTGGCGCATCGACACCGGCGCGGCCGGATCGGCGGTATTGTGCAACACGGTCGCCGCGTCGCGGGCCGCGGCCTGACGGGCGTGCGTGGCCCGCCGGTCTTCGCTCAGCAACAACGCGTTGACGAGCGGATTGTGCGCAAGATTGTTGCGGCGTTCGACGTAACGGGCGACAAACAGCCGGTTGAGCCGGCGCATCATCGTTCGGGTCGAGACGCCCAGCAGGCAGGCGATGCTCGCGATCATCCAGACGAGGCCCGCGCCGAAAACGAGCGCCCGCGGAAGTCCGCCGGGCGCGAGCTGGTCGCCGATCACGACCACCAGCGGCACGACCAGCGCCGCGGCGACGACGATGAGCAGGCGGTACACGAGCGTGACGAACATGAAGTGCCGGCGGGTGTGCTCGAGCGCCGCTTCGACGTACGCCTGCTCCTGCTCCGCGGGCGCGCCGCGCGGGAGCGGACCACCGGTCGGCATTCGTTCGTCGCCCATGAGCCTCTCCGCAAGCCGCAGTCGGCGCGGCGGACCCGCCCCCGCCGCGGCGCAGCGCCGCCCCTGCGATTATTGTAGGCGCTTCGTCCCCGTCGGCGGAGGCGCCACTGCCGGGGCCGTGGTTCGGGGCCGTCGGTCCGATCCCGCTTGCAGCGGTTTCGCGGCGGGTTGGCGCGGCCGGGGGGGCGCCGGCGCAGCTTGAGCGACCTGGCGTTGCCCGCTATTCTGACCTTTTCGTGAACCTTGCAACGCTGCCGGGAGGTACGTGCGATGGCACTGGACGAGATCCTGTTCGAAGCCGAAGAGGCCATGGAAAAGGCCGCGGATTTCCTCAAGCAGGAACTGCGCGGCGTGCGGACGGGACGGGCCTCGACCGGACTCGTGGACCATCTCAAGGTCGAGGTCGAGTCCTACGGTTCGACCATGTCGCTTCGCGAGTTGGCCAACGTCGGCGTCGCCGAGGGGAATACGATCGTCATCAAGGCGTTCGACCCGTCTACGCTCAAGGACATCGAGCGCGCGATCGAAAAGAGCGGGCTGGGCATCAACCCGCAGAACGACGGCAAGATGATCCGCCTGCCGGTACCGCCGCTGTCCACCGAACGCCGCAATCAGCTGGTCGCGCACGTCAAGCAGCTCGCCGAGGCCCAGAAGGTGGCCGTGCGCAACGCCCGGCGCGACGCCAACAAGGCCCTGGCCGCCGCGGAGAAGGCCAAGGAACTCACCGAAGACGAGATGCACACCGGCGAAAAGAAGGTGCAGGAGCTGACCGACGAGTATTGCAAGCAGATCGACAAGCTCGTCGAGGAGAAGACCAAGGACATCATGGAAGTCTGACGCCTGCGCTCAGATACGGCGCAGTTCCGCCGGCAGTTCTTCCAGCCAACCGACTTGCACCACCGCCCACAGTCCGACCAGAATCGCCTCCGCCGCGTCGTGCCGCAGCGCGGTCGGCGCGGCCGCGCCCGACCATGCGATGACCCTGCGCGCCAGTTGCGCCGCGCTGTGCTTGGCTCGGCGTCCGCTGCGCTGGCTGCGCGGATAGAGCAGGGCGGCGCGCCAGTCCTCGGCCGAGGCGATCATCACGGAGATTCCGGCGCGCCGGGCCTGCCGCTGCCAGATGTGGGCCAGCGGCCCGCCCCCTTCGAGCACGAGCCAGGCGAGGTTGGCGGGTTCGGCGAGCAGGTGGTACGTCGCCCGTCGCAGTTGGGCCGGGGTACCGTAGTGGTGGGAGCAGTAACGCTGGAGGCGGCCGTCGGGCCGATAGAGCGCGAGCCCCGTTCGCAGGCCCAGGTCCACCGCCAGCAGGGTTGGTGCGTCTTCGATCACGATCGGATCATGATAGCCGACGCGCGTGCGGTTGTGCCCGGCCGGTTCGATTACGGTTGCGTGTCGGCGAGCATCATTCCCCGGTTCAACAGCTCGGTCGCGCCGCCGCCGGTGACGCCGAAGATGTAGCCGGTAAACGGCGGATGCGAGAGGCCGAACGGGTAGGGGAACAATTCGAGCCCGCGGCGCGAGCTCTCGGTCAGCAGCAGCTTGAGGATCGACGTGTCGGCGATCGGCGCCACCCGGCCGAAGCCGACACCGTTGGCGGGGTTGTAGACGCCGACGATGAAATGGTCGTTGTAGTTGAGCGAACCGCCGTCGGCGGGATCATTCACGCCGTCGGGGCCGTAGCGGTTGTAGTAGCTGCCGACGGTGGGCGCGTAGTCGTGCGTGACGTAGCCGCGTACCCACTGGTCGGCCCCGTAGGCGACGTGGGCGCCGTTCATGACCCCGCCGGGCGTGCCCAGGTCGACGAGGTTGGTCCCGTACTTCACATCGATGTAATCGACACGAAGGAAGCATCCCCACGGGAAGATCGACACTTCGTGGATGATACGCCGCGAGGTGCTGCCGTTCTGATACCACTCGAGGTGAACGGTCTTGCGCTGGTCGTCGTCCTGCGCGATCCACGCGTCGGCCAGCACCCCGCGACCCGCGTCGGCGTCGATGTAGTAGTGCTGGCCGCAACCACACACCTGATCACCTGCGCCGCCGGTCTTGATCGTGAAGTGGCGGATGGCAAACTGGTCGAAATCCGCGAAAAAGGGCAGGTACTCGACCCGCAGGACGCTGTTTTCCAGTACGACGTAGGAATTGTCCGGGCCGATCTCGACCGATAATTCGGGGTCGGGCGGCCGCGCGGGGGATTCCGGCGCCACCGCCCCCCACGCGGCGACCGTGCCGTTGACGTGTGTAACTTGTGCCGGCGCCGGGACTGCCGAGGTCGCCAGCCACGCCACTACCACTGCGGCCAGAAGACCGCCGCCCGTATCTGCCGGTCCGGTTCGCTGGATGATCTGCATGGAAACCCGCTTCTCCTGTTCGGCCGCGCCGCCGATGTTCCCCACCTCATGATAGACGTTCCCAGGTGACCGGGAACGCCCAAAAACGCGTCCCGCCACATCGTGCCGGTCTGGCGGCTGGTGGTGGGGTGGGAGACTGCCCCGGGGGCGTTTTGATTGCCGCGCCACGCCTCATTTTACGATCAGCACGTCGATCTTGCCCGCCCGGCGGCGGACGTCCACGCCCACGTCCTGTTCGTAGCGGTGCAGCGTCAGGTCGACCCAGTCGTCGCCGAACCGCAGGTGCTCGATCGTGAGGTCGTCGAGGTACGGCGGCAGTACGGGCCGGTGGAGCTCGACGACCTTGCGGCCGCCGTCGCCGTCCACGCGGCAGCGCAGCCCGAGACACGCCTGGAGCAGCAGGAACACCGCGCCGCTGGCCCACGCCTGGGGCAGGCAGGCCACCGGGTAGAGGGTCGGGCCCTCGCCGGCGGTCCGCGCGAACCCGCAGAACAGCTCGGGCAGCCGGTGCATGGGCATGAACAGGCACGCGTCGAACATGCCGCGCAGGACGCGCAGCGCCGCGTGGTTGTGGCCGTAGCGGGCGAACCCGGCCGCGATCAGCGCGTTGTCGTGCGGCCAGACCGAGCCGTTGTGGTACGAGATCGGGTTGTAGCGGGCGGCGGTTTCGTCCGCCGTGCGGATTCCCCAGCCCGAGTACGACGTGGGTTCGAGCAGCGTGCGCACCACGCGGGCCGCGTGCTCGCGCGAAGCCAGCCCGGCCCAGAGCACGTGGCCGGCGTTCGACGTGCGGACCCGGCAGGGGCGCTTGTCGCCGTCGAGCGCGAGCACGTACGTGTCGAGATCCTCGCACCAGAAGTCGCGTTCGAAACGCTCGCGCAGCTCCTGGGCCTGGCGCTGGAGTTCGTAGGCCAGCCCGGTGTCGCCGCGGGCGAACGCCAGATCGGCCGCGGCCCGCTTGGCGGCGTAGACGTAGGCCTGGACCTCGCACAACGCGATCGGCCCGGTCGCTTCCGATCCGTCCTCGTGGAAGACCGAATCGCCGGAGTCTTTCCAGCCCTGGTTCTTCAGTCCGGTGGCCGAGGCCGTGTACTCGACGTACCCGTCGCCGTCCTGGTCGCCGTATCGGTCGATCCAGGCCAGCGCCCGCTCGATGTGCGGCCAGATGCGGTCGATGAAGGCCGTGTCGCCGGTGCGCCGGTGATACGCGCCGGCGGTGCAGACGAACAGCGGGGTGGCATCGACGCTGCCGTAATAGCGGTCGAACGGCGCCTCGCCGAGGTTGGCCATCTCGCCGTGGCGCGTTTCGTGGAGGATCTTGCCCGGCTGGGCGTCGCGCTCGGGGATGAAGTCGCCGGCCTGGGTGTCGGCGAGGAACGAGAGCACGCCGCGGGCCAGCGCCGGCTCGATCCACAAGTGCTGGAGCGCCGTGATCAGCCCGTCGCGCCCGAACGGAGCGCTGTACCAGGGGATACCCGCATAGGGGTAGTGCCCGTGTTCGGTCTGCGTCACGAGCATGTGCACGTCGAAGTAGGAGCGTTCGAGCCAGTCGTTGAACTGTTCGTTCGAGGTCGAGACGTGGCAGGCCTGCGCGCGGGCCGCTCCGACCAGCCGCGCCGCCCGACCGCGCCACGAGCGGAAGACCTCGGGCAGCGGACCGTCGGTGCAGCGCGCCTGCCCGGAGGACGCCGTTTCGCCGGCGAACGCCAGCGAGAAGAACAGCTCCGCCGAGCCGCGCGGCGTGATGCACAGCGTCAGCGCGATTCCGTCCGGCCGGCAGCTCAGCGGCGGCGGCTCGATCCGCAGGCGGGTGCGGCGCTCGATCTCGTCGAGTCCCGTGTAGCCGAACTCGACGCCGTCGGGCTCGAAACGCGGGTCGTGCAGCCGGCCCCGGCGCGGCCGCTGCATCCCGCGAATCTCGAACACGTCGCGGAAGTCCGCCGCCACCACCAGCGCCAGCGGGATCTCGACCGGATCATCGGCATAACTGCGAATCCTGATCCGCTGGCAGCAGCCCGCGTCCGAGAGCACCGTGGACCGCTCGATATACAGGAGCCCGCGCGCGATCGGCGCAGGCACCGCGCTGGTGACGTCCGGGTTGGTCAGGTGGACCTTGAGCTGCGTGTTGTCGTCGCGGACGGTCGAGCTCAGCAACAGCGGCCGCCGGCCCCACAGGTGCAGTTCCAGCCGCGAGACGTGCCGCGTGCCGGCGTGATAGACACCCTGCTCGGGGCTGCCCTCCGTGCGAATGTCGCCGAACGCGTCGAAGACCGCGAACGTCTCGTTGCTCTTGAGCACGAACGGCAGCGGGCCCGGCCGCGCGGACCGGGCCACCACCGCGTACTCGGCGCCGATCGCCGGCGAATCAGGCATAGGCCTCCACTCCCGCAAGCGACCGGCTCGGCGCCGCGACCTGGAGACGCCGATACGCCCGCAGATAGTCGTCGGCCATGCGCTCGACGCTGAACCGCCGCTCGAACGTCTCCCGGCAGCGCCGCCGATCCAGCTCGCCGATGCGCCGGGCCGCCTCCACCGCCTGGTCGAGGCTCTGCACGACGAAACCGGTTACGGCGTCGTCGATCACCTCCGGCGTCGAGCCGTTGCGCCAGGCGACCACCGGCGTTCCGCACGCCATCGCCTCGATCATCACCAGCCCGAACGGCTCGGGCCAGTCGATCGGGAACAGCAGCGCCCGCGCCCGGCCGAGGAAATCGTCCTTCGCGCCGTCGTCGATCTCACCCACGAAGTCTACCAGCGGGTGGTCGAGCAGGGGGCGAATCTTCTGCTCGTAGTACGCGCGGTCGGCCTTGTCCACCTTCGCGGCGATCCGCAGCGGAACGCCCAGGCGCGTCGCGATCTCGATCGCCCGGTCCACGCGCTTCTCGGGCGAGATGCGCCCGACGAACGCGAAATAGTCTTCGGCTCGCGGGTGGAACGTATACAGGTCGCGCGGCAGACCGTGGTACACCGTCGCCAGCCAGTTGGCGCCCCGCACCGGGCGGCGCTGGGCGTCCGAGATCGAGACCACCGGCACGTCGTCAAACTCCGCGTACAGCGGGCGCAGTTCGGGCAGGTCGAGCCGCCCGTGGAGCGTCGTCAGCGTCGGCGTGTCCAGCCGCCGCGCGAGCGGGTAGTGCAGGTGGTCGGTGTGAAAGTGGATGACATCGTACCGGTCGGCGTCGGCCAGGACGCGCTCCAGCAGCAACGTTTCATAAACGGTTGGTACCGTGGTTGTTCCGTCGAGTCGCAGCGCCCGCGGCACGATCGGGACCAGCTCGGCGGCGGTTTGCGAGTCGCCGCTGGCGTACAGCGTCACGTCGTGTCCCCGGCGAACCAACTCCTCGGTGAGATAGGAAACGACACGCTCGGTGCCCCCGTACCGCTGCGGAGGCACGCTTTCGTACAGCGGAGAAACCTGGGCAATACGCATGATTCTGACACCTCCCGAATCGTTCCGGCGTCGGCGGCGGCCCGGTGCCGACGGTCAGCCCGCCCGTCGAGATGTACGAGAATCGTCCCGGTCGGTTCCAACCTCGCGGCCCCGCCAAGGTTCCCCTGCGGTCCCCCCGCCTCGGCGGTCGGTCCGCCCGCTGGCAGCCGGCTGCGTCGGGACGCACCCGGGGCGCCGCCGATTGGGTTCCGTAACGGCGGCGCAGCAACGGCCATGCCAGTCAGGCCCTTATCGGAAGTCCTCCGATAAGTGACGGAACGAGCAAATGTTACGTGGCAAAGGGCTCGGGCGGTCTGCGGACGGGGCGTGCCAAACTGACACCGCCGCCCCGCGGCGGCCCGATCGTGCCCGTCGTTGTGGCAAGACGGGGGCGGGCTGCCCGTCTCCGCGAGCCTGGCCCGTTCGCGCGCGGGTGCGTGTCGGTGGGGGAGTCTCTCGCCGGCCGCCTGCCCTCGGGATTGCGTGGCAGACCGGGTATGCGCCGTGCCGGCGAATCGGGTTGTTCTTCCATGAGTTCGAGTGTGAACGAGCATACCCGGTGCCGGGGTGCCCGGATCGGCCTGGGACAGGTTCTAGTCTTCCGCGAGCAGGTTCCGCGCGATCACGATCCGTTGAATCTCGCTCGTGCCCTCGTAGATCCGGGTGACGCGGACGTCGCGGTAGAGTTGTTCGATGCGGAACTCGTTGCAGTAGCCGTAGCCGCCGTGGATCTGTACGCCGCGGTCGGCCACCCGGCCGGCGGCCTCGGTCGCGTAGAGCTTGGCCATCGAGGCCGCCTGCGAGTAGGGGCGTCCCTGGTCCTTGAGCCAGGTCGCCTTGTCGATCAGCTGTTCGGCGGCCATCAGCTCGGTCTGGCTGTCGGCGATCATGGTTTGCACGGCCTGGAAGTCCGCGATCGGCCGGCCGAACTGCTCGCGGTCGCGGGCGTAGCTGACCATCAGGTCGAGGCAGGCGGCGGCGATGCCGGCGGCCTGCGAAGAGATGCCGATCCGCCCGCCGTCGAGCGCCGAAAGCGCGATGCGCAGTCCCCAGCCGGGCTTGCCGAGCAGGTTGTCTTCGGGGATGAAGACGTTGTCGAGGCTCATTTCCGCCGTTTCGGACGCCCGCAGCCCCATCTTGCCGTGGATGATGTTGCGCTGGAGGCCTTCGGACTCGGCGTCCATGAGGAACATGCTCAGCGCGCCGGCGTGTTCGCCGTCGGCCATGCGGGCCAGGACGACGAACCAGCGGCCGGTGATGCCGTTGGTGACCCACATCTTCGCGCCCGAGAGCTTCCAGCCGCCCTCGACCCGCTCGGCGCGGGTCTTGGCCGATCCGGGGTCGGAGCCGGCGTCGGGCTCGGAGATCGCGAACGCGGCCAGGTTCCCCGGCGTGGCGAGCGTGGGCAGGATGTCGTCGCGCACGTGGGCGCTGGCGAAGTGCTGGACCACCTCGCAGACCATGCTGTGCACCGCGATCGTCACGGCGACGCTCGGCGAAGCGTAGGCCAGTTCGCGGATGATCCGGGCGTAGCACGTCGTGGGCAGGTCGAGCCCCCCGTGGTCTTCCGGGATGCGCATGCTCATCAGGCCCATTTCGTACAGCGATCCGAGCGCGGCACAGCAGGAGCTCTCCGAGCGATCCCACTCGATGTCCTGGGGCGCCAGCTCGGCCCGGGCGTAATCGCGCACTGTTTCCACCATCAGGCGGTGATCGTCAGACAGCTCCATCGCCATGTTGTGATGTACTCCCTCGCAGGTGGAGCAGCGCGGTTACCCTCGCGGAGGTCGCGCGTGCCTTGAGAATCGAAGCCGGCTGGGGCGGCCGGCGAGCAGGTTTCGGGGGCCACCCCGGGCGGCTAAGATTGTACGGGGTTGCCGCGGCTTTACCAAAGGCCGCTGGCAGAATCGCTGAGAAAAAGGAGTCCGGTCTTGGGTCATCGCGTATCCCGTTGGCGCCGCGCGGCGCTGCTTGCCGCAATCTGCTGGCGCGCGGCGTGGGGCGCACCTGCCGCCGAACCCGGCGATCTTCGCGTGACCGCTTCCCAGCCGGCGCGGCTTTGCGGGCGGCTGACGCGCACGCACGGGCTGCCGGTCCTGGAGCTTTGGGGCAGCCCCGCCCAGGCCGGATATGCCCACGGCTATCTGCTGGCTCCCCAGGTCCTGCGCCTGATCGACGAGTACGTGCTCGATGAGCACGTCACGGGCGGCCGGGTGCCCTACGAAACGTTGCTCTTGCCGACCGTCCGCCGGCAATTCGCCTGGCCGGCGGCGGCCCGGAAAGAGTTGGAGGCGATGTTGCGCGGCATGCACGACCGGCTGGGCGCCGCGGGCGTGCGCTCCGGTGTGCTCGAACGCCCGCTGCGTGTGGACGACCTCATGGCCGCCAACGCGCTGGCCGACTGGTACGGGCTGCTCTGCTCGACGTGCTCGGTCTGGGGGCCGCTCAGCGGCGACGGCGGGACGCTCACGGCCCGCAACCTCGATTTTCCTTCCACCGCCAGCATGAAAAAGGCCCAGCTCATCTTCGTGCGGCGGGGACACGGCGGCGCGGCGAGTTGGATCGGTATCGGCTGGCCCGGGACGATCGGCGTGTACACCGCGATGAACGACCAGGGCGTGACGATCCTGATGCACGATGCGCCGGGTTTGCCCGCGACGGAGACGCTCGGCTTCACGCCGCGAGCGCTGATCTGCCGCGAGGCGCTGGAGCACGCCCGGGCCGGGACGTACGTGGAGGACATGTTGCGCGTGCTGCGCGCCCGGCGTGTGATGGTCGGCAACAACCTTCACGCCAGTGCGCCCCGCGGTGTCGGTCGGCCGCCGGCGGTGGTGTTCGAGTACGACGGACACGCGACGACGAGCCGTGGCGTGACCGTGCGGACCGCGGA
>CAYRXN010000150.1:0-13230 GCA_964428275.1 uncultured Planctomycetales bacterium | reverse complement strand
ATCAGCCCGGAAACCGCCATTCGCAGCGCATCGAGCGTGAGCCGAAACTCGCCCAGCGGGCCGCCCAGGATCAGCCCGGCCTTGGTCGGCTGCTTGCCGGTCCGGAGCGCGGCCCGGGCCTCGGGCAGACTGGTCGGGCCGTCGGCGGTGATGACATCGGTCCCGCTCAGCCCGTAGTCGCACTTGAGCCGCAGCGTGCGGTCGAGCATCACCGTGATCTCGCCGCCGTCGCGCAACCTGAGCGGCCCCTCCTCGGTGTCGGTGCGGAACCAGAGCCACGTGAGCAGCTCCCGCCCCAGAAAGTTCAGGTCGAGCGCCGCGAAGTCGGTCGTCGGCTCGGCGTAGCCCTCGGGCGGATCGACCAGGTGCGACGGCCGCAGGTGTTCGAGGGCCCGCGCGTTGCGGCTCGCGAGCATCAGCCGCGTGGCGGCGTGCTCGGCGTCGGCCGGTTCGAGCGCGCGCCCGAACGTGTCGGAGAACAGCTTCATCACGTGCTCGCCGAGTTTGGCCCCCAGACCGCCCACGTAGACGGTCGCCCCCTCCAGGTCGATCAGCACGGGGTAGGAGTTCATCCGCCGAAAGCCGCCCGAACGGGCCTCCTCCTCGGCCCGCAGGGCGGCGGCCTCCCTGGCCCGGCGGCGCTCGGTGCGGCTGAGGTACTCGCGTCCGCTGGCCTTCAGCGCCGCTTCCTCCTCCATCCGCACGTAGCTGCGCACCACGTTGGGCGGGGCGGCGAGGCGGTCCACGCGCACGGCCAGGTGAACAAAACGCCCCCACGCGATGTGCTCCGCCACGATCTCCGTCTCGAACAGGTGCCGCGGCCCCACCCAGCCGATCTGCACGTCGTCCGGCGTCGGCGCGAGCCGGCCGAAGGCGTGGTCCTGGAACGACTTGACCACTTCGTCGGTCACGTCGGCCGGGATCGAACCGGTGACGAAGAACCGCTGGTACGAAACGGGTCCGGATGCGAAAGCCACCGCGATACTCCCTTTTCTGCGCGCAGACAGCCCGGAACGTCGTCCGGGGCCGAGGCAACACCACAGGCACGCGGTGATTGCCCGCGCTGCCGGCGCTCGTTGCTGGACGTCGGGTTTCACCTTAGTACCGGCGGCAGACGGCGTCAAAAACGCACCCGTGTTGCAGTGTTGTCACCTGCCTGTCAATAATCGTGGTAGCGTTTGCGCTCGCTGAGGTTATGAAGAGGGGAGATAATTTCCGGGTGTTTGTGCGCGCGGTCGGGTCATCCCTGCGCGGTCGTTGCGCCAGCACGAAATCCGTCGCAGCGCTGTGCCGCGGGGGAGGGCGGGGACATTGTTTTCTTAGCAACATCCGTGGTTGTGCGGTACAATGTTAGGCAGGGAATCGCGCACTTCGGTTGACGGCGGTTTCTGGTGGCGGGGGGATGCGAGAGCTTCGAGGCGATCATTCGCGCTTCGACAGTGGAGTGTTCTCCTGCGGAAAACGCATGACCGATCGGCCGCGGACCATCGCCGAACCCTGGACGGACGCGTACTCCGAATTGCTGCGCGACTTCTGCCGCGCGAGGGATGAGGCGCTGCTGCGCCGCGCGGCAGAACTGGGGCGGAAGTTGTTCTCGGAGGGGGTTTCGCCGGACTTCATCGCAGCGGGGCACATCGTGTGTCTGCACGAGGTCTGCCACGGCAGCGCCGGCGGCTGCGGAGAGGATGCGGACGCCGCGATTCTGCGCGGGCAGCCGTTGTTGTCTGCGCTGATGACCGCTTACGCCGAGAGCTACGCGACGCAACAGCAGGTCAATCAGCGGCTGCTGGAGCACTCGCAACGGGTTCACCGGGAGATCAAGGCCCGGCGCGCGACCGAGCGGGAGCTTCGCCGCCAGCGGGACTTTGCGAAGGGCCTGCTCGACACGGCCCAGGCGGTGGTGCTGTTGCTCGACCGGCACGGCGCCATCGTTCAGTACAATCGGTACACGGAAGAGCTCGTCGGACGGCGACTGGACGACGTGCGCGGCGACGACTGGTTCGAGCTCACCGTCCCCGAGGACGTGCGCGACGAGGCCCGGGCGGCATACGAACGTGCCATCGCGTCCCGGAAAGTCGTCAGCCGCACGTATCCGATTGTTGCGGCCGATGGTCGCAGGCGCGTGATCGAGTGGTCCGATCGCCTTCAGTTCGACACGGACGGCAACGTCGTCGGAACCCTGGCGATCGGGCTGGACGTGACCCAGCGCGAGGAGGCTCGGCACGCCCTGGCGCAGGCCCGCGACCTGCTGGAAAAGCGCGTGGAGGAGCGCACGGCCGAACTGCGCGAGAGTGAGGAACGCTACCGGGGACTGGTCGAGTCGCAACGCGACCTGATCGTGCGCGTCGATTCCGAAGGCCGCTTCACGTATGTCAATGAGGCCTACTGCCGGATGTTCGGCAAACGGCGCGAAGAACTGCTGGGCCATCGGTTTCAGCCGCTGGTGCACCCCGACGACCTGCCGGAAACGCTGGCGCAGATGGAGCACCTGCGGCACGCTCCCTACCGCATCTATGTCGAGCAGCGTGCCAAGACGGCGACCGGCTGGCGCTGGCTGGCGTGGGAGGACTACGCGATCCGTGACGCCGCCGGCCGCATCGTGGAGATTCAGGGCGTCGGGCGGGACATCACGGCGCGCAAGGACGCCGAAGAGCAGGCCCGCTTGCGGGTGGCGATTCTGGAGGCCGTTCGCTTCGCCGGCGAGCGGTTTCTGCGGCATCCCGGTTGGCGCAAGAACGTGGACGTCGTGCTCGAACGGCTCGGGGTGGCGGCCGACGTGTGCCGGACGTACCTGTTCGAGAACCACGTGGCACCGGACGGTCGGTTGCTGACCAGCCAGCGCAACGAGTGGGTGCGGCCCGGGGTCGCCCCCCAGATCGACAATCCCGCGCTGCGGAACGTGGATTGGATCGCCGCGGGGTTCGAATCGTGGGTGCGCACGCTTGCGAGCGAGGGCATCATCGCGGGCCACGTTGCCGATTTCGAAGAGCCGGTGCGCTCGATCCTGAGCGCTCAGGGCATCGTATCGATTCTCGTGGTTCCCGTGTTCATCGGGGACGAGTGGTGGGGCTTCCTGGGGTTCGACGAAACCCGGCACCGGCGCGAGTGGTCCAACGCGGAGATCGAAGCGCTCTGCGCAGCGGCCGAGACGCTCGGGGCCGCGATTCAGCGCGACCACGCCGAGCAGGAGGTGCGCCTGTTCAAGGCGGTCGCGGACACGGCCGCGTACGGCGCCGCGTTGGCGCTGCCCGACGGCACGGTGTTCTATGTCAACGAGGCCTTTGCCCGGCAACACGGGTGGCAGCGGGACGAGCTCATCGGGATGCACCTGTCGGTACTGCACACCGATGAACAGATGGAATACGTCAACACGCTCACGCAGCGGCTGCTGGAGCTGGGGGTGTACGGGGCGGTGGAAGTGTGGCACAAGCGCCGCGATGGCTCGGTGTTCCCCACGCTGATGACCGGCACGTTGCTGCGCGACGCGGACGGCCGGCCGCAGTTCATGGCGGCCACCTCGATCGACATCACGGCCCAGAAAGACGCCGAGCGTGCCCTGCGCATCAGCGAGGCGCGCTATCGCACGATCGTGGACGACCAGACCGAGCTCGTGTGCCGCTTCGATCCCGATGGCCGTATCACCTTCGCCAACGCGGCCTGTGGCAAGGCGCTGCACGTCTCCTCGGAGAAGCTGATCGGGCGTTCCGTAGCCGAGCTGATTTCGCCTGATTGCTGCGCGCAGGCCGTGCACGAGCTCGATGCGCTGACGCCGCAGCAGCCGGTGTACAGTTGTGAAACGGCCGTAAGATCGCCGGACGGCCAGGAACTGTTGATTCAGTGGTTGTTTCGGGCGCTGTTCGACGACCAGGGCAATCTCACGGAATACCAGGCCGTGGGGCGCGACGTGACCGCCCGCCGGCGCGCCGAGCAGGAAGCCCGCGACCGCTGCGAGCAACTGGCCCACGTGGCGCGGCTGGCGACCGTCGGCGAGATGGCCAGCGGGTTGGCGCACGAGATCAACCAGCCCCTGGGGGCGATCCTCTACTACGCCCGCGGCTGCATCCGCCGGCTTCAGGCGGGAACGCTCGATTCGGCGCAGGCCGTCGAGGTCATCGGCAAGCTCGCCGAACAGGCGCAGCGGGCCGTGGACGTGATCGGCCGGTTGCGCGCATTCGTGCGCAAACGC
This sequence comes from uncultured Planctomycetales bacterium, assembly GCA_964428275.1. Taxonomy (GTDB): domain Bacteria; phylum Planctomycetota; class Phycisphaerae; order UBA1845; family Fen-1342; genus JALSRY01. Next base: position 9,044 of record CAYRXN010000150.1, on the reverse strand, counting down.
ACGCTGGATATGCGCCCCGTCGATCTGAACGAGATCGTCCGCACGTCGGTGATGTTCTTCGAACACACCGTGGTTCGCACCAACGTGGCTATCACGCTCGATCTTGCGCGGGATCTTCCGAATGTCGAGGCGGACGAAATCCAGGTGCAGCAGGTTCTGCTGAATCTTCTCTCGAACGCGACCGACGCCGTGGCGCATCTGGATGCGCAGGAACGGCGAATCGTGATTCGTACGGAAAGGCTGGGCTCCGACCGGGTTCGGTGCCTGGTCCGGGACTGTGGCTGCGGCCTGTCGGCCGAGGCCCAAGCGCATTTATTCGATCCGTTTTTCACAACCAAACCGGGCGGGATGGGCATGGGGCTGGCGATTTGCCGGTCGATTATCGAGGCCCACGGCGGCCAGGTCCGCGCGGTGTCCAATCCGGACCGCGGTGCGACGCTGGAATTCACGCTCCCCGCCGCCAAGTCGCGAGGTGTTCATGAGTGTTGAGCCGACCGTTTTTGTCGTCGATGATGATGAGGACTTCTGCGAAGCGCTGCGCTGGCTGCTCGAGTCGGATGGGTTCACCGTCGAGTCTTATCATGACGCCGAGAGTTACCTGGAAGCGTTCGATCCGCGCCGTCCGGGCGTGCTGCTGCTCGATGTACGCATGCGTCAGATGAGCGGGCTCGAGCTGCACCGCATTCTGGTCGAACGCGGTTTCGATATCCCGGTCATTTTTCTCACGGGGCACGGTGATGTACCGATGGCCGTCGAATCGGTCAAGCGCGGCGCCATCGACTTCCTCCAGAAGCCGGTGCGCGACCAGCTCCTGCTCGATCGGATCCGCCAGGCGATCGAGGACGACGCCCGGCAGCGGGCCCACGCGGCGGCGCAGCAGTCGGTCCGCGACCGCCTTGCCAACCTGACCCGCCGCGAACGCGAAGTGATGGACCTGATCGTGGAGGGGCGGCCCAACAAGCAGATCGCGGCGATGCTGTGCGTCAGCGAGAAGACCGTTGAAGTGCACCGCAAACATGTGATGAGCAAGATGGGCGTACACTCGGCGGTCGAGCTGGTGCGCGTCGTGCTCGCGGTCGAACAGGCGGGGAAGTCCTGATGGCGCCAGCCGGTTTCCGCCCGAGCGGATGATGTCCGCACGCAATTCCTCCACGCAGGCGGCGGTGTCGCTTCTGGTGGTGGTGGGACACGCCGCAGTTGCCGCGCTCGTGCTGGTGGTGCCGGTGTGGGCGCTCGCTACTTCGCTGAGGACGGTTGCGGCCGGCAGCGAAGGCGTTTCCGGTATGCTGGACCGCTGGCCCGGCCTGCTCGCGAGCACCGCGCAGGTCTGCGCGGTGGCGCTGGTGGTTGCGACCGGCGGCGGCACGGTGCTGGGGTTCCTGCTGTCCCGGACCGATCTGCCCGGCCGGCGTCTGCTCGTGTTCCTGGTGGTCCTGGGGGCTTGCGTTCCGATCTACATTTCGGCCATCTTCGCATTTGCGTGGGTGCCGGCAGCCCGACTGGCGGGCTCGACGGTGGCTTGCGGCGTACTGTACGGGCTGTTCTACATTCCACTGGCGACGATCGTTCTGGGCGTCACGTTTCGCGGCGTCGATCGGGAGCTGGGGGAGGCCGCCCTGCTCGACGCGCGCGCCGCGAAGGTGCTGCGACTGGTGACGGTTCCACAGTCCGTCTGGGGGTTCGCCGGGCTCGCCTTCCTGCTGATCCTGCTCGTGGCCACCGATTTCACGATTCCCGATCTGCTGTGCGTACGAACGTTCGCGGAAGAGACGCACACCCAGTATGTCCTCCACCGCCGGACGGCCGGCCCGATCCTGACCGGCATGCCGCTGGCGATCGTGCTGGGCGTGGCGATGCTGTGGGTGCAACGCCGTCTTGGCGTGTGGGGGCGCCTGACGCCCGCAGCCCGTGGTGTGCCCGCCCGGCGTATGGCGCTCGGCCGCGCCGGGGGGATCGTACTCGTGGGGCTGGCGGGCGTGCTGCTTCCGGCACTTGCGCTGCCGGCGGCGACGCTCCTGGGCAAGATCGGCTCGCCGGGGCGTTTCTTCGAGCGTGCGTTCGCACTTCAGCCGGTGCTGCTCCGGTCGGTGCTGGTCGCCGGGTTGGCGGCAACGGTAACGGTCGCCGTCTCGGTGGGGCTGGCGTGGACCCTGCTGCGTGGGGGGCGGTTGCGGGTGATCGTGGGGGCGCTGGTGGTACTGACGCTGGCCCTGCCGGCGCCGGTCGCGGGCATCAGCCTGATCGAGCTCTGCGACCGCCCCGGTTGGCTGGGGCGGGTGTACGATTCGCCGGCGCTGATCGTCTATGCGTACCTCGTGCGGTTCCTGGCGGTTGGTGTACTGCTGGTGGCGGCGGGCGTGCAGCGGGTGCCGCGCGAACTGGAAGACGCGGCCCGGGTCGACGGGGCGGCGTGGGCGACGGTGCAGCGGGCAGTGTACTGGCCCGCGGCGGGCGGGCACGCCTGGGCCGCGTGGCTGATCGTCATGGTGCTCTGTTTTGCCGACGTGGGGGCGACCAAGTTCGTCGTGCCGCCCGGATGGGACACCGCCGCGGTGACGGCGTTCGCCGCCATGCATGCCCGCGTGGACAGCAACCTGGCGGTCCTGGCGCTGTTGTCCGCAGGATACGTCGCTCTGATGTGGCTTGGGCTGGTCGGGCTGATTCGCCGTGCGCGTCGGGAAGCGGCGTGAGAGGAGAAGAACCCGCGCCGCGGGGACTTTGCGGTACCATGGCCGCCATGACTCGCAAGGGCGTCTGGCGACTGGTGGCCGCGGCGGCGCTGATCGCGTCGGTGGGAGGGTGCCGCGACACGACGCGCCCGCGGCAGCCCGAGGTCGTTGTCTACGTGGCCCTGGACCGCGCGTTCGCCGAACCGATCCTGGGAGCGTTCGAGCGAGCCACGGGCATCCGCGTTCGGGCGCTGTACGACACGGAATCGACCAAGACGGTCGGCCTGGTCAACCGCATCGAGGCCGAGGCCGACCGGCCGCGCTGCGACGTGTTCTGGAACAACGAGATCCTCAACACGCTGCGGCTCAAACACGCCGGCCTGCTCGAGCCTTGCGATCCACCCCACGCCGCGGATTACCCGCCGGCATACCGCGACGCGGCGCGCATGTGGTACGGGTTTGCCGCCCGGGCCCGCGTGCTGATCGCCAACACGCAGCAGGTCACGCCGGACCAGATGCCGCGGTCGATCCGCGATCTGGCGGACCCGCGCTGGCGCGGTCGCGCAGGGATCGCCAAGCCGCTGTTCGGGACGACCGCGACCCATGTGGCCTGCCTGTTCGCCCGACTCGGTCCGCCCGCGGCCAAGCAGCTCCTTGACGCGATGAAACGCAACGAAGTTCGCGTGCTGGGTGGAAACAAGGCCTGTGCCGAACAGGTGGGTGCGGGGCTGCTGGCAATCGCGCTGACCGACACGGACGACGCCCTGATCGAGCTCGACGCGGGCAAACCCGTGCGCATCCTGTTCCCGGACAGCGGCCCCGATGAAATGGGAACATTGCTGTTGCCCAACACGCTCGCGGTCGTCAGGGGGGCGCCCCACCCGGACACCGCGCGGCGGCTGATCGACTACCTGCTCTCGCCCGCGGTCGAAGCCCGTCTGGCTCGCGGTCCGTCGGGGCAGATACCGCTCAACCCGCGGACCCAGGCGCGCTCGCGGTTGGTACTGCCCCAGCCGTTCCGGACGATGGAAGTGGACTACGAACGAGCGGCGCGGCTTTTTCCGGTCGCGGCCCGGTACATGGAGACGACTTTTCTGGACTGACGGCGGGGCTTCGGCCGGTACCGGGAGCGTTTTTGGCTTTTTCCAGCACATATCGGCGGCGCGGGTGGCGGCCGATCGCGAAAACCGTCTATGATTACGTAACGGCAACCCGCGTGGGGAGGAGGGGAAAGCGAGCGGGCCGCCACGAGGGGGCGGTCGTTCGTTACGCTCGCTGGGTGCACGGTTCACGTTGTCGGCGGGCGCCATTTCGCCGGATTCAGCAGGAGAACGAGGCTACACCGTGGCGGAACTCTACGTGCTCCAGGGCCCCGACAAGGGCCGCACGTTCCAGATCAACGACGATGTCGCGCTGATCGGGCGCGGCAGCGACCAGGTTCCGCTGACCGACGCGCTGGTCAGCCGGCGACACGCCGAGCTGCGCCGCGAAGACGGCACCTGGTCGATCCGCGACCTGAACAGCGCCAACGGCACGTTCGTCAACGGCGTGCGCATCCAGGATACCACCCGCCTCAAGAACGGCGACCGCATCCAGCTCGGCGACACGCTGCTGACGTACCTTTCCAGGGAGTCGATCGAACACCTTTCCGGCGAAGGAATTCCGCCCGACCTCGTGCGACTCGACGCGGGCGAAACCGAGGCCGCCGAACCGCCGGTGGTGGCGCGGGTGCCCTCGTCGGAAGACAGCGTGGTCCTTCCGACGCCGGACACGACCTACGCGGTCAAGTCGTGGAAAGCGGTTCGCGAACTGACCGACGTGATCGGGACGTTCCTGACGCCCGACCAGTTGCTGCACCGCGTGATGGACATCATCTTCGAAGAAGTCCCGGCCGAACGCGGCGTGATCCTGATCCGCGACGAGGAAAGCGGCGAGATGCTGCCGGAGGTCGTGCGCTTCCGCGATCGCAAGGCCCGGGCCGAGGCGACCCGGAATGCCATCATCGCCTCGCGCAGCATCGTAGACCACGTCGCCGGTACGCATGAGGGCGTGCTGTGCGCCGACGCGCCCCACGACGAACGGTTCCGCGACGGCGACAGCGTGCGAGAACTGGCCGAGCGGTCGATCATCTGCGCGCCGATCAAGGCCCGCGAGCACGTGCTGGGCGTGATTCACCTCGATTGCCCCGCGGAGCAATACGTCTATAACGAATACGACCTGCGGCTGATCACGGCGCTGGGGTACCAGGCCGGGTTGGCGCTGGAAAACGCCCGGCTCGTGCAGGCCCACCTCGAACGCGAACGACTCGCGGCCACCGGCGAGGCCCTGGCGTACCTGTCGCACTCGATCAAGAACATCCTCCAGGGCATGCGGGCCGGCGGCGATATCGTCAAACGCGGGCTCGACCGGCGCGACTTCGCCGTGACCACCCGCGGTTGGCGCATCCTCGACCGCAACCTCGACAAGGTCTACAGCCTGATGCTCAACATGCTGGCGTTCAGCAAACGCCGCGACCCGCAGCTCGAAACCATGTTCGTCAGCAAGGTCGTCGATGACGTGGTGGCGCTCGTGCGCGACCAGGCCGAAGACCTCGACGTGCGCATCGAAACGCAGCACGACCCGGCGGCGCCGCCGATCCCGCTGGACTACGACGGGCTGCACCAGGCCGTGCTCAACCTCGTGGGCAACGCGCTCGAGGCCGTGCCGCGCGGCAGCGGCGCGATTCGCATCACGACCGAGGGAGACTTCGAACGCCGCCGCGTGGTGATTTCGGTCACCGACAACGGGCCCGGCGTCCCGCCCGATCAGGTGCCGCGCATCTTCGAGCCGTTCCACTCGACGAAGGGCCACGGCGGCACGGGACTGGGGCTGGCCGTCGCGCGGAAGAACATCAACGAGCTGGGCGGGAGCATCGAGTACCGGCCGGCTGCCGGCGGCGGGGCGGAGTTCATCATCCGCCTGCCGACCGCGGAGGCCCGCCGGGCGGCGCCGGGCGACACGCGCGGCCCGCGCTGACGCGCTGCGTCGGCGGCGGTGATGGATTTCAGCGGGCCGGCTGCGGGGATCGAGCGGCGAACGCGGCTGATTCGGGGGCGCAACCGGCTGCGGAAGGGGCCCGCACGAACGCGACCAGCGCCGCCTGGTTCTGTGCCCAGCAACGTGCCGGGGCGCTGCCGCGCGGCAGTTCGAGCGTCACGGTGGGGATTCCGTCGTCGATTCCGGTCCAGCTTCCCAGACAGCCCGGCGTGGGATAACCGATCTGCGGGGCCACCGGGTAGCCGTTGGCCCGGCTCATCAGCGCCGCCAGCGATTGGCCCGGACCGTCGTAGTTGTTGCACTCGCGTCGGCCGGAGATCGAGTGGATATCCACGATGCGGTCGGGACCGATCAGCACGACGGCTCGCGCTACGGCCGCCGTTTCGGGTTCGCTGCACGGCGCGAGGCCGTGGCTCAGCGCGCCCGGCCGACCCGGCCGCCAATCGCAGGAGGGGAAGTTGCGGTTCAGGTCGACGCCGCGCGCGTTGGCCCGGCTGTGTCGCCGCAGGCCGTCGGGGTTCACCGCCGGGATGATTGCCACGGTGTGCCCCGCCGAAAGTTCGGGGTGGCTCCGCAACTCACGGATGAGCCGGGCGGCGACGGCGGTTCCGGCCGGCTCGTCTCCGTGCACGCCGGCCAGGACCAGAATACGGTCGGGACCGTCGCCGAAGATGTGCATGCGGATCGGTCGCCCCTCGACCGAACGGCCGATCGTAACGATATCGTGTGCGACTGCGGTGGTGGGGGGGCCAGGTTCACCGGCGCGCGTCGCGGCACACAAGGCCCCGCCGGCCGGCACCAGGATGGCGAGCCGAACGAGGAGTCCGCTGAGGCGGCGCCTCTCGGGGGGGGCGTCCGGTGGAAAGGACGCGGCGACCGCACGCACACGCGGTGGCTGGGCGGTGTGACGGACTCGAACCGCACGGCGGTACGCCCTGCGCATGGCTTCTGCCCTCCTCGGGGACGGTTCCGGCCCGACGGCCGGCTTGCTGAATTATTCCGCGGCGATGGCCGGATTTCCGGGCTGGACCTGGACGGGGGCGGTGTCCGATAAGAGCTGGCGTCATGGGGTGAAGCGTGCCGCGCGGAGGGCCCCCGGGGCAGGAAGCGCGGCCCGCGACGGCGGCGCTGCGCATCCGGTCGGAACCAGGGAGGGCTACTCGGGGCCCTCGCGCGTGGGTGGTTGGGCGGGTAGTACCCTGAGCAGGGGCGTGCGGGGCGGGTTATTCAGGGCCGCCGCCCAACTCGTAGCCTGGGGCGCACCACAACGGGCTGGGCCCGTGTTCGAGGTGTTTCCGCCAGAGGGACTCGGTGTAGGTGCTGCAATGGCCGTCGATGTGGGCGACGGTCGCCTCGCCGCCGTGACGCTGGGTGAAGTACTCGGAGGGAAAACTCGACCCGTCGTTCCAGGTTGAATACCACGGCGGACAGCCCTGCTCGTCGAAGTCCAGCCCCGCGACACTCTCGACAAACGGCGGCTCCCAGAAGATCACCGCATCGACGCGGAACTTGTCGACCTGGTAACAGCGGAAGCGGTCGGCGTCTCCTTCGAAGTCGTTGGTGGCTCCGTTCATCAGGTAGCTGGTGATCAGCCAACTGAAGTCCCTGGCGCGGCGTCCGTTGGGACCACGATACGTCTCGTCGACGATGTGCATGGGACAACGGTAGAGCTCCTCGTTCTTCGTGTACGGCCAGAGCAGCCCGAGATCGTCGTCCCGGCGCCGGCGGCGAAGCTTGCGATCGAAGTTCCGGGCCCTCCCGGCGTAGAGCCAGCCGCGCAGGGGCACCTCCCGACTGTGGCGATAGACGATCCAGTTGGACGGGGGCAGGAAGCCCTTGTACTCATCCGCGTAGATGCGCGTGTTGAGGATGAGCGTCTTGAGATTCGCGGCGCACTTGGTGTACTTGGCCTTGTCCTTGGCGGCCTTGAGCGAGGGCAGCAGAATCGAGATCAGCAGCGCGATGATCGCCACCACCACCAGCAGCTCGATCAACGTGAATCCGCACCGCCGATTGTTGCTCGATGATCGCGTGGTCATGATGCCGGCCTCCGAATCGGATGAGTAGATCAGCAGACGGCGGCCATCCGCCTCGTTACAAACAGCATGTCGTGTCCGCCCGGATTCGGGCTTTGGATCACCAGCACTGCGTCCCGTAGTACGAAAGAAACAACCCCAGGTCCTGAAGATCCACGTCGCCGTCATCGTCCATGTCGCCGTCGTGGTAGCTGGCGCCGCCGAGCCAGCCGTAGTGGGCCAGCAGCGTGGCCAGGTCGGCGAGGTCCACGTCGCCGTCGCCGCTGAAGTCTCCGGGACACGCGGGACCGGTCGAGTAGCCGAGCACGTTGCCGTCGGCGTCCCGAACAAACTCGTAACGCGTCGCGCCGACCGTCAGTGCGCCGATGTGCCCGAAGCCGTCGCGCTCAAGCGGCACGGACGTGCGGGTCAGCGTTCCGGCGGTGTCGATCGTGTAGAAGAACGTCGCGTCGCCGCCGAACGCGTAGATCTCGGCGAAAAAGAGCGCCTGGTTGATCGGCTCGTGGTAGCCGGCGTCGAAACGCACCAGCCCCAGCTCGAGCGTCCTGGCGCTGTCGGTAAACCACTGGTTGGCGATCGAAGCGATGAACTCCTGGGGGGCTTGCTGGAAGAACCCGTCGGAAAACATGCTGCGGAGGTATTGCATGTGGTCGTCGCCGGCCTGGTCGAGCAGTTGTTGCCGCCGGGCGGCGCGCCCCGCGTCCCCCAGCACGTAGTAGGCGTCCACCACGTGGTTGATCTCGTGCGCGACCACGACGCAGTAGCCGTCCACGTAGCCGGCAGGCACGTCCGGCGGAAACGAGTTCTCACTGTATCCGCCGATCGGTACGCCGAAGATGTTGACGCCTCCGTAGGGCCGCGCGATCCCGAGACTCACGCTCTGATAGGTCGTGCTGTTGCCGAGATCATCGTTGATGGTGATCGAACGGACGTTGTGGAGCGAAGCCGGCACGGCGGAAAGATAGTCAAGGATGAACTGCGTCTGCCCGGCGTCCGCCATGTTGTTGTCGAGCAGCAGCAGCGTGTGATCGTTCCACAGCTCGGCGTACACGCCGCCGAGGCCGATGCAATCGGCGATCTCGGCCTTGGACGCGGGGCCCAGGTTGGGGGCCGCGGCCATGAGCACCATGTAGGTCTCGGCCCGGAGAATGCCGAAAAAGGGCTGGCCGGCGCGGTCGAAGCTCACGGTCTTCTTGAGCAGGCTGGGGCAGGTCGCGTCGATCAGCGTGGTGAAGTGCTCGTAGATGGCCTGCCGGTTTTCCGCGGTCAGCGACGGGCGCGTGCAATACCAGATGAGGTGTCG
>CAYRXN010000149.1:0-22224 GCA_964428275.1 uncultured Planctomycetales bacterium | reverse complement strand
CGGCCCAGCGCCGTGCAGGTCACGCCGAGGGTTTGTCCGCCGGCCTCGACCGCGCCCCGGGCGCTGGCCTCCATCGTGCCGCCGTAGCCGCCGTTACAGAGCGTCAGTCCCAGTTCGGCGATCACCCCGCCGACGGCGCGGGCGCGTTCGTAGTCCTCGCCTCCCGGCGGTGCCTGCCCGCTGCCGAAGACCGTGACGATTCGCTTGTTCATGGACATGGACTACCCGCGCGAGCCGCGCCCTCCCCGCTCAGCGGAGTCGCTTGCCGGCTTTCTGAATGCCGAATGGCGAATGGCCTTCCGCCGCTTTGTTGCCTCCGCCCCCGTGTCCCTTGATCCCTCAGTCCCTGAATCCCTTGGTCCCTTTGTGAATGGCGAATGGCGAATGCCGAATGGCGAATGGCCTTCCGCCGCTTTGTTGCCTCCGCCCCCGTGTCCCTCAGTCCCTCAGTCCCTTAGTCCCTTGATCCCTTGCTCCCTTGACCTGATCCCTGTTCCCTCCTCGCTTTTCCTTTCTTTGCAAGCAGCTTGCCGTCGGGGGTCAGGCCGACGAAGTCGGCGATGAACACCTGCGAGGTCTTGAGGCCGTTGCGTTTGGAGGTCCACATCAGTTTCTTGCCGTCGGGCGAGAACACGGGCAGGCCGTCGAAGGCGGGGTCGCAGGTGACGCGGTGTTCTTCGGAGCCGTCGGCGCTGAGCAGGTAGAGGTCGTACTCCGGCCGGCGGTCGGTGTAGTGGATGCCCTTGGTGTAGATCAGCCACTTGCCCGAGGGGTGCCAGTAGGGGCACCAGTGCAGGCAGCTCGCGTCGGTAAGCGCTTTTTCGGCGGTGCCCTGGAGGTTGTTGACGTAGATGGCCATGTTGCCGTCGCCGTGGCGGTCGGAGCGGTAGACGATGTGTTTGCCGTCGGGCGCGAAGAACGGTCCGCCGTCGTAACCCGGCACGCGGGTGATGCGGTGCTGGTTGGTGCCGTCGGCGTTGCAGATGTAGATTTCCTGGTCGCCGTCGCGCATCGAGGAGAAGACGATCTGTTTCCCGTCGGGCGAGTAAGCGCACTCGGCGTCGTAGCCGGGGGCCGCGACGATCCGCCGCAACTTTCCCGTGGCGAAGGTGTATTCGAAGATGTCCATGCCGGGGTAGAACGACCAGCGGTAGTCGCGTTTCCCGGCCTTGGACGCGGCTTTCTCGATCGCCTTTGGCGCGGCGACGGGACGGGGATCGAGGTGGTTCGAGGCGAAGATCAGGCGCTTGCCGTCCGGACTGAAATACGAGCAGGTGGTCGCGCCCTTTCCCGTCGAGACCATCTCGAGCCCGGTTCCGTCGATGTTCATGACGTAGATCTGGTAGTCGTGCCGGCCTTTGGGGAACGCCTGGAAGCTGATGCGTTTCATGTCGGGCGAGAAGTAGGCTTCCCCGGCCTTGTCGAGGCCCATTTCCACGCTCGTGAGCTGGCGCACGTTGCGAATCCAGCGTGATTCGAGCTGTTTGCAATCCGGCGACTGGCCGCGGGTGGCGGGGGCCGCGAGCGGGGCGAGCAAGAAAAGTGAACAGACGACGATGGTGGGTGGTTTCGTCATGGTACGGGTTCCCAGGGGCTACGTTCTCCGCGAAGCGAGGTTGGGCCGTCGCAGCTGACGGCTCGCCGAACCACGCAGTTCGGCGTGCTCGCCCGGTTCCATCTTGCCGCCGTCGTGCCGGAGACGCCCCGTTCGGGAGGCGGAGCGGATTTCTAATCGGATTCGTCCACTTTTCTCCGTCTTTGCCCGACAGTGACGCCGTAGTGTAGAATCCGCATCGAACGGCGACAAGGATTCCGCCGCGAGGCCTGCATGCCACCAGACGAGCCGAAACACGACGCAGTGCGACCGGGCCCGGTGGCCTCCACACCGGCGGATTCGGCCCCCGGCTCGTCGGCGCAGGTATCGGGCACGGGCCTGGGTTCGGCCAGCGGCGGGAGTTCCGCCGACGAACCGACGCGGGTTTCGACCAACCCCCGCTCGGGACCGCATCCGGGGCCGCTGGCGCCCGAGAACCTTCCGCCGATCGACGGATACGAGGTACACGAGCGGCTGCACCACGGCGGGCAGGGCGTGGTCTACCGCGCCACGCAGCTCGGCACGAAACGGATCGTCGCGCTCAAGTTGTTGCTGGAGGGCTCGTATGCCAGCGAGACGGCCCGCCAGCGTTTCGAGCGCGAGGTCGAGCTGGCCGCCTCGCTCCAGCACCCCGCGATCGTCACGATTCTCGATTCGGGGGTCAGCCACGGCTGTTACTACTTCGCGATGGAGTATATCGAGGGCCTGCGCCTGGATGACTACCTGCGCACCAGGCGGCCCGGTCTGCGGGAGACGCTCGAACTGCTCCAGCGTATCGGCGATGCGGTCAACTTCGCCCACCAGCGCGGCGTGATCCACCGCGACCTCAAGCCGTCGAACATCCTGGTGGACGAGCACGGCGCGCCGCACGTGCTCGATTTCGGGCTCGCCAAGCTCCGCCGCGAGCACGATCCCGGCGAGTCGACCATGCAGGCCCTGTCGATGCCCGGCCAGGTGCTCGGCACGCTGGCCTACATGTCGCCCGAGCAGGCGGCCGGCGCGCACGACGTGGACGTGCGCAGCGACGTCTACGCGCTCGGCGTAATCGCCTACGAAGCGCTGCTGGGACGCTACCCCTACCCGACCAACGGGCCGCTGGGCGAGGTGCTCAACCGCATCGCGCACGACGAACCCGAGCGGCCGCGGGTGGTGCGTGCTTCGTCGCGTTTCGGCCGGCTGATCGACGACGAGCTCGAGACGATCCTGCTCAAGGCGCTCGAGAAGGACCCCGGCCGGCGCTACCAGACCGCCGGCGCGCTGGCCCGCGACTTCCAGCACTACCTGGCCGGAGAACCGATCGAGGCCAAGCGCGCCAGCGGCCTGTACATGCTGCGCAAGACGCTCAACCGCTACCGGTTGCAGACGGCGTTCGCCGCGATTGTGCTGGCGCTGCTGGTGGTGTTCCTGGTGGTGTTCGCCGTTCAGTATCGGCGGGAGGTCGGGTTGCGGGCCAGGGCCGAGCAGCTCAGTGCGCTGGCCTCCAAGCGAGCTGACGACGCGACGCGCGCCGAGACCCGCGAACGCCTGGCCCGCGAACAGGCCGAGCGTGAGAAGCGCCTGGCCCAGCGCGCGGCCGAAGCCCGGCGGGTGGCGCTGATCCGGCAGAAGATCCAGAGCGGCGACGTGGCGCTGTTGCGGGGCGATCCGGCCGCGGCCCGCGACGCCTACTGGGATGCTTTCAGCGAGGGCGCGGCCGGTGACGAGGCCCGCTGGGCCCTGCGGCAGTACTACATCACGACCGGCGAACAGGGGGCCCGGTTGCTCTATTCGCTGCCCGACCGGCCGTTCGCGATGGCCGCCAACGGAGAAACGGTGGTGGCGTGCGAAAGTGGCCGCGCCATCACGCTGCGGCGGCTCGACACGGGCGAGGCGCTGGGCTGGTTTCCGGCTCCCGGAGAGGTGCAGGCGCTCAGCCTCGACGGGGCGGGAAGGATCGTGGCGGCCGGAACCACGTGGCTGCGCGTCTGGACGCCGGCGCGGGTCCGCCCGACGGCGTCGATCGAGCTGTTGCAGCCGACGCATCCGCTGGGCGTCTACGGCATCCTGGACGGCTGGGGCGTGTTGCTGGTCGATTCCCAGCGGGTGCGCTCGTTTCACGCCGGCACGGGCCGTCTGATCTCGGAATACCGCCTCGCCGGAGAGGTGCTCGACCGGCCGCAGCTTTCCGCCAGGGGGGACCAGCTTGCGGTGGCGACGGACCGTGGCGTGCAGTTGATCACGATCGCCCGCGACGGTTTTCTCAGCGGTCGCTCGATCTGGTCGGCCGCCAGCGACGGCCCGCCGCGCGCGGTGCGGTTTGTCGGCGATCGCGGGCTCGCGGTGCTTTCCGACGGCGTGTACATGCGCGTGTTGGCCGACGGCCGCTTCGACGCCTGGACCCGCTTGCTGACCACCGACGACACGTGGGAGATGATGGACTTCGCCGCCGACGGCGCGCTGATCGCGCTCGGCAGCGCCGGCGGTGAGGTCGCCGTCTACCGGGCCGGCCGGCCGGTTCACCGCTGGCGGATCGGCGGCGCGGGGCTCGCCGAGGTGCGGCTCACCAACGCCGGCCGCACGCTGATGACGCGCGACAAGAGCGGCTCGATGACCCGCTGGGCGCTGGAAGACCAGACCCCGGAACTGCGCCGGGCCCTGGCCGCGACCGCCGTCAAATGGGTCGCCGCCCGCGACGGCGGGGCCGTGCTCGTCGCCGACGCCTCCGGAAAGCTCGTCCACTACACCCATCGTCCCGGTGCGGCGGACACCCGCGAACCGTTCGAGATTCCCAGCCTCTACCGGGTGCTGACCGGCTTCGATCCCGAGGAACTCCAGCTCGCGCTCGACGCCTCCGGGCGAACCGCCGTCATCGCCTACGACAACCGCCTGTGGATCCGGCACGCCGGACGCAAGAGTGTCACAATCGTCCGCTGGCGCAACCGGGAGGATCTCAAGGTCACCGGCGTCGCGCTGTCCGACGACCGGCGCGTCATCGCGGTGGCCGGTCTCGATGCCCAGCGCGACGAACACAGCATCGTTCTCATGCCCCCCAACCTCGGGCGGCGGCGTTTGCGGGCCGCCCGGCGCGGCGCGACCACCGTGCGTCTGGCGGGCAGCGACGTCACCGCCATCGCTTTCGTACCCGACTCGCACGACCTGATGATCGCGCGCTCCAACGGCGAGCTGCTGCGGCTGCGCGAGCGTGACGCCCGCAGCCCGCGGCCCGATCAGGCCGGGCGCCGGGCCGTGCGCAAGCCCTGGGCGCTGCTCGAAGCCCCCGCCTATCGCCTGGCCTTCTCGGGCGACGGGAAGCTGCTGGCCGTGGCGTGCGAGGACGGCCTCGTGCGGGTCTGGTCGCTGGACGACGGTCGCGAGCTGGCCCACTTCCGCGTGGCCGGGCGGGTGGCGGCCCTGGCCTTCAACCACGCGGGCAAGCTCCTGCTTACCCGCGGCGAAAACGGCACGATCGGCCTGTGGGCGCCGCGCGACGGGCGGCGCGTCGGGCAGTGGCCGGTGGGCGAGTTCGCGGGCCGGCCGCTGGCGGCGTGGGTTTCCGACGACGACGCGCTGGCGCTCGCGGCCCGCGGCGGCATCGTGCTGATCGACACGCCCGCCGTGGACAAGCTGATCGACCGGAACCGAACCTACGCGGCGCAACGACGCATCATCCGCCGCCTGGCGACCTACGACGCCCAAAGCGCCTGGAGCGAAGCGGTCCGGCTGCGCGCGATCGACGAGCAGCCGGGCAAGGCCGCGCAGGAGGTGGTGCTCGAACGCCTGCTGCGCCGCCAGCGTGGCCACGTGCCGCGCCGCTGGATCGACACGGTGCTGGCCGACGCGTTGCCGTTCGAGTGGTTGCGATTGGGCTGGGCGGCCTATGCCGGCGGGCGCTTCGACGTGGCCGCCGACCTGCTCCGCACGGGCGCCGGGCTGGCCGGGCCCGATCAGATCGACGCCTACACCGCGTGGCGGCTGGCCGAGTGTACGTACTTGCTGGGACCGCCGGGCGCGGCGGCGGACGCGCTGAGCAAGCTGCTTGACCGGCGCGATTTCGATGCGCACGACGCGCCGAGGTTGTGCATCGAGCAGCTCGCCGCGCTTACGCTGGCCGACCGCCGGGCCGAGGCCGGTGAGCTGATCCGCGCGATGCCGCACCATCCGCGTCTGCGCCGGCTCCGCACGTCGGCGGCGCTGGCCGCGACGCACCTGATCGGCCTGACGCTGGTGGACAACGCGAGCAGTCCGGTAAAGCTTGCGGACCTGCTGGGTCGGCTGGAGGGGCTGGCGGCGCCGCTGCGCAACGACATCGAGTTTCTCGCCGGCGAGCTGGCCCGCAAGCAGGGTCGGCTGCGCGCGGCCCGGCAACGTTACCAGAACTGCATCGACCTGGCCCGCGACGACTGGCCCGCGGCCTGGGCACGCTTCCGGCTGCACACGATGCGGTCGGCGGCGTCGCTCCGTGAACAATGAACGGGTGAATCCATGAACGTTCTCGTCATCGGATCGGGGGGCCGCGAGCACGCCATCGGGCGAAGCCTGGCCCGGTCCCCGCGTCTCGAGCGGCTCTTTACGCTCCCCGGCAACGCCGGCACCGAGATGATCGGCACCAACCTTCCCGGCGACCCGGCGGACATCGACCACGTCGTGTCGGTTGTCCGGCGGGAGCGGATCGACCTGGTCGTCATCGGTCCGGAAGACCCGCTGGCCGGCGGGCTGGCCGATGCGCTGCGCGAGGCCGGCGTGCGCGTCTTCGGTCCCACGGCGGCCGCCGCCCGGCTCGAGGCGGACAAGGCCTGGGCCAAGCAGATCATGCGGCAGCGGATCATCCCGACCGCGGAGGCCCGCGTGTTCGAGGACTACGCCCTGGCGCAGCAGTACATCTCGACCCGCGACGCGCCGCTGGTCGTCAAGGCGGCCGGGCTGGCCAAGGGCAAAGGGGCCATCGTCTGCGACGATCCTTCCGATGCGCTGCTCGCGGCCGAACGGATGCTCGTCCAGCGTGAGTTTGGCGAGGCCGGGGCGAAGATCGTGGTCGAGGAGCGTCTCACCGGACGCGAGGTTTCCGTGCTGGCGATCGTTTCGGGCCACACGATCGCCGTGCTCCAGCCCGCCCAGGACCACAAGCGCCTGCGCGATCGCGACGAGGGCCCCAACACCGGCGGCATGGGGGCCTACTCCCCGACCGACACGATCGACCCCGACACGATGCACGTCATCGAATCACGCATCCTCGTGCCGACGGTCGATGCCCTGCATCACGAAGGGATCGACTACTGCGGCGTTCTGTACGCCGGCCTGATGCTCACCGCTGGCGGGCCGAAGGTGCTCGAGTTCAACTGCCGATTCGGCGACCCGGAAACGCAGGCGCTGCTGCCGCGTCTGCGCACCGACCTGCTCGACGTGTTCGAGGCGGCCGTAGAGGGGCGGCTGGAGCAGATCGAGTTGGACTGGGACTCGCGGCACGCCCTGTGCGTGGTGATGGCCTCGGGCGGCTATCCCGGCGCATATGAGGTCGGCAAGCCGATCCGCGGCCTGCCCGACGATGCCGACCGCGACGACCTGGCCGTATTTCACGCCGGTACGCGCCGGGAGGGTGACGCGATCGTCACCGCCGGCGGGCGTGTGCTGGGCGTGACGGCACTGGGTCCGACGCTGGCCGACGCGCGCCGGCGCGCCTACGAGACGGTGGAGCGCATCGAGTTCGACGGCGCGTACTTCCGCCGCGATCTGGGAACGTAGCGGAGCTTGCTGTTCGAGGCTCCGCGAGGGGCGCCAGCCTGTCCCGCCCGCGGGCCGTTGCGGCCCGCGGAGTGTACCCGTCGTTCGGGGAAGGCGGCCCGGGGGAGTGCGTTTCGACCGCGGTCCCGTCTTCCAGGGGGCAAACCGCGGTCGTGCACGGGCCTGATGTGCATCGACCGGGCGCAAACACCAAACCGCCGGATGGTCGCTGCCCGTGCGGTTGCGACCGTCCGGCGGGACTGTGCGCTGGGTTCACGGCTTCGCGGAACTCAGTACAGCCAGCGGAAGCCACCCCACGCTGCGAACAGGATGAACCAGATGATCCCGGCGATCGGGCCGATCGCGCTGGCGAGGTTCGTCAGCGAGAATCCGAAGTCGGGAAGCTCGAAGCCGAAGAGCGTCGTGGCTCCGCCGTCCTGGGCCATCGCGAGGGACGTGAACGCCAGAGCGGCGACGACTGCGAGAATCCTGGAAGTCTTGCGTTTCATCAGCAACTCCTGTGTCCTTTCGGCAATGAACGAAGCCGTTTGCATCACGGCGGCGCTCGAACCGCCCGCGAAGCCCCTTCGCGGGACGCCACCGTAATCTTATCGGCCGGCCGCGCCCGCTGCCATGCAGGATTTCCCCGTTGGGTCGGAAAACGGGATGCCGCCCGGGGGCCGTTCAATCGTCGGCTTTCGCGGGGCGGTGGCCCGCCGGCGCCGCGGCGGCAGACGGGTTTTCTGCGCGCAGCTGTGCCGCCTTTTCCCGCAGAAACGTGGTTGCATCGCGATGGGGCAGGGCCTTGGGCATGAACACCGCGGCGAGCAGCGACATGACGATCGTGGCGACGGCCGCGTAGCCGATCGCGTTGCGCTGCGCCTCGCTCAGTCGCGCGAAGGGGCGGTTGATCGCATCGAGCAGCCGATCGAGGATGCGGATGATCCGTTTGAACAGCGGCGTTTCGGGCAGGGCCACGTCGCCGGCCGGCGCTTCGCCCTTTGTCGGCGGCTTGTACCCGTTCGGATCCTCCCCTTCCTGCCCGGCCTTTTTCTTGATCTTGAACCGAATTCGCTTGGAATGAGCGCCGTCTTCGGCGGGTTCACCCGCCTCCGCCGTGGCCGTCGTCTCGCCGTCGCCGTCCGGCGGCGATGGCTTGGAAGAAGGGGCAGCGGCTTCGGGGGCGGATGATGTTTTCACCGCGGCCGTTCCAGGCGTTTTCTCCTGCGTGCTGATCGTTTCGATTTCGGCCAGTGCCGCCGCCAACTCCGCGTCGCCGGAAAGCGCGCCCGAGTTGTCGGTTTGTGCCGGGGATTCCTGCGCCTCGTCCGGCGTCAGTTTCGCGGACTTGTTCGTGAACACGCCCGGCCCGTCGTCATCCAGGCTGGGGATGTTGTCGTCGTCGGTGAGCGACTCGATTTCCGCCAGCGCCGCGGCCAGCTCGTCGTCCGGAACGAGCGCGTTGGAGAACGAAATGTCGCCGGCGGGCGGCCGGTTGGACGCCGCCTCGCCCCGGGGCTCGGCGTCCGCATCCGCTTCGAGCTCCGGTGCGTCGGGCGCCGCGCCCTGCTCGCCCGCATCGGAGGTGGGGGGCGGGTCGTCCGTGTCCGTGCCGGCGGCGAGATCGTCGGACGGTTCTGCCAGGGTGGTTGCCGCCGTCTCCGGCTCGCGGTCCGGATCGGCCGGGGCCGTGACGTTATCGGGCGTTTCCTGCGGCGTGTCCGTGGTCGGTTTCGGGGCGCCGTCCGTGCCGGTGGCGATCTCCTCCGCGGCGGCCGCCAGTTCATCGAGCGCAGCGGCGATGTCGTTCTCGGGAATGTCCGGCGGATCGGTGGCGACGGCGTCCGGCTCGGCGGACGGCGGATCGTCGCGTGCGGGTTCGGTTTCGGCCGCCTGCGACGTATTCTGCGAGAGCGCCTCGATTTGCGCAAAGGCGTCCGCCAGCTCGTCTTCTGGCAGCATCGATTGCTGGTCGGCTTCGCTCATCGCATACGTCCGGCGCGGCGCGGGACAGTCCCCCAGGGGTTATCGTCCCGGCGGCGCGGACGATTCAATAAGCCCGCGGCCCAACTGCGGTTCTCCGCGCGATCTGGACAACGCGCCCGCGGGCGGCGAGACTCGTGCTCTGATCTGCCGGCGCCGGTGATGGAGCAACCCTATGAAACTCGACACGATCATTCGCGGCGGACGGGTCGTCACCGCGGGCGAGACCTTTCGGGCTGATGTGGGCATTCGCAACGGGCGCATCGTCGCCATCGCGGAGGGGCTTGCGCGCGGCGCGGACCCGCGCACGGACATCGTGGACGCCCGGGGCTGTTGGGTGATTCCCGGGGGCATCGACGCCCACGTGCATCTCGACCTGGGTGCCGGACGTTTCCGCACCTCCGACGACTTCACCTCAGGCACGCGGGCGGCGGCTTGCGGCGGCGTCACGACGGTGATCGACTTCGCCCACGCCGAACCAGGCCAGGGTCTCCGGCAGGGGCTCGACACCTGGCACGCCAAGGCGGCCGGCCGGGCCTGCGTCGATTACGCGTTCCACATGGCCATCACGGCCTGGGACCGCCAGCACCGCGAAATCAAGTGCATCTTCGAGCAGGGCATCCCCACGTTCAAACAATACATGATCTACGCCGAGCGCGGTCTGCGCTCCGACGACGCGGCGATCTTCGCAGCGCTCGAGACGCTGCGCGATTTGGGCGGCCGACTGCTGGTCCATGCCGAGTCCGAGCGGATTCTGGACATGCTCATCCGCCGCCACCACACCCGCGAGTCGATGCGCCGTTACGGAGCCCGCCTCCACGCACGGAGCCGGCCGAGCTTCGTAGAGGCCGCCGCGGTCGAGCGTGTGATCCGCTGGGCGCGGGCGACGCGCGGGCCGGCGTACATCGTTCACCTCAGCACGGCGGAGGGGGCCGACCTGGTCGCCGCGGCCCGGCGCGACGGCGTGAACGTCCTGGCCGAAACGTGCGCGCACTACCTCGCACTCGATGACCGCGTGTTCGCCCGGCCGGACGGCCACCTCTACGCCACCTGCCCGCAGGTCAGGAAACCCGCCGACCAGCGGCGGTTGTGGCGCGGCCTGCGCGACGGCACCCTGTGCGCGATCGCCACCGACACCTGCACGTTCACCCGCAAGCAGAAAGACACCTGGCGCGGCGACTGGACGCGCATCCCGATGGGCATGCCCGGCGTCGAGACGCTGTTGCCGCTGGTCTATACGCTGGGCGTGCGCCGGCGGCGCCTGACGATGAACCAGCTCGTCGAGAAGTGCTGCACGGGACCGGCCCGCGTGATGGGGCTCTATCCGCAAAAGGGCACGCTGCGCGTGGGCAGCGACGCCGACCTCGCGATCATCCACCCGACGCGGACGCGGACGGTCGATTGGCGCCGGCTGGAGACGAATTGCGACTGGAACCCCTACCAGGGCTGGAAGCTGGCGGGTTTTGCGCGCGACACCTTCTGCCGCGGCCGGCGGATCGTGAAGGACTACACGTTCGTCGGCGAGGTCGGTTACGGACGCTTCGTGCCGCGCACGCTGGAGCGGGGGGTGGCCGGCGCCGCCGGCCGCGTGTAATGTCGGCTTGCGAACGTGACGGATCGGGCCCGGTGCCGCCCCGTGGGTCGGAGGCGGGTACCGCGGGCGCTGGCCGCGAGCGCCAACGAAACCAGCGGCGGATCGCAAACGCCGACTGCCGCACAAACCGGCCGGCGTCGCGGGGATGCGCGATCGCAGAGGGTTGCCATGAAGAGCCGCAGACCAACCGACGCCATCGCACGGTTTCTGGAGCTGGAGGCCGCCGGCGGGATTCTCCTTCTGGCCGCCAGTGGTCTGGCCCTGCTGGTCGCCAACGTCCCCGGCCTGGCGGGTTGGTACCAGTCATTCCTCGATGTGCCGATCGAGATCAGACTCGGCCGTCTGGAACTGAACAAGAACGTGCTGCTGGTCATCAACGACGGGCTGATGGCCGTTTTCTTTCTGCTGGTCGGACTCGAAATCAAGCGCGAGGCGCTCGAAGGCGAGCTGGCGAGCCCCAGCCGGCTCGCCCTGCCCGCCCTCGCAGCGCTGGGCGGCGTCGTCCTGCCCGGGGCCATCTACGCCTGGCTGAACTGGGGCGATCCCGTATCCGTCAAGGGCTGGGCGATTCCGGCGGCGACGGACATCGCGTTCTCGCTGGGCGTTCTGTCGCTGCTCGGCAGCCGCGTGCCCCTGTCGCTGAAGGTATTTCTGACGACCGTGGCCGTCGTCGATGACCTGGCGGCGATCGTCATCATCGCCCTGCTCTACACGAGCCAGTTGTCGGTGACCGCCCTGCTGCTGGGGGTCGGCGGGCTGGTGGTGCTCGTGATTCTCAACCGTCTCAAGGTCAAGCGCCTCGGGGCCTACTTCCTGGTCGGGGCGATCATGTGGGTCTGCGTGCTCAAGTCCGGCGTTCACGCGACGCTGGCCGGCGTGGCGCTCGGGCTGGCGATTCCGCTCAGGGTGGAAAACGAACACGGAGAGTCGCTGCTGCGCCACCTGGAGCACCTGCTGCATCCGTGGGTCGCGTTCCTCATCCTGCCGCTGTTCGCATTCGCCAATGCCGGCGTGAGTTTCCAGGGCGTATCCGGCGGCGCGCTGTTCGGCCCGATCACGCTGGGGATCGCCGGCGGTCTTTGTCTGGGAAAGCCGGTGGGGGTCTTCGGATGCGCGGCGCTGATCGTCAAGACCGGCCTGGCCAGACTGCCGCAGGGCGTCAACTGGCCGATGATGTTCGCGGTGGGCCTGCTCGCCGGCATCGGTTTCACGATGAGCCTGTTCATCGGGATGCTGGCTTTCGAGGGCGCGGGGGCTCAGTACGCGGTGGCGACGCGCGTGGGCGTGTTCGGCGCCTCGATCATCTCGGCGATTGCCGGCTTTCTCGTGTTGCGCAAGGTCTTGCCGCGTGAGGCCGCACCGTAGTCGGCACGCCGGCGTCGGCTTCTTTGGGTGTGCGGCGGAAACTGGGCGAACCGGCGCCTGAGAAATACGGACGAAGTCTCGCCGCGTTCACGGCACGGCGGTCATCGCGTCCGACGCGGGCCGCCCGCCGCCTTGCGCTCGCGCGAGAAGTCCCACCAGGGGCGCCGTCCGCCGCCGCGCGCATGCCAGACCGCGGCTGCGAACACGTCGCGCACGCACGGGTCGTGGCGGCGGCCATCGAGGCGGCACAGACGCTCGTAGAGCTCGTCGGGGTCGCAGTCGCCGAGCTGGGCCGGCTCGCGGATTCCCAGCCGCAACAGATCTCCGGCGGTCGCGGGTCCGACATTGGGAATGTTTTCCAGCGCCCGGCGGGCGTGGGCGTCGTCGTGTTGGTCCCTCACCGCAACCTCCGGCCTGAAACATGCCAGAGTCGGCGGCGCCACGCGCCCGGGGGCGCCGCCGACTCACGCCGATTCGAGCGGGCCGCGCGCCGTCAGCAGCCGCTGCCGTAGTGGGCCAGCAGGATCGACAGGTCACCCAGATCGACGTCACCGTCGCGGTCGAGGTCGCCGTCGTCATAGCCGACGCCGCCGGTGGCGCCGTAGTGGGCCAGCAGGATCGACAGGTCGGCGAGGTTGACCTGGTGATCGTGGTTGACGTCGCCGGGGCACTGGACGGCGAAGTTGAACGTCGCCCCGCCGCCGGCCGATCCTTCGCCGCTGGGCAGCGAACCCGGGTCATCCGGGTCGGCGATTTCACCGTCGAGCGCGATGCCCGCGGCGGCGGAAACCACATCGTCCGAAACCGTCACGCTGTAGAACCCGTCGGCCAGGGCGCCGCCGAAATCGAGCGTGGCGGTGTAGTTGCCCGGGTCGTAGCTCAGCGTAAACGGCACGCTCACGCCGTCGCGCAGCACGCCGAAGTCCGCGGCGGAGGCGCTCACGTCCTCGCTGAACGTGATCTGGAGGGAAGTCGGCGCCGCGCTGGGCAGAATCGCGTCGCCGGGTTGCGGATCGGCCTGCACGATCGCCGGCGGTCCGTCGACGTATCCCGTGCCGCTGCGCCCCGTCCAGAGGATCCACACGTCCGGGTCGAGCGTCACGCTGGTGGCCGGCGCCGAAATCGGGATCACGAAATGCTCGGGATCGGCGTCGTTAAGCACGACGTGCGTTTCGCTGCCGCCGGCCGTGTTCACTTCGATGTCGATCGGCATCGTGTAGGTGCCGTAGGAGCCGCTCTGCGTCTGGTCGATGTAGAGCCGCAGGTAGTCTTGCCCGTTGATCGTCTCGGTCTGCCAGCCGTAGGCGTAGGCTGGCGCGCCGATGCCGTAGATCCACTCGTCGAAGAACCACGTCAGGTCCTGCCCGTAGACCGTGGACGCGACGGCGGCGAAATCGTCGGTCGTGGCGCCGCCGCCCTCGTAGGTGGCGCGGTACTCGGCCAGGATGTCGAAGAACGTCGCATCGCCGACGACGTGGCGCAACTGGTGCAGCACCCATGCGGCTTTCCGGTAACTGTAGGTCGAGCTGAAGATGCGGTTCATGTCGCTGGTGTCATAGACGTACACGCTGTCGCCGACGCTGCCGGGACGGCGGTTCTCCATGTAGCTGTGCAGCGCCGGTTCGCCGCTGGAGCCGGGTTTGAACTCGGCCCAGAGCGCTTCGGTGTACGTCGCGAAGCCCTCGTTGAGCCAGATGTCGTGCCACGTTCGGCAGGTGATAGCGTCGCCCCACCACTGGTGTCCGAGCTCGTGGGCGGTGACGTACTCCCAGAAGCCGCCCTGGCCGGTGTTGGTCTGGTGTTCCATGCCGCCGCCGAAGCTGAACTGATAGATGCCGTACTTCTCGTTGACAAACGGGTAGAGCCCGTAGAGCGGGGCGTAGGTTTCGAGCATCTGCACGCACTTTTCCCACTCGGCCCGGTTGCCCGCGGTGTCGTCGGCCGGGTAGATGTTGAACTCGACGGGCATCGTGCCGCTGCCGTAGTCATAATCGACGGTCCAGGTGTTGTAGTTCGTCGAGGAGAACGAGACGAGGTACGTCGCAATCGGATAGTCGCTGGCCCAGCGGTAGCGTTTGCGGTTGCCCGAGAGCGTGTCCACGCCGACCAGCACGCCGTTGCAGACGGTGCGCATGTCGTCGGGCGCGGTGACCGCGATTTCGAGCGTGGCCTTTTCGGCGTTGTCGCCCGGCTCGCCGTAGTCGCCGTCCTTGCACGGCCACCAGGTGTAGGCGAAGTAGGGTTCGCTGAGCGTGTGGACCAGGTAGTGTCCGTTTTGCGACGTGAATTCGATCGAGCCGAAGCCGCGCGAAACGGCCGGGCCGGTGAACGAAATCTGGAGCGTGAACACTTCGCCGGTGTCGTAGGCCCGGTCGAGCGTGGCCCGGCGGGTGGTGGTGCTGATGTCCGCCACGGTCACCGGCGTCGTCCCGTTGACGATCGCGGACGTGACCGTGTAGTTGGAGCGCAGCCGGAACGTGAACTCGGTCAGCCCGTCGACGAGGCTCTCGATGGTGAAGGTGTTGCTGCCGGTGATTTCCTCGGTCGCGGGGAAGATCTCGATGTCGATGTTGTTGTGCAGCACGTCGGTATCGTCGAACGACTCTCGCATCGCCATCAGCCCGATGGGGTCGATATCGACCAGGCCGTTGCGTTCGGCCCACTGGGCGGCTTTGAGCGCGCGGGCCTTGCCGCAGCCGTCGCAGTAGAAATCATCCATCGCGGCCTGCTGGGCCGGCGTCGGCGGCGGATCGGCGGCCGAAGGCGCGGGCACGTTAAGTGTCGCAATTAGAAGAAGTTGTGTAATGCAAAGCGTGTGGCGAAATCGTGGCATGGGTGGTTCCCTCTCCTGGTGCAGCGGTCGGACTCCCCTCCATCGTAGGCTTGTGTTCGCCTGCGAACAAGGGAAAAACGCCGTGCCCCACGGAGGAGACCGCCCGGGATCGGGCCTCGTCCGGCCTCGCCTGGCGCGCCGGCGGCACGAGCTGGGCCGGCGCGGCGCCGTCAGCCGCCCGAGAGCTGGTCATCACCGCCGCCGCCCTTGTCGTCGTCGCCGGAGGCTCCGCCGCTGTCGATTCGGACCACGCGCCTGATGATGACGTCTTCGACGGGAACGTCGCGGCGGCCCTCGCGTGTGCCGGTCTCCACCTGCGAGATCTCGTCGACCACGTCCATCCCTTCGACGACACGGCCAAAAACGGCGTAGCCATTGGCCCCGTTGGTCGCGTTGAGCGAGTCGTTGTCCACGACGTTGATGAAGAACTGCGACGTGGCCGAGTCCAGCGAAGTCTGGCGTGCCATCGCGATCGTGCCGCGGTCGTTCTTGAGTCCGTTGTCCGATTCGTTCTTGATCGGCGAGCGGGTTTCCTTCACGTTGAAATCAAGGTCGAGCCCACCGCCCTGGATCATGAAGTCCGCGATGACCCGGTGAAACAGCGTGTTATCGTAGAAGCCGTCGTCCACGTAGCGCAGGAAGTTGTTTACGGTCAGCGGGGCCTTCTCGCTGTTGAGCTCGATCACGATGTTGCCCATGCTCGTTTCCATGCGCACTTTCGGGAAGGGATCGTCCTGGGAGCCACCCTCATCCACCGAGTCGTCGAGTCCGTGCTCGGGGTCCGCCGCCACGGTCAGTTCGACGGCTTCGCTGTGAATCGTCCCGTCGGGGCCACGAACGTCCACGCGGAACCTGAGCGTCTGGTCGGCCGGCAGCGACGGCGCGACGAAGCTGACCTCGGCCGAGTGCTGGCCTTCGAGCGCGACGGCTCTTCCGTAGGTCTGGAACCACTCGAAAGTTACGTTGTTGGGGTCCACGCCGTCGGGCAGGGAGGCACGGAGCGTCACCTTGTCGCCGACACCGGCCTGTGTGGGGGCCTCGACGCGCGGGGTCATGTCGTCCGGCGTCGTCGTGTCGGGCGCCTCTTCCGGACAGCCACCGATCATCAGCCCGATCGGGACAATGAGTGCGATCAAAACGCTGCGCAGCATCAACCAAACCTCCGCATCCCGCCGCTTCGTTGCGGCTCCGATGCCTTGTTGTCTTCCGGTCCCGCAGCCCGTCTGACCGTCGTGGGGCGCGGTTTTCCCTTCGCGGTTCGGGCGACCACCCGGCTCCGGCCCGGTGGCGCCTGGCCCCCAAGTTCCCTTGGTCTCTATCTATCCTATACCTCGGGTCGATCGGCGTTAAGCGTTACTGCCCCGCCCGACGGGGGTATCCGCCCCCGCCCGGGCGGTGTCAGCATGATTATCGGGCGATCTCGCACGGATGGGCCCGCGCTGCCCGGGTGTCCCGCGGTGTCCTGTCGTGATGCCCCGGGGGGTCAGTCGCGCACCTCCTCATACCACGCCATCTGGATGGCTTCGAGCTTTGCCTCGTTGCTCGCCGAGGGGTCATCGTCGAACTCGTCCAGTTCACAGACCATGCGATGCAGGTCGGTGAAGCGGACGCTCAGTGGGTCGATGTCGGGATACTTTTCGCTGAGTGCGATCCCGATGTCCTCGGAATCCAGCCAGCCCAGTTTTGCGCTCACAACCACTCCTCCATGCTCGGCCCCACCGGCCGTCGTGCCCCCGTCTGCGCATATTGTATCATGCCGATCCTGCGGCGCTCGCGTGGCCAGGCGACAGGTGCTCACATCCGTGACGCCCCGCGTGTCGCCGACGGCTTCGACTGGCGAGGCCGATCCATCGTTCGCTATTCGCCTTCCTTTTTGCCTGGTCGTAGAATGACGCCGACTGCGAGTAGGCGATCGGCTTGGAAACGCAAGCCTTCCAGGACACCCCCATGACTCCTGCCGTGAATGTTCTTCCTGTTTCGACGCCGAACGTGCTCGTCACCTGCGCTGCGCATTGCGGTCGGTGGTTGTTGCGTCCCGTGCTGCTCCTTTTGGCGGTGGGGGGCGTTGCCACGGCCAGCGCCCAGGCCGAACCCCCGGCCGCGCCGCCCGGCTGGGTTTCCGAGCTGGCTCCCGCGTTTGCCCTCTACTACGCCGCGGACTACGAGGCGACGCAGCGCGCCTGCCGTGATATTGCGACGGAATCCGGCAATCCGCGCGTGCAGGTTGAAGCCGCGGCGCTCGGCGCGATGGCCACGATGCATCTTTCCGGGCGATCCGAACGGCTCGAGGGCCGCGGGCAGCTCATGCGGCTGGCCCGGGACAATCCCGGGCTGCTGGCGCGCCCCGAGTGCCGGCTTGCCTTCGGCATCGCGGCGACGGCGCTGCACGAGACGGCGACGGCGATTCTCAACCTCCAGCAGGCCGCGGAGGCATTCGCGCAGCAGAAACGTCTCGATCGGCTTGGCGAAGCCCTCGTCGCGCTGGCCGCGGCCTGGGCGGTTCATTCCGAATGGGAGTTCACACCTCCGGGCGCGAAGATCGAGCACCCCGACAGCCCTGCCGATGCCGAGCGGATCCGCACGGAACATCTCGATGCGCTGCGCCGCCGGGCGGCCCGGCTTCCGCGTGGCGTCGAGTACGTTGCCCGCATCGACCTCATTCGCGCCGGCTACCTGCGCAAACGCGACCGGGCTGCCGCGCTCGATTTGCTCAGGGATATCGCGGCTCGGCCGCTGCCACCTGCGCTGGGGGCGCGCGCCGCGTTGCGGTTGGCGGCCTGCTGCGAGGAGGACGAGCGCTGGGGCGACGCGGTCCGCCTCTATGAACGCGTCGCGGCGGCCGATCTGGGCGAACCGTCCCGGCGGGCCGAGAAGCGTTGCCGGAACATCCTGGAGCCCCGCGTGGAGCTCGAGGTGGGCCCCGTGGAGATCGGTGGCCGTTTGCCCGTCACGCTCGCCGTACGCAACCTCGACCGGGTGACGCTGGAGGTCCGCCGCGTCGATTTGCTCTCCTGGCTTCAGCAGCGCCGCGGCCGTTATGCCGAGGCACTCCTGCCGGTCGATGGTGCCCTGCTGGCGAGCCGCCAGGTGGATACCCGCGCCGAGTCATCGCACGGATGGTGGCGTTCGAGCCAGCGCTTGCCGGGTCTCGCCGTGCCCGCGGCCGACGGACCGGTCGTCGTTGCGGCCTGGGCGACCGACGACGACGGGCGGAAGCGCGCTGTCAAGCGTCTGTTCATACCCGGGGGGCTCCGGGCGGAGATGTTTCTGGGCCCGCGTCACGCCGTGCTCTGGCTCACAGACCGCGCGGGGCCGGTGTCGAGCGGCGACCAGGCCGCGCCGCGCGCGTGGTTCTGGATGCACGGCTCGTTCGTGCCGCGGCGTCCCGAATTCGCGGGTTCGGTCGCGGTGTTCGCGCTGCCGCCCGAGGCGCGGCTGATGCGGGACAAACGCTGGGTGTGTCTGGTCGAGGTGGGTAAGCGCGTGGCCCTGTGCCGCGGGACGCTGCCCGCGGCCGCCGCGGGGGACAACGCGCCCGCGGTGGCGCTGATCGGCGGCCCGCCCCGGGTCGCCCTCGGGGACTCGATCGAGCTCTTTGGCACCCTGCTTTCGACCGGCGCGGCGCCCTGGTCGCAAGGTCGCCCCACGCAGGTCGAGGTGCGGTTGATCGGCTCCGATGTCGATCAGTCCGTGACCGCGGAGGTGTCGCGCGCCGGGACTTTTCGAGTGACGTTTCCCGTCACGCCGGCGATGGCCGGTCGGCACCTGCACGCGGTTGTCACGCTCGGCGGGCAGCGGCTGCTGTCCGTGTTCCAGCGTCCCGAAATCGTCGTGGATGACGGTTTCGGGCAGGATGTCGTGCTGCGCTGTGATATTCCAGCGCGCGTGCCGCCCGCCAGCCGGGCCGTGTTCGGCACGCTCGAGGCGGTCACGCCTTGGGGAACTCCCCGGGCGGGGGCCCTCGGTCGCGTGGCCTTCAGCGCGGTGCGGCTGCCCGCCGCGCCCGGGGAGGATTACCGCCGGGCGGTGCCGGTTTCTTTCATATTCCGCTGCGACGACGACGGTCGCTACCGCATCGTGCAACCGCTGAGCGACTTTCGTCTTCCCGAGGGGCCGCTGGCGATTCGTATGGATGCGTTCCTGTTCGGCAGCGGTGGTACCGAGGGACACGTGCGGCGCGAAACGGTTACCGGCGACGAAGTCACGTTCTTGCGCCTCGTGTGGACACCCCAGCGCCCCGAAGTCGGCGCGCCGGTCGAGTTTGACGTGCAGTGGTTCGACCCCGGCGACCTGGCCGCCGGGGCCCAGCCGGCGCTGACCGTCGCCCGCGGTGACGACGAACCCCGCGAACTGCCCTTGCTGCCGACGGCGTCCGGTTTACGCACTGCGCCCTGGCGTCCGCCGGGTGCCGGCACGTATGAGGTGGTTGCCACGCTTCCCCGGGCCGGACGCGCCCCACGCGTCGTCCGCCGCACGCTCGACGTGGTTGCGCCGACAACCAGCGAATCATCGGGGGCGACCCTGCGCGTTGTTGAGGCTCGCCTGATCGCGCCCCCAGGGGAGGGGGCCGACGCATCTCGCGTGAACCTGAAGCTGGCCGGCCGGTGGGACCGGCCGCTGCTCGCGATTGCCGAAGACGGCGATCCGCTTGCTGCTGTCGAGCTTCCGGCGCCGGGCACGATGGCTGCGGCCGAGCTGGTATTGCCCGATACCGGCCGGCGGCCGCGGCGTGTCCTGCTGGTTTCCGGGTTTCGTGACCGACTGCGCGTACTCGCGGCCGCGCAGGTGCGTCCACCCGCCGGGCGAGCGCTGGGTATCCGCATCGTCGCCGAGGCGGGTGGGAAGGGGCCGGGTACCGTCCTGCCCGTCGGGATTGAGCTTTCCGGCAACGCGGCGGATGCGGGAGCCGATGTCCTGCTGCGGCTGGTGGACCGCGGGGCGATGCAGGGCATACCCTGGGCGGCCGGCCGGGCGTCGGAAACATCGGGCCGGTTGCCCGGCGGCGTGGTCGCCTTCCGTTCCAGTCCGGTCGGCGCTGAGCGCACGCCCAACTCCGCGCCGTTGCTGGAATCCGGCACGCTGCTGCCGGACCGCATCCGCGCATGGTTTGGCGGTGCCACGCACTGGCTGGGCCGCGCTGCCGCCTGCGCGGGCGAGGCCGTGTTCGAGGTACCGCTGCCGCAGCGACCCGGCCGCTACGTGCTGATCGCCTCTGCGCAGACGCCCGACGGCCGGTTCGCCCTCGCCGAGTTTCCGCTCAACCTGACCGCCGGCGTTCGGCTGGCGCTCGACGTCCCCGGACGGCTGTTGGTGGGAGACCGCGCTACGGCGGCGCTGCGGCTGGAAAACCCGGCCCCTGCGCAGACGCCCGTCACGCTCCGCCTCGATCCCGGTCCCGGGCTCAGCGTGGAGGCTATCCGGCCGCTCGATCCCGGCGTCTCATGTCAGGGGCATGCCGGTGGCACGTTCGAACTCGTGCTCCCTGCCGGCGGGACAGTCCTGCTGCTGGCCGACGTCGAGGCGACACGCTCGGTCGCCGGCCGGGCCACGCTCGAGGTGAGGACGGCGACCGAACTGTGTCGGGCCTGTGTCCACTATCGCGTGAGCGACGAAACGTCCGCGCCCGCGTCTGCGCCGGCGGCGATCGTGGTACGCCGCGCTCTCTGGTTGCTGCGTGAAGTCGCGGCGCGACCTTCCCCAGTCGGCAAGGGGCGGCCCGGGTCCGACTGGGAACGGATCGAATTGCGCCGAGGCGATCGTCTTGTGCCGGGGCAGCGCGTGCTGGTCGAGGAAACCATCCTCGCCGACCGGACGCTTCGAGATGTCGTGTGGCGACAGTGGATACCGGGAAACTGCCGGGAGGTCGTCGGAGATGATGCGCCGCCGGCGCTGGCGCAAGTCGGCTTCCAGCGCCCTGCGCGGCCGGGCACGCTGGATTTCGGCTGCGACGCCCTCGCCGCCGGTCGCGAGATTCGACACGAGTACGCGTTCGTGGCGCGCCGACCCGGCGTGTGCCGACTGCCCCGTCCCGCCGTGACCGCGGGTGGGCGCGGCGTGGGCGTTCGCGTCGTTCCCGCCGATCTGCGCATCCGTATCGGACGCTGATTGTTCCGCGGTGTTCGACCGGCCCGCGTCGCGTCGGGGAACCGGTGGCGCGCAGAAACAGGCATACGCCTTCAGGGCGCGTGGAAAAGCGCGCCGGGGGGCACTTCCGTCGGCTCGATGCCGGGGCCGGCGTAGCCCAGCCGCAGCCGGCGCGCGCCGCCGACCTGGAAGAACGTCACTTCGATCGGGTGTTTGCCCGCCTTGAGGATCACCTGCCCCTCGCGCGTGGTCGGCGCGTGCAGGCCGTCGTTGTTTACGACCGTTTCGCCGTGGAGCTTCAACACGCTGCCGTCGTCGGAGGTCAGGTAGAACGTGTACGTCCCGTCGGCGGGGACTTCGATCAGCCCGCGCAGCCGCAACGCGAAGTCGTTGTCGCGTTTGCGCATCGACAGATCGACCTTGGGCGTCGTGCCGGTGGCGACGGGTTTGAGGGCGCCAAAATCCGGCAGCATCCGCCAGCGGCCGTGGTAAAGCTCGTACTTGAGCCCCGGTCGCGCGCCGGCGGCGGAGACGGGATCGAGCGGCCGCAGCTTGCGGAACTCGTAGACGGCGACCGGGCTGGCGTTGCCCGAAGGCAGCCAGGTCCGCGTCTTGACGGTCGCGGAGGTGGTGAGGTGGATCGGGCCTGCGTACTCGGGCGAAGCGGGCGTCGGGTCGCTGCCGTCGAGCGTGACGCGAACCGTGCCCAGGCCCAGGGGGTTTTCGAGCGCGACATCGGCCGCCTCCGTGAAAACTGTTTCACGTGAAACACATTTGGCGGGTGCGACGAAGTAGTGCACGCCGAGCCGGTCCAGCCGGCGGTAGTGCGTGCGCATGCGCTTCGTGAAGTCTTCGTAGCTGCGCGCAAGCCGGGGCGTCCAGCCGACTTCGCAAAGCGCGCACAGGCGCGGGAAAACCTGCCAGTCGATGCGTTTCTGCGCCGCGTGCTCGGTCCACATGTTGCCTTCCAGCCCCAGCACGTGCCGGGCCTGCTCGGGCGTGAGCTCGGTCGGCGTCGGCTCGAAGCTGTAGCAGCGCTCCAGCGGCAGGTAGCCCATGAAGACCGGCTCGCCC
>CAYRXN010000148.1:0-5515 GCA_964428275.1 uncultured Planctomycetales bacterium | reverse complement strand
GGAGGGCGTCACCGTCGTGGCGTTCATCATCGCGCGCGCGGCCTATCGCGGTCCCAACCTCGAGACGCTCAACCGTCAGGCGATGTTCAACGAGCTGCGCAACACCTGCGAGGACATCCAGGAGGACATGGGGCACACGCTGTTCGACTGCGTTTCGCAGGGGCGGTTGCCCGACATGGAGGAGCTGCTCGACGAATACGCCCGCGTGCGGCTCAAGCGGATGATGCACGCCTGGGTCCAGAGCCCGCCGCCGACGATCGTCACCCACGACCTCGAGGACGACGCCGGCGACCCGGTGCTCAGCCACCTGCGCCGCCGGGGTTTGCTCAACGCCGCCGAAGACCCGGTCAAGGTGATCTTTCACCCGGAGTTCATCACCTCCACCAGTCCGATCCTCGGACTCGAATACGACGAGTTCGTCCGCGGCTGCAACATGGGCGTGTTCCCGTCGTACTACGAGCCGTGGGGCTATACGCCGCTGGAGTGCATCGTCCGCGGCGTGCCGGCGATCACGAGCGATCTGGCGGGTTTCGGCGCCTATCTGATGGAGCACTACCCGGACCACGACGCCAACGGGATGTTCGTGGCCCGCCGGCGGCACGTGAGCACCGAAACGACGATCTACCAGGTCGCCGGCTGGCTGCACCTGCTCACCCGGATGTCGCTGCGCGACCGGATCGCGCTGCGCAACCGCTGCGAACGCCATGCCGACCATTTCGACTGGTCCCACCTGAACAAGCACTACCGCGCCGCGCACATGATGGCGTTCGAGAAGTTCTACCCCAACCTGCGCGCCCTGCCGCGCGACGAGGGGGACTGAAACGGACCGGCCAACGCGCTTGATTCGTTTCACTCGGACAGCCGATAATGCTGTTGTGACCCAGGGTGGCTCGTCGGTAGACCTGGGCCCGGTACCGGCTTGTGTAGAGTCGGTGGAGGGCAGGAAGGTTCGTATCTGTCGGACAGGCAAAAGGAGTTGACCATGTCTCGTCGTATCCATCGCGGATTGTGGGCTGTCGGTGTGGGGCTTTCCGCATGTGTCCTGGGGGGATGCCCGACCACGTTTCAGGTGACCTTCCCCACAGCCTTGCAGACCACCTCGCAGGACTTTGATCTGGCCAACGGCAAGATCCGGATTCGCGTCGTGTTCAACAAGCCCGTGGACATGTCCACGCTCGATGCGGGCAACAACGTGATTCTGGTCGCTGAGACCACGAACAACGCGGACATCACGATTACCGCCGGATCAACCGGCACAGACATCATCATCACCACCGTTGATGACGCCTCGGACCTGCTCGTCTACGATCCGGACGGGTTCTTCTCGCTGGAACTGCTCGGGACGGGCGACAACCCGATCAAGTCCACCGATGGCGATGTGCTCGACGGCGACGGCGACGGAACCGCCGGCGGAGATTACCAGACCGGGTTTGCGGTAATCGGTTAACCCGGCTCGCGCGAAGACGCACGGGCACCGTCCCGCGACAACCACATGTTGCTGCCGAACAAGAGGCGCCGGGCGATACGACCCCGGCGTCTCTCGTTTCTCCCCCGGCATGGTTCGGCAGACCCGAAACCGCTTTCGGAGGTTTCGTCGTCCCGGGCGGGAATTCAGCGCTGCAATCCGGGCGGTCGATAGCTATACTGGGGTGTGAGAAGACGGTTATGGATCAACCCCTGCGTTGTTCGATAAGGGAGGTTCATTTGCTAGAACCGTTACGCTAAACCCAGGGAGGCCTGGTAGTCGCAGCCCCGTCGGCAACGCCTATTGAGCGTGAGGTCGGGAACGGCAGGGGCCACCCACCTGAGAGATGGGTTTTAGCAAATCACTCCCGCCGGCAAAGGTGGGGGTTGCTCCGGACTTTGGCGACGGGCGGTCCCAGTGGCACATGGCCTCGGACGCCCGTTCGCTTTTTTTATGCGCCCCCGACGTTTCAGTTGACGGGATAGTCGTGCAGAATCCAGTCGCGGTCGGGTTGAAACATCGCGACCAGTTCGTCCATCTCCGGCGTGAAGGCCTGGAAGTGACCAAACAGCGGGCTGAGCTCGCGGGCGGCGGCCGTTTCGCGGCTTTCGCCGAGCATCATCATGCGCCAGATCGCCGAGGCGGCCCCGGTACGATCGGCGCCGCCCTTGCAGTGGATCAGGATCGGCCCCCGGGCGCTCTGGAACGCGTCGTAGAGCTTGAGCAGCTCGGCCCGCGGCGGAAGTTCGTGAGCGCTCATCCGAACGTCCACCAGCGTCACGCCCAGCTCGTCCAGGGCGGCCTTCTCGTTGTCGTACCAGTTCTCGCCCGTGTTGTCGCCGCGCAGGTTGATGACCGTGGCGATGCCGTACACCTCGACCACCAGTTTGAGCGTTTGGGCGTCGAGCTGGGCGGAGCGATACGCTTCCCCGGGCTCGATCGTGTGGAAATTATCGGTCGGACGCAACGGCCCAAACCCGTCGTACACACCCAGCCCGCAGCCGGCCAGTGTGACGGCCGCCAAAGGCGCCAGCACCGCGCCGGCGAGTCGAAGTCGGTTTCGCATTCGGTTTTCCTTGTTTCGGTGGCGATCCGGGCGGCGACGGCCCGGGACCGCGCCAATCCGTCGGCCCAACGGATGTCGCCGGCGCCACGGCGCGGCGACGCAGAATGCCGGATTATACCGGCCGGAAGGTGTCCCGCGGCATCATGACAGCTTTTTCATATGGCGGGAGAGGAGGGGAGGGGGGGAGGCGGGGAGGCGGGCGCCGGCACGGTCACTTCGCTGACGAGCCGGCCACTTCGGTCGTCTCCGACCGACTCAGTCGCTTGAGCGTGCGGCGGCGCAGATTGGTCAGCGGGCGGGTCAGCCAGCGGTGGAGGCGAATCCAGATACTCAGCCGCTCGACCACCCGGCGCTCGTCGGACGTGAGCTGGTCGGGCCGCAGGCGGCGTTTGTGCTTGAGCGTGTGATAGCGGTCGGCCTGCTGGAAACGACGCAGCAGCCAGCGCACCGGCGTCAGTCGGCGCCAGCCGCGCGCCGGCAGGTAGAGCGAAATCTGGAAATCGATCAGGTAAGGCCGCCCGTCGTCGCCGAGCAGGATGTTCTGGCGTTTGTTCAGATCGACGTAGGCGATGTCGCGCCGCCAAATCGTTTCGAGCATCTCCATCAGCTCGTCGAAGAAGTCATCGGAGACGCGGTCCTCGCGCCCCAGCGGGCGGCCGGGGACATAGGCGTGCAGAAATCCCGCCGACCCCACCATTCCGATCAGCCGGGGCACGCCGGACAGGTCCTGAAGCATGCGGTAGAGTCGCACCTCGCGCCGCGTGAGCCAGCGTCCGAGCCAGTCGAGGGGGATCGTCGCGCAATCCTGCTGGCGGCCCAGCTTGAGCACCGCGAGCCCGTCGGGGCCGCGGTAGAGCCCGGTCGCCGCGAAGAAGTCGTGTTTGAACGTGCGGACGTGTTCGTACACCTGGCCGTTGCAGGTCACGCGGGCAGGCAGCTCGGCCTCGGTCAGGGCATAGAGCCAAGCGTGGCGCGGCGACGATCGCTTTCTGGCCATGCGGTCCATGCGGCGCATTATAGCTGGGGCGATCGTTCTCGCGGGTGCAGCGCCCGAGCAAAACGTCGGCGTCACCGGGCACCACGCAGCAACAGTGGCGTGCCGCGGGCGCGTGGGCGGGGCGCAAAAACGACGTTCCCGCCGCCGTGCGGGAACGTCGCCTTACAGGGTAATGGAGTCGGTTCGTTTGTGAGACGGCGCGGGACCGCGGCGCCGCCGTTATCCGTCGCCCAGGCCGGCGCGCGCGGCCTGGATCAGCCCGTCGAGCCGGCTCAGCCAGGTCGAGAACTGGTCGGCGCTGTGGTTGCGGAACGCCTGTTCCATCGTGGCACCGAGCGAGCTGAGGTCGGGGTAGCCGTAGGAGCCGCCGGCGCCCTTGAGCTGGTGGGCCAGCGTCGCGAGCTGATCCCAGTTGGACTGGTCGTAAGCCTGTTTGAATTCGTCGATGCGGCTGCCGAGCCCGTCGACGAACTCCTGCACGAGGTCGTACATGTCCGGGTCGTCGGCGAGCAGGTCGGAAACGATCTTTTCGGGAACGGCGTTGTTGTTGGCGTCGGTCACGAGCACACCTCTTGACAGTGACAATGCGTAAGACGCCGGCCGGGCTCGCCCTCTTGCCCCGAACCGGTGGGCCGCCGCGCGGATCGCGGCGTTTGTCCCACAGGGTTGATCGGCCAAATGGGTGGCCCATTCGAACAAAGCGCGGAAAAGCCGCGCAAATGAGAGACTTCCGATAATCGCTCATCCGGTCTGCGCTCGTTCGAAACCGGTGCCGGGGGGGCCGAGCGCGCCGGGTGGGCCCCGTCCGTCCGGCACTTCTGATTCGCTTCGCCCGTCCGTTCACGCCGGCGAACCGGTTCCCGCGGCGAACGTAATGCCGTTAAGATTCACCTCACGACCGTCTCCCTGTCGATTGGACGGGTAGCAAGGAAGGAACGGGATCTATGTGTGGAATCGTGGCGTACATCGGCGAACGTGACGTGTGCCCCATCCTCATCGAGGGACTCAAGCGTCTCGATTATCGGGGGTACGACTCGGCGGGCGTGGTCGTCGTTCGTGACGGCGAGCTGATCGTCCGCCGGGCGGCGGGCCGGATCGCGGCGCTGGAGGCCAAGCTCGACGCCCGGCTCGAAGGCGCGAGCGTCGGCATGGCCCACACGCGCTGGGCCACGCACGGGGCACCGACCGAGAACAACGCCCACCCGCACCGCGACGCCAGCGGCCGGCTCGCCCTGGTGCACAACGGCATCATCGAGAACTTCCGCGTCCTCAAGCAGTATCTCCAGGAGCAGCAGATCACGCTGGAAAGCGATACGGACACGGAGGTGCTCGCCAAGCTGATCGGCCACTTCTACGACGGGTCGCTCGAAGACGCGGTCCGCAAGGCACTGCACGAGGTGCGCGGCACGTTCGGGATCGCCGTCGTCCACGCCGACGAGCCGGGGTTGATCGTCGCCGCCCGCCGGGGCAGCCCGCTGATCATCGGCATCGGCGAAAAGGAGTACCTCATCGCCTCCGACGCGGCGGCGATCGTCCAGCACACGCCGCGCGTGATCTACCTCTCGGACAACGAGATGGCGGCGGTGCGGCGCGACGGGTTCCGCACGACGACGCTCGACGCCGCCCCGGTCTCGAAGGAGGTCGAGGAAATCGAGTGGACGCTCGAACAGCTCGAACTGGGCGGCCACAAGCACTTCATGGCCAAGGAGATCTTCGAGCAGCCCGAGGCGCTGCGCAACTGCATGCGCGGGCGGATCGACCTGGACGAAGACCGGGTCGTGCTCGGCGGGCTCTCGTCGGTGGCGCGCGAGCTGATCCGCAGCAAGCGCATCATCCTGACGGCGTGCGGCACGGCCTGGCACGCCTGCCTGCTCGGGGAATACCTGATCGAGGAACTGGCCCGCATCCCCTGCGAAACCGAGTACGCCAGCGAGTTCCGCTATCGCAACCCGATCATCGAGGACGAGACGACCATCATCGCGATCTC
>CAYRXN010000147.1:0-5242 GCA_964428275.1 uncultured Planctomycetales bacterium | reverse complement strand
GCGTCGCGAATGGCTCACGCCCCCGCCGCTGATCGACAACTTCTTCTTCGTCTCCTTCAACGGCGGGTGCTTCATGGGCTGCACCAGCCGCGACCCGCAGCGCGTCAAGCCGCTCAAGCGCCTGATGGAAACCGCCGGCGGGCAGATCCCCGGCGTCTACCCGATCTTCTACCAGACGCAGCTGTTCTCTTTCGGCGGAGGCAACACGGCCGAGGTGCAGATTCGCGGCGACGACCTGCAAAAAGTGACCCAAGCCGCCATCGCAATGTACATGGAGACGAACAAGCGTTTCGGCCGGCCGCAACCCAACCCCGCCAACTTCGAGCTCGGCCGGCCCGAGCTGCGAGTGGTCAGCGACCGCGAGCGGGCCGCCGACCTCGGGCTGACCGTCGCCGACGTGGGCACGATCGTCGAGGCCTGCGTGGACGGGGCCTACGTGGACGACTTCCGCGAACAGGGCGGGCGGACGATCGACCTCTCGCTCTACGTGAAGGGCCAGCACGGCAAGCCGACGCGCTCGGTCGGCCGGGTGCCGATCTACACACCCGCTGGCCGCGTGGTGCCGCTGGCAGCGCTGGTGCGCATGATCGACACCACCGCGCCCGAACAGATCAACCACGTCGAGCGGCAGCGGGCGGTGACGCTCACGGTCCACCCGCCCGAGTCCGTCGCACTCGCCAGCGTGATCGACCAGATCCGCGACGAAATCGTGCCCGCGCTCCAGAACGCCCGCAAGATCGACCCGGGCATTCTGATCTCGCTCACCGGCAACGCCGACAAGCTCGAGAAGGCCCGGGCGGCGATGGTCGGCAAGTGGGAAGGGCTGAACGGGCGCTCGCTGCGCAATTTCGTCTCCAGCCGCTTCTTTCTGTCGGTCCTGATCGTCTACCTGCTCATCGTGGCGCTCTACGAAAGCTGGCTCTATCCGCTGGTCATCATGTTCAGCGTGCCGCTGGCGGTCTTGGGCGGGTTTCTGGGGCTCTCGATCGCCCACTGGGGCACGCTGCTGACGACCGACCAGCCGGTGCAGCAACTCGACGTGCTGACGTTCCTGGGCTTCGTGATCCTCGTCGGCATCGTCGTCAACAACGCCATCCTGCTCGTCGATCAGGCGCTCCAGAACCTGCGGCTGCACGGCCTGAGCCGGCAGGACGCCGTCCGCGAGGCGGTGCGGGTCCGCGTGCGGCCGGTGCTGATGACCAGCCTGACGACCTTCTTCGGCCAGTTGCCGCTGGCGCTGTTCCCCGGGGCCGGCAGCGAGCTCTACCGCGGCCTGGCGGCGGTCATGCTGGGCGGAATGCTGATCGCGACCGTCGGGACCCTCGTGCTCGTGCCGACCGCCCTCGGCGTCGCCCTCGATCTCCGCGCAGCCGTGGCCCGCTTCTTCGGCGATCGCTCCGCCGTCGCCGGGGGCACGTCCGAGTAAGCGCCCCCGCATCGGCGAGCCCGCAGTCCCTTGAGCCCGGCGGAAGGGGACGAACCTCTTGCAGCACGCACAAGGAAGCGACAACCAGGCCCCCATCCTCGAAGAACGGGACCGCCGCGCGAAAACGCAGCCGGGCCGCCCGCTGAGGGCAGCCCGGCCGCGTGTGTCTTCAGGCTGGCGTGATCGGCCCCGTACCCGCCGGTCGATGGCCGGCGGACCGGCGAACGCCGTCAGTTGTCGAGGAACTGCCCCTCGAGGGCCCGGTCGATCCGCGACTTGCAATCGACCAGATGGGCCCGCGTGGCGAAATCGACCTTCTGCCAGCCGCCGCGCTGCTTGGCGACCTGCTCGATTTCGCCGCTGAGCTCGCGCAGCGACTGCCGAATCATGCTCGTGATGTCCGGCGACATGATGATGCCGGGGCGCAGCCGGGCGTAGGCGATCATCACGTCGAGATAGGCCCGCTGGAGGTTCCGGCGGGTGGAGCTGATCATCGGGTGCGCGTCCGAGGCCCCGCGGTTCTTCGGGTGCTTGAGCTCGGTCCAGACGGCGTCGCGCAGCGTCTGGATGTACTCGGCGGCGGTGAACTTGTCCTTGGCCGTGCTCTTGAGCTCGCCGTCGTAGATGCGCTGGAACACCGGCGGGCTGAGCAGGTCCACGAGCGTCCAGGACTGGAGCCGCATGATCCAGTCGTGGATGGGGAAATCCAGCGAGATGGTCGGCCAGCGGTTGAGCCCGCCCAGACGCGAGGGAGCCAGCTCGTTGAGCACCTTCGGATCGAAGCGGTAGAACTGGTCGCTGAGGACGGTCTGGGCGATCTTCTTGAGCGCCGCGCGCTGCTTGGCGGGTTCGACCGGAACGAACGCCGGCCGGGCGTCGGGATCGCCCTTGTGATCGCGGTGGAAGTAGACCCCGCCCACGACCCGGGCCACGAACTCGAAGTTGCGGGCCTTGGCGAACCACAAGGTCTGGAACGCCCGGCGGGCGAAGTAGCGCGGTTCGCCCTTCTTCACGGACCAGTCGAGCAGCGTGGGCAACAACTGGTCGGCCAGCTTGATGCGCGAATCGGCCCAGGCCCGCGGGTCCGCGCCCATGTCGAAGCGGTTGCTCGCCGGGTCGGGCGAGAACGTGCCGACGGTGTCCTCGTCGGTGGCGTAGTCGTGGCCGGGTTGCGTACAGCGCGAGGCGATTTCCTTGAGCAGCTTCGATTCCGACTCGCCCTTGGCCGGCGAGGCGTAACCGTACTCGATCGCCCAGTAGTCGTAGGGCCCGATGCCGGTGGTGACGAAGTGCCGCATCTTCTCGGGCTTGTCGCCGGCGAAAAAGAGCAGCGGGTTGTAGTCCATCACCGAGGCACAGGTGGGTTCGTCGGTCGTGTCGCGGCGTTTCTTGATCTCGTCGAGCGTGAGCCAGCTCGAGGCCTTGAAGTTGTGGCGCAGGCCGAGCGTGTGGCCGACCTCGTGCGTGACGACCTCCTTGATGGCCTCGCCCAGGAAGCGTTCGGGGATCTTCTTGCCGCTGCTGGTGGCGATGATCGCGTCGTAGACCAGCGCCATCTGCTGCTGGAAGCCGGCCGCATAGTTGCAGACGTACTGGCCGTTGGCCCGCAGCTTCTCGTCGGCCAGGCGGATCAGCTCGGTCTGCTCATCGACCGGGGCGGCCAGCAGGTGGGGGAAGATCTGCTTGGCCAGCTCGGGGTAACGCTCGCTCCAGAGTCGGATTTCCGGCCCCTTGAGCTCGGCCATCGCCGCGGGCGCGAACAGGTCGAAATCGTACATGTACGACCGCACGAACGAGTCGTCCATGATGATGTCGGCGTCGAGGATCTGCCCGGTGCGCGGATCGACCCGGCTGGGCCCCATCGCGAACGCCCGCCCGGAAACGATCCAGCGGAAGAAGTTGTAGCGGGCGTCTTCCGGATCGTAGTCGGCGAACGCGTTGTCCGCGGTCTGCTGCTGGACGACGATCGCGTTGCTGTAGCCGATCTTCTCGAACGCCTTGTTCCATTCGAGGATGCCGGCCGCGACCCAGCGCCGCCAGCGCACGGGCACGGTCTTCTCGATGTAGAACGTGATCGGCTTGACCGGGGGGCTCAGCTCGAGCGACGGGTCGCGTTTCTCGAGTTTCCAGCGGTTGATGTAGTGTTCGAGCGTGTCGCGGGCCTCGTGCTTGCGGGTCCAGTCCATGCGGGTGGTGAGGAAGTACCCCACCCGATCATCGGCGTGGCGCGGCTTGTACGAGCCGGACTTGGGCAGGCGGCGGAAGGCGTAGCCCACGCCGACCATCTTCCCGCCGCTGCGGCCGCCGAGCGCCAGATCGACGTCGATCAGCACGTTATCCGGGAAGACCTTGACCTTGTTCCACTTGCTGAGGTTGGCCCGGACGCTGCCGCCCATGAACGAGACGCCCGCGATGTTGCTCTTGAGCAGGGCGCCCAGGTCGATCACCGGGTCTTCGCCGGCCATCGTGACGATCGGCACCGTGGCGATGTAGCGGGCGTTGTAGGTGCGCTGGATCACGTCCTCGACCGGCTTGCCCTTCTTGTGCACGTATCGCGTGTCGGGCGTCATCATCATCAGCGTCTTGCCCGCGACGCGCCAGCGGATCAGGTGCGACCGCCACATGTAGCCGGTGAACTGCCCGCCGGAAGTGATGCTGGTCGCGAACAGCAGGTCGGTGCTGAGCAGGCGTTTGGGGATGCGGCACAGCAGCTTTTCGGGGTCGTGGCTGGTGTCGGCAGCGGGATAGCGGTAGAGCGTGAACAGCCCGCTCGTCGCCTTCATGTCCTTGATGACTTCCTTGAACTCCGGGAAGCGCTTGGGGCCGGACTTGCCCTTGCCCTTCTCGACGCCGGGCGGAACGGGAGGACGCCCGGCCGCCACCTGGTCTTGCGAAAACGCAACACCGGAAAGAATCAGTCCCGCAGCCGCCGCCGCGCAGGCCAGAACGCGGACTTGTGATAATCGTCGTCTCATGGGTTTGTCTCCGTTTCTCATGCAGATCGGAAGGCTCGTCGCAGGCTCGCACGCAGTCGTGAGTCGAGTTGTACTGCGCTCCCTGCGCAGCGTCCACCCCATCTTGTACGCCCGCCGGCGCCGCCGGATGCAGCCGGGCGGACCGGTGACGAAGTACGGCCGCGCCGGGCCGGGAACCGCGGACCGCGAACAGGACGATCGCCCCGGCCGGTTCTTTATGCCAGCCGGCGGCGTCTGTACCATGTCCCCGTGCGCCGGCGGGGCCCGGCGCCGACGAAACCCCAAACCAAGGACGCGCCGGCGATGCCCGAGCCAGAAAACGCACCAGCGAACTTCATCGAGCAGATCATCACCGAGGACCTCCAG
Source organism: uncultured Planctomycetales bacterium (assembly GCA_964428275.1). GTDB lineage: Bacteria > Planctomycetota > Phycisphaerae > UBA1845 > Fen-1342 > JALSRY01. Next base: position 475 of record CAYRXN010000147.1, on the reverse strand, counting down.
ACCGGCAAATGGGACGGTCGCGTGCACACGCGCTTCCCGCCCGAGCCCAACGGCTACCTGCACATCGGCCACGCCAAGAGCATTCTGCTCAATTTCGGGCTGGCCGAGAAGTTCGGCGGCAAGTGCAACCTGCGTTTCGACGATACCAACCCGGTCAAAGAGGAGCAGGAGTACGTCGAGTCGATCAAGCGCGACGTGCGCTGGCTGGGCTGCGACTGGGAGGACCGGCTGTATTTCGCCTCGGACTACTTCGAGCAGATGTACCAGTGGGCGCTCCAGCTCATCGAGGCCGGCAAGGCCTACGTCTGCGACCTCTCGCCCGAGCAGACCCGCGCGTATCGCGGCTCGCTGACCGAGCCGGGCCGCAACAGCCCCTACCGCGACCGCAGCGTCGCGGAGAACCTCGACCTCTTCAAGCGCATGCGGGCCGGCGAGTTCCCCGACGGATCGCGCACGCTGCGGGCCAAGATCGACA
>CAYRXN010000146.1:0-10267 GCA_964428275.1 uncultured Planctomycetales bacterium | reverse complement strand
CATCGGCATCAGCGCGTCGAGTCGGCGGGCGGTGGCGGCGTAGTCCACCTGCATCGGGATCACCTGGTCGAGATTCAGCGCGCCGCCGGCGGCGCCAACGCCGGGCGAAAGCGGCGCCTGGCCGCACAGTTTGGCCAACGCGCGTTGTGCGTCGGCCGACACGAGGAAGTCCATGACCCGGCGGGCGGCCTGGGGGTTCGGACCGCCGCGGATCAGCGAGACGGTGTTGGGGATCACCAGGTTGCCCAGCGGACGGTCGAGCCCGGTGCGCGGGTCGGCGGCCTGGTCGAGAAACACCATGCGCACCGGCCGGCCGTCGCGGATCGCCTCCAGCGCGTCGTCCGAGTCGGTCAGGCCGACCGCAACCGCTCCCGACACTACCTGGCGGCGGACCTCGCCGTTGCTCGAAACGATCTGGACGCCGTTGGCCTTGAGCGCGTCGAGCCAGGCGCGGCCGCGCTGCTCGCCGAGCGTTTCGAAGATGGCCGCGACGTGGAACGAGGTCGTGCCGAACAGCGGGTTGGCGATCGCGACCTTGCCGCGCCACTTCGGATCGGTCAGGTCGAAGATCGAGCGCGGCTCGGCGCCTTCCGGTACCAGCTCGTTGTTGACCAGCAGGACGCGGCAGCGGGCCGAGAAGCCGACCCAGTGGCCGTCGGGGTCTTTGTAGACGTCGGGAATCTGGTCGCATCCCGGCGGCACGTACGCCGTGGTGACGCCCCTGGCCTTGAGCAGGGCCGCCCGGGCCGGGTCGCCGCTCCAGAAGATGTCGCCGTCGGGGCGATCCTTGTAGGCGATCAGGCGGTTGACCAGGCCGGTGCTCTTGGTTTCTTCGGTGTCGTAGACGCCGACGACCCTGACGCCAAGCGTCTTCTGGGCCATCTGCAAGACCGGCTCGGCGAAGATGCGATCGACGCTGGTGTAGACCACCACCCGCGCCGGCGGCGCGGGCTTGCGGTCGCACGAACACAATACGCCAGCGAACGCCAGCAGCGCGAGGCCGAGGGCGAGGGCCGGCCGCATGCGACCGGCCCTCGCGGCGGGCCTGTTCGGCGACACGGCCCCCCGGTCAGTCATCATCGTCATCGTCTTCGTCGTCGTCCTTGTCGCCGTGCCCGTCGTGCTTCTTGCCGTGGCCGGATTCCATTTCTTCTTCGTGGTGCTCTTTCTCACCGCAGGCCGGCTGGGCGGCGACGTTGTCGAACGAACTCGAGGCGTCGGCCTTGGTCCACAGGCCGACCATGCCGGCGTCTTTGAACGTGTCGTCGTGCACGTCGAGCAGCTTCTTGCCGTCGACGTAGCAGGTGATGTGATCGCCGACCATCCTGGCACGGATCGCATACCACTTGCCGGGCTGCGCCTCGATCCGGGCCGAGTCGAGCTTGCGCCGGCGACCATCGACCACCTTGTACACGCGGAAGTTGCTCTCGAGCGGATTCAGGCGGCAAATGTAGTAATTGTCGGCATCCTTGCAGCGCCAGATCACGCCGCCGCCCTGGTCTTCGCGGCCGGTTTCGGGACGCAGCCGCGTCCGCACCATCACGTCCTTGTACGAGGTGCCCAGCGCCATCGCCACGTTGAACACATGGCCGGCGCTGTCGGCCTTGAGCGTCAGCACATTCGTCCCGGAAAACGCCTTGGCGTCCTTCTTGACCGTCCAGGTGGCCTGGCCGTCCTTCGGGCGGGTGAAGTCGAACTTCCAGCCGGCCGGCGGCTTACCCGGCGTATCGGCATCAAACGTCCACGCATGGCCGACGGCCTTCTCCGTCTCGATCTCCTTGACCTTGCCGGTCGCATCGAGCTCGATTTCCTTGAATACGCCGCCGACCAGCAGCTCGACCTCGTATTCCAGCTTGCCGTGCTCGACTTCGGCCTCGGCTTCGACGACCTTGCCGCCGGGCACCGCGGCCAGGGCCCTGGTGATCGCCTGCGGCAGTGTCACCTGCGCCGCGGCGAGCAGCTTGCAGGCCTGCTCGTACGCTTCGGCTTCGTCCTCATCCTCGTCCTCGTCTTCGTCGCGTTCCTTTTCGAGCACCTTGCCGGACACAGCGTCGATGACGATTTCGAGCTCCCCCCCCTTGCCGAGGAACTCGAGCCCGAAGACCGGTTCGGCACCCTTCAGATAAATGGCGAGCTCGACCAGCCGGGCGTGGCCCGCCTCCTTGGCCGCAATCGCGATCGCCTGTTGCGCCGTGATCTTGGCACTGCTGACGGCCTGTTTTCGTACCTGCTGATACAGCAGCTCGAACTCCTCGTCCCCATCCGCCAGCGCGGGCAGCGCCAGCAGGGCTCCCACCGCAACCATCATCATCAGATGTTTCATCGCTTGGCCTCCTTTGTCGTGCAAGCCGTCACAATGTCTGTCCCCACGCCGACAACCTACCACGGCTCTGCCCGGTTGCCACTGAACGCTGTCTGAAATCGTGTTAAGGTTCCGCACCGACGCCGTGGCCCTGGTTTTCAACCGGTGGAGGGCAATGCCGGCCCTGCGCCCCGGTTCTCGATTCGTGGTGGCCAGCGCCCATCCTCCGCGTGGAACGCGGACTCACGACCGTGCGACCGCCAGCACGATACGGAATCTGCTTCCACGACCGGGTTCACTGTCCAACTCGATCCGGCCGCCGTTGGCCGACACGGCCCACTGCGCGATGGCCAGGCCCAATCCGGCACCGCCCATTTCGCGCGAACGCGCCTTGTCCAGCCGATAGAATCGCTCGAAGATGCGCCGCCGTTCGTCCGCCGGAATCCCCGGACCACTGTCGATGATCTCCACCACCGCCTCGCCGTCGCGCGTGAAGACCCGAACCCGAATCGCGCCTCGCACCGGCGTGTACTTGATGGCGTTGTCGAGCAGATTGATCAGGGCCTGGCGCAGCGTGGTGCGGTCGGCCTCCACGCAGGCGCCCGGCGCCAACGCGGCGCTCAGCGTCTGCTGCTTGTCGTCGGCCAGCGGGCGCAGGTGCTCGACGACATCCCCGACCAGACCGACCAGCTCCAACGGTTCGCGACGCAGCCGCACCCTGCCGGCATCCGCGCGCGTCAACATCAGCAGACTGTCAACCAGCCGCGTGAGGCGGTCCACCTCCTCGAGCATGCTGGCGATGGCCTCGCGACAACCCGCTTCCGAACGCTGCTCGCGCAGGGCCACCTCGCCGACGCTGCGCAGGGCCGTCAGCGGCGTGCGCAGTTCGTGCGAGGCATCCGCCGTGAACCGCCGCAGCCGATCGAACGATTCCTCCAGCCGCCCCAGCGTCTGGTTGAATACGCAGGCCAGCTGGGCGAACTCGTCGTCGGCCGACCCCACGGGCAGCCGCTGGTCGAGCCGGTCGGCCGTGATCTGCCGGGCCTTGGCGGCCATGGCCCCGACCGGCGCGAGCAGTCGGCCCGCCAAAACGTACCCGCCCACGACCGCCAGAACCAGCACGATCGGTACGCCGATCGACAGCGCTGCCCGCAACTGTCCCAGGGCCGCGACAACACCCTCGGCGTCACACGCCGCGGCGATCCGATAGGTATGGTGTCGATCCGCAAATGTCTTCACGCGCACGCGCACGCAGCGCCCGCCTCTTGTCCTCAGAACGGACTCGCCATCGCCCGCGGAGAGGCGAACCAGCCCGAGGCGCTCCCATCCATCGCTGCGGTAGAAGACCTCGCCATCCTCGGCGGCGCAGAACAGCGACATGCCACCGTGCTCTTCGAGCTCCTCCAGTTCGTCGGGATCCTCCAGGACGAGACGCTGGAGCGCCGCCATGTCTTCGTCGAGCCGCTGGCGCAACTGCCCCAGCAACCCCTCGCGCAGCCAGCAGTACACGCCGAGCGAGAACACCAGGACGATCAGCGCCAGCGCGCCCGCATACCAGAGCGTCAATCGCAAGCGCACGCTGTGCGGCAGGAACTTCACGCCTCCTCCTCCCCGAGCACGAACCCCACGCCGCGCACGGTGCGCAGCAACTTGTGCTCGAACGGGTCGTCGAGCTTGCGCCGCAGGCGGGCCATGTAGACGTCGATGAGGTTATCGGTGGTGGCATCGCGGCCCGGCTCACCCCACACGTCGCAGGCGAGCATCTCGCGCGAGACGATGTGCCCGGCGTGACGCAGCAGGTACTCCAGCAACTCGTATTCCCGACCGGTCAGCTGCAGCGCCCGGCCGCCGCGGCGAACCCGCCGCGTCACCAGGTCCATCTCCAGGTCGGCCACCTTGAGCTTGAGCACCTGGTCGGGACGACCGCGGCGCAGCAGCGCGCGGATGCGGGCGAGCAATTCGGGAAACGCGAAGGGTTTGACCAGGTAATCGTCCGCACCGCAGTCGAGCCCCAGGACGCGGTCTTCGACGGCGTCGCGCGCCGTGAGAATCAGCACCGGCGTGGCCATCCCCGCGGTACGCAGGGCCTTGAGGACATCGAGGCCATCGCGGCCAGGCAGCATCAGATCGAGCAGCACCAGGTCGAACCGCTCGGCATTGACCAGGAAGAACCCCTCCTCGCCGCTGTGCGCCACCGTGACCTGATAGTCCTGTCCCTCCAGCCCCTGCCTGATCGCGCGGGCGATCTTCTTCTCGTCCTCGATGACCAGTATGCGCATCACGCCGGCTCCCGCTTTGCGGCCATTATTCCCGCTCGCGGGGCGCTGTTCCACAGGGAGCTTTCTGACTTCTTTGTCAGGGTTTGTCCGCGGGAAGCGCCTCGCGCCAGCGGGCCGCCTCGTCGGGACGGTCCCAGCGCTCGTACAGCGCAATGAGCTTATCGAGAGCCTGGCGGGTATGCGCGTGGTCGGCGCCGAGCTTCTTCTTCAGCCCGGCGTAGCTCGCCAGCAGCAGCGGCTCGGCCTGTTCGTAACGGCCCAGCGCGGTCAGGCAGCCGCCGTGGTTGCGCTGGATGATCAGCGTCATGTAGTGGCCGGCCGGCAACGCACGCTCGGCACCGGCCAGCGTCTCGCGATAGAGCGGATCGGCCTCCCCGTGACGGCCGAGTTCGTCCAGCAACGACGCGAGATTGTTGCGGGCAATCAGCGTCAGGCGGTTTTCGGCGCCCAGGCACCTTTCGAAGCCTCCCAGCGCTTCGCGCGCCAGCGGTTCCGCATCGGCCGGGCGGCCGCGCTTGCGCAACAGCCGACTGAGGTTGCTGATCGCGGTGAACGTCGCCGGGTGGTCGCCGAGCACGCGCCGGCGGATTTCGATCACCTTTTGCAGGATGTCCTCGGCCTCGTCGAGCTTGCCGAGCGCCTGGAGCACGAGCGACAGGTTGTTCATGAACACGAGCGTGTCGGGGTGCTCCTCGCCGGCGTTCTCGACCTGCAGCGCCAGCGCCTCGCGCAGCAGCGGCTCGGCCTCGGCCGGGCGATTGGTTCGCTTGAGCAACTGGGCCAGATTGTTCGTCGTCTGCAACAGCAGGGGATCGTCGCGTTTGAGGACGCGGCGCTGTGCGTCCAGCGCCGCAGACCAGGTCTGTTCGGCTTCGCGCAACTTGCCCTGGATGAGCTGGATATCGCCGAGGTTGTTCGCCGCGCGGAGGGTTTCGGGATCATCCGGCCCGCGGCTGGCCCGACCTGCATCCAGCGTCGCCCGGATCAGACGCTCCGCTTCATCGAGCCGCCCCAGCTCCTTGAGCGCCCCCGCCAGGCTGGTCATCGCGTCGAGCGTCTGGGCATCGTTTTCTCCGAGCGCGGCGCGGCGCAGCGCCAGCGCGCGGCGCAGGTGCGGTTCGGCGTCCTTGTACAGACCGAGACTCGTGTAGGTCACGCCGATCGTATTGCGCAGCGCCGCTTCGACCTCGGGCTGGTTTTCGAACTGCGACGCCAACCCCGCCGCTGCGCGATCGAGCACGTCCGCCACGCGCACATCGCGCCCGTCGTGGCCCGGATCGGCGGCGGCAAGCATGCTGGTGAAGAACTGATTGATCACGCGGATGTTCTGGGTTTCGGTTTCGATGCGGGCGAGGCGCGCGCGTGCCAGGTGCTCAGCCCGGATCGCCCGGTCGCGTTCCCAGGTGACGCGCAGCAACGCGCCGGCCAAGGCAACAAACGCCACGACCACCACCGTTACCATCGCCTTGTTGCGCCTGGCGAACTTGCGCAGGTGGTAGAACGTCGTCGGCGGACGGGCCGCGATCGGCTGGTGCGTCAGGAAGCGACGAATGTCCGCGGCGAGATCGGAGGCCGACTGGTAGCGCCGCTGTTTGTCCTTCTCCAGGGCCTTGGCGACGATCGTGTTCAGGTCGCCGCGGAACACGCGGTTGATCGCGCTGAGCGGAACGGGCGAGCGCTCGACGACGGTGCGCGCCGCTTCGGGGATCGTCTTGCCGTGCAGGTCGTACGGCAACCGGCCGGTGAGCAACTGATAGCAGACGACGCCAAGCGCGTAAACGTCGGAGCGCGTATCCAGCTCGTGCGGATCGCCGGCGATCTGCTCGGGACTCATGTACGGCAGGGTACCGATCAACTGACCGACGTGCGTCTGCAATGTCGTCATCTGTACGTCGGCGTCGGTGATGCGCGCCACGCCGAAGTCGAGGATCTTGGGCTGACCGCGCTCGTCGACCAGGATGTTGCCCGGCTTGAGATCGCGATGGATCACCCCCTTCTGGTGCGCGTGCTGGACGGCGTCGCAGACAGAGACCAGCAGCTCCAGCCGCTCGCGCGTGCCCAACCGGCGTTTGGCGGCATCCTCATCGAGCGGGCGGCCGCACACGTATTCCATCGCAAAGAACGGTTGTTCCACCGTCCGGCCGTCACCGAGGGCCACCTCCGCCGTGCCGGCCTCGTAGATCTGCGCGATCCCGGGGTGCTGGAGTCGCCCGAGCACGGCCGCCTCGAATCGGAATCGACGCAGGATCTGCTCCGACGCGATGCCCGGACGGATCACCTTGAGCGCGATCGTCCGGCGCGGATTGGATTGCTGGGCCTCGTAGACGGTCCCCATGCCCCCCTGGCCAATTCGCCGCAGGATGCGGTAGTTGCCGATCCGGGCCGGCAAGGCCTCGGGATCGACGTCGGGCGAAACCGCCGCACCGGCGTCCATGTTTCCGAAACCGAGCGCGGTCGCCGCGGAAACACGCTGCTTCATCGGCAGCGTCCTGTCATCGTGGGCCAGCAGCGTTTCGACGTCCGCGCGCAGTTCGGGGTCGCCGGCACACATCCGGTCCAGAAACGCCGCCTGGGCCTCCGGAGGAAGGTCGCACGCATCGGCGAAGAGCCGCTTCACTTCCTGGTAGCGTTCCGGCGTCAACTCGAGTTCCCCGCGGTCAGCTCGCGGCGCAGCCAGGCGCGCGCCATCCGCCACTCCGATTCGACCGTGGTCTTGGACACGCCGAGGACATGCGCGATCTCCTCCATTGTCATACCGCCGAAGAAACGCAACTCCACGACCCGACTCTGCCGCGGGTCCATGCCGGCCAGCTTCTTGAGCGCGTCATCGAGGTCGAGAAGTTCCGGATCGGCGTCAGCGATCGGTGTGACGGCTTCGTGCGCGGTCACGCGGCACATCTCACCACCGCGCTTGAGACGGCGTTTGCCGCGAGCGTGGTCGATCAAGACCTGACGCATCGCGCGGGCGGCGATGGCGAGAAAGTGGGCCCGGTTGCGCCACTCCACGCGGGCCGAGCCAATGAGCTTCAGGAACGCCTCGTTGATCAGCGCCGTCGGCTGGAGCGTGTGGTTGACCGGCTGATCACGAAAGCAGTTCTCGGCGAGGACGTGCAGTTCATCGTACACGATTGCGAACAGTCGATCGGCGGTCGCCGGGTCATTCGCGTCGAGCGCGTGCAGCAGGCGTGTGGCCTCGTGAGACATTTCCGTTCCGTCGCGTTGCCGCCTCGTCGCGGCATGAGAAGGGAAAAGAGAAACCCGGATTTCATTATACCAGAGATATAACCCCCACGACCCAAGAAACTTACAAAAGAATCGCCCTGGCCGGACCGGGGGGCGGCGCCGTTCCCCCGAAACCGGAAGGCCCCCGCCCGGCACAGCCCGGCGGTTATCAACCGGGGGGCCCCAGGCAAGAGAGCTGCAAGCCGGCGCCACAGGGGGAAGCGTGGTACATGCGCGTGTCAGGATCAGGAGGCGCAAGTCCGGCCTTTTTTCGCCAAGGGCTGTGCGCATGGTTGTCGTATCTCCTGATGGGGGAACGGTTCCAGGCTCGTAACGGGAGCTGACGCGCAGGAGATTCACCATGTCACACCATCGAAGAAACCTCGGAGTGTTCGCCACGGCGCTGCTGCTCGGCGGGTTGCTCTTGCAACCCGTTTGGGCAGCGAGGCTTACGTATCAGGGATTGCTCAGCGATTCCGACGGTCCGCTCACCGGCGTCGTCTCGATGCGGTTCTCCCTGTGGGACGCGGACACGGGCGGAAACCAGATCGGATCGACCAGCACCGTTCCGAGCGTCGCGGTGAACGACGGCGTGTTCACCGCCGAGATCGACGCGGACGTGTTCGGGACGACCGCCTTCGACGGCGGCGCGCGCTGGCTGGAAATCGAGGTCTACGACTCCCAGGCCGGCGATTGGGTCAGGCTCGCGCCGCGCCAGCCGATCCACCCGGCACCCTACGCGCTGTACGCCTACGACGGCGCGGGCGGCGGCGGTGCGCTGTGGAACCAGAGCGGAACCAACGTCTACTACGACGCCGGCTTTGTCGGCGTCGGTCTGGACGCCCCGCTCTACCCGCTGCACGTCACGAGCGCCGGCGGCGTTACCGCGGTCGCCGGCGAGAATACCGGCGAGTCCAACGCCGGGTACCTGGGACACGAGTTCGCCGGCGTGTACGGAATGGGACTCTACGGCGGCTATTTCGACGGACAAGGCTACTTCTCCGACAACGTCGGCATCGGCGTGAACCCGCCGACACAGAAGCTCGACGTGGCCGGCACGGTCAAGATGACCGGCCTGCTGCTGCCCACCGGCGCCCAGAACGGGTACGTGCTCACTTGCGACCCCAACGGCGCCGGCAGCTGGCAGCCGGCAAGCGGCAGCTCGCAGTGGTCCACCATCCCCGACGGAATCTTCTACGCCGACGGCATCGTCGGCATCGGCGTGACGCATCCCAGCACGGCCTACCAGTTGCACGTCGAGACCGGTGGGCCTGCCTGGGCCGTCGGCGGGATCAACACCGCCGAGAACACGAGCGGCTATCTCGGCACCGAATACGCCGGCGTGCAGGGCGAAGGTCATTACGGCGTCTACGGCACGACGCAGGATGCGACCGGCCGGGGCGTCTACGGCTATGCTTCGTCCACGTCCGGCACCACCATGGGCGTAGCCGGCGAGGTGGAGAGTCCGGACGGAACCGCCGTCTTCGCGATCAATACCGCCAATAGCGGCAACGCCATCGCCGTGCGGGGGCGTTCCTACAGCGGCAGCGGTTTCGCGGGATTCTTCGAGGGCCAGGGCTACTTCAGCGGCAACGTCGGCATCGGCACGCTTTCGCCGCAAGACGCCCTCGACGTGGCGGGCCGGATTCGGGCCATCGGATTCAAACTCGGCACCAGCAGCACCGCCGGATATGTCCTCACCTGCGACGAGTTCGGCAACGGAAGCTGGCAGGCCCCGCAGGCGACCTCGCTGTGGAGCGAAGGCGTGGGCGACGCCATCTACTACTCGGCCGGCAACGTGGGAATCGGCACGACGTGGCCGGAGGAAGCGCTCGACGTGGCGGGAACCGTGCGGATGGACGGCTTCAGGCTGGACGGGGCCGCCACCGCCGGCTACGTGCTGACCTGCGACGCCGACGGAAACGGTACGTGGCAGGAGGCGGCCAGCGGCTTCGACCTGCCCTACAGCGGCTCGATCTCGAGCTCGGCGGCGGCCTTCAGCGTGACCAACTCGGGCACCGCCATGGGAACGGTCGCCATCTCCGGCCGGATCGACAACCCGGCGTCGAGCAGCGACGCGGCCGCCGGCCAGTTCGACGCCACCGGCACCAACGGCTTGGCCATCTACGCCGTCGGCGACCACACCGTCATCGACTCACGCAACCAGGGCACCAGCGGCCACGCGATCAACGGCACATCGAGCGGCACCGGCGGCGCGTACTTCACCTGCAGCGCCAGCGACGGCTACGGCGTCAAGGGCGTTGCCACCGCCAACAGCGGCAACAATACGATCGGCGGCTGGTTCGAGTCGGGCAGCTCCACGGGCCAGGGCGTGTACGGTTTTGCCGACGGCAACTACGGCATCGGCGTCAAGGCCGAAGCCAGCGGCGCCGAAGCGACCGCTCTGTTCGCCAAGGCCACCGGATCATACGGCATCGGCCTGATGACGCGAAACGAGAGTGCC
>CAYRXN010000145.1:0-42041 GCA_964428275.1 uncultured Planctomycetales bacterium | reverse complement strand
GGAAGTCTTTATGCCTTCGTGAACTGGGTGTGTTCGCACTCTCTCCGGAGCCTGAGGACGCACGTGTTCTGCGAGGAATGTGGGTACAATTTGGATGGTGCAACTGGTAAATGTTGTCCCGAATGTGGACATGAACTCGCGGCGACAGCGTTCGCGGCGCCGTTTCAAGAAAATGTGTTCTTGCGATGAGAAAGTAGACATTGTCTCGGGCGGAGCGAACGGTAAACGTGGCGTCGCCGCCGTCATCTGGAGATGTGTTGATCTCTGATCCGTGCGGATCAAGCATGATGGCCGGTGCCGAAGGATGATTGTGGCCTGGTGTGAGAAGTGGGGGGAATGTTGTCGGAGCGGCCCGGTCGGTTTGATGAGGATGGGTTCTAATCGGCCGCGAAGCTTGCGGTGGGGCGGGTCTCCAGCCGGCGCGCGGCTATGCGAACGTACCGTGGTAGTACCAGCGGCCGTCGGTCCGGTCGCAAAAGACCCAGACCTGCCCTCCGCTGCCGGTAAGCACGCGGAAATAATCGCGGCGAACGTCCGGCCCGCGCCACCAGCCGGTTTCGATCCGCTCCGGACCCCAGGCGCGGACCACCCGAACCGCGCGACCGCGAATCGTCATCGTCACCGGCACGCCGTCGGCCGGCGAGACGACGACGCGAATCAGCAACGGACGCGGCAGGAGCCGGGCAGGACGCGGCAAAGGAAATCGAACGCCGTCTTGGGAGGACCGGTCCCCGCCGCCCGGCGTGACGACCCGGCGATACCGAAACGCAAACTCCGGCTGGTAGTCCGGAACCAACTCGGCGACGACCACGCCATCCGGCCCGAGCCGGTTGCGAAACCGATCGAGCAGGCGGCCAAGCTCCTCCTCGCCCGCGGGGTCCACCGGCTCGAACAGCTCGATCTGGCCGCAGCGGAAGCGCTCGGTCCGCGCCGCGACCAGGCGCAATCCGGAAAGGCCGGGCGAGAAATCGACCGTTTCCAGCCGCCGGCAGACCAGCGCGGTGACGTGCCGCCAGCTTTGCGTCGCTCGGGACAGGCCGACCTCGAGCACGCGGGGGGCGGCGTCCTCGAACGTCAATAGGCAATCCACGCGCGCCACCGCCAACACGCGCTGCGCAAGCTGGCGGTACAAGTCCGCCAGCAACCGCTTCGTGACCTGCTCGATCGTGGCCCGGTCGGCGAGGGGAGTTTCGAACGCGATGCCGGCCGCGGGCGGCTGTGTAAACGCGCACGCCGAGATTTCCTCGTGTATCTCGCCGAGGGCCTGCTGGAGCCGCCGAACGAGCTGCGGGCCGAAACGGGCCGGCAACACCGAGCGCGGCAGCGTCAGCAGGTCGCCGATGGTGCGGATGCCGAGCGCATCGAGCTGCTCCGTCACACGCTCGTCGATGCGCAGGGCGGCGGGCGGCAGCGGAACCAGCCGCGCGGAGGTCTGCCCGCACGGCGCGATTTCCAGCGGCTCGGCACCCGCAACCGCCAACGCCCAGGCGCCGCCGACGGTGTCGGCGATCGCGACGCGGGTGTGCAGCCCCCGGGCCCGAAACTCGGCGAGCGCCCCGCGGGCGATGTTGGCTTCCCCGCCGAAAAGCCGCTCGCAGCCGGTGATATCGAGCAGAAGCTTGTCCGGCTCGACCGGTTGCACGATGGGACTGTAGCGCAGTGCCGCCCGGGCCAGGTCGTAAAGCAGGGCGCGGTCCTGCCGGGGATCGTCGGCCTGCGCGACCAGATCGGGCACCCGGGCCTGGGCCTGCGCCAGCGTCCACCCGACCCGCACTCCCCGCCGCCGGGCGCGGGCGTCCGCCTGAACCACCACGACCGTCGAACCCGCCCGCCGGGTCAGCACCAGCGGCCGGGACAACGCTCCGCCGCCTTCGGCGTCCCCCTCGCGCGCTCGCCGAGATGGGGAGGCGGAGGGCTTCGCCCCGCAGGCGTCCCGACAACCGCCCGGGCCCCGCCCGCGTTTTCGATCCGTCGCCAAATACGGCCAGTAAACGCACATGACCCGCCGGGGATGCGCGTCGCGAACCGGACGTGTTGACACGTGCCTCGCTTCCATGGATCCCGTTGATGTGCTTGCGGCGCGCACGAGTTCCCGAAACCCGCTGTCCAGCCGGCGCTCCCTGCGCCGCCGGGTGGATGCACGTTATCCATGTCGATCCATACGCCCGCGGGGAGTATACCAAACAAATGCCAAACTTTCAAGGCGGGAAATCCACGGGCAAACGCACAGGGAGAGCGCGCCGGCCCTGTTCTCGGATTGGACGGCCGTGCGGGCTTCGAGGAGGCGCTCGCTTGTCGGGACAAGGTGATTCAGTTGTAATGCCGGGGGGGGGATACCGGGCCGCACGCATCCGGCCCGGGCCGGTTAACGCGGGAAAACGATGTCCGAGGACCATTCCTCCACACGCGACGCACACCTGCTGGGTGCCGCGCTCGCGCTGGCCGACGCCACCGACATCCCCGGCATGCTCGCCGCCCTGCGACCGGTCTTCACCACGGTGCGCAGCGCGTGCGTGGCCGGTCTGACGCTGCGCGAACAGGAACGCGAAGCAGCCTGCCGATACCTGCTCGATCTGACCTGCCCGGACCGGCCGGCCACCTCCGAGGATATCCCCCTGGAACACAGCGAACTGGCCCTGCTTGCTGCCGGCGAGCCCCCGTCGGCAACGCGGCCGACGGCCCGATGTGTCGCTGTTGCTCAGCACCCGGCCCTGCTGGAGACACTGGGACGGACCGGTGCGAGGCAGGTTCTGCTGGCCCCGTTGCGATTGCACGATCGCCTGATCGGAACCGTACTGGTGGGACTCGCAGCCGATCAGCCGGCATCTGCGGAAGATGGCCACACGCTGGCGCGGCTGGGACGCATCGTCACGCCCGCGGTGTGGAGCGGCTTCGCCCGGGAGCGCTTCCGGCGCGGCGACCGGCGCCGCGATACGCTGATCTCGCTGATGACCGCGCTCAACGCGTCCCGCGAACCGGACGCGATCATCGGGGCCGCCTGCGCCGCGCTCGATTCGATCGAGTCCGAAGCCGGCTGCGCGATCGACCTGCTCGCCGAAGACCGCAGGCAGGTGCGCAGCTATCCCGCCGGCGGACCGCGCCGGGCCTACCGCTATCCGCCCCGCGGGCCGCTGACGCTGCCGCTGCGCGGCTCGCTGGTCGAATGGCTGATCGATCACCCCGAAACGTACGAATCGCCGGACCTGACGCAGACGCTGCGACTGTCGGCCGACGCCCCGCTGCGCGACGCCGGCGTGCGGCGGTACGTGCTCACGCCGATGATCGCCCAGGGACGCGTGCTCGGCGCGCTGCTGGTCGGCTCGACCGACCCCCACCCGCCGCTGCGGATCGACGTGTGGCTCTACGAGACCATCGCGCTGCAGGTGGGACTGGCGATCGAAAACACGCGGCAGTTCCGCCGGCTCCAGGAAGCGTCGGAGAAACTCGCCCAGCAGAACATCTATCTGCGCGAGGAGATCCGCATCGAGCAGGTTCACGGCCAGATGGTCGGTCGCAGTCCGGCGCTCGAAAAGGTCCGCCAGGCCATCGCCCGCGTCGCCCCCACCGATACCACCGTGCTGATCACCGGCGAAACCGGCGTGGGCAAGGAACTGGTGGCCCGGGCCATCCACGACGCCGGCCGGCGGGCCGACAAACCCATGGTCAAGGTCAACTGCGCCGCGATCCCCGAGTCGATGGTCGAGAGCGAACTGTTCGGACACGAACGCGGCGCGTTCACCTCGGCGGTGGCCCAGCGCATCGGACGCTTCGAGCTGGCCCACGACAGCACGCTGTTTCTCGACGAGGTCGGGGAGCTGCCGCCCGCCGTGCAGGCCAAGCTGCTGCGCGTGCTTCAGGACGGCGAATTCGAGCGGGTCGGCGGGGCCCGGACGCTGCACAGCAACGCCCGCATCGTCGCCGCCACCAACCGCGACCTGCTCGCTGCCGTCAACGCCGGCACGTTTCGGCGCGATCTGTACTATCGCCTCAGTGTCTTTCCGATCCACGTGCCGGCCCTGGCGCGGCGACGCGAAGATATCCCGCTGCTGGTCGAGCAGTTCATGGCCTACTTCAGCCGGCGAACCGGCAAGCACTTCGAGGCGATCGAGCCGGACTCGCTCGAACGGCTCGTGCAGCGCAACTGGCCGGGCAACATCCGCGAACTGCGCCACGCCATCGAGCGCGCCATGATCCTGTGCGATCCGCCGCTGCTGCGCGTCCAGCCCGCGCACGGTTCCGACGTCCTCCCCCAAACCCGGCCCCCGACCGCCGCCACCGATCCATCGCGCCCGTTGCACGAAGTGGAGGCCGAACACATCGAACGGGTGCTCGCCGCCACCGGCGGCGTCATCGAAGGTCCGCGGGGCGCGGCGCGGGCCCTGGGCCTTCACCCCTCCACGCTGCGATCACGCATGAAGCGCCTCGGCATCACCCGGCCCCACCAGAACCCACGATAAATCGCGGCAAGCCCGCCACATATCGCGGCCCCGCGAAATATCGAGGCGCATTATTGGACCTCCATGGCCCACCGCATGCCACATGTTGCCGTAACGTACACAGAACAAGCGAGTTACAAGTAGATACCAGAACCGTCGCATCTGGTACGCCGCGTGACATATGGATGTCATGGACTGGAGGGCGTCGGGCGGCCGATCCCGTGGCACGTTGTACGACGCCTGGTGACGCGCGCGACCGAGGGCCGCGCTGGAATCGCAAGGGAAAGGGTTTGTAATGACCAGGACAACGATCAGGACCATGAAGCTGGCCGCCGCGACCGCTCTCGTCGCGTGCGTTGCGTCGGCGTGGGCGGACGGCATTCCGCCCCGCTACGTCGCCACCGAGTTCGACGGATTGCTGGACGGCGTCACGACGCCGCGCGGGCTCAACGATCTTGGCCGGAGTACCGGCAGATCGGGGGTCGGCATGGTCGGCGTGGGTTGGCACGCCTACCTCGGCTACCCCGACGGCTCGATCGTGAACATCGAAACCACGCCCGCTTCATCCAGCGAGGGTTTCGTGATCAACAACGCCGGAGTGATCGCGGGCATCGTCGAGGGCCCCGCCGGCCACGAGCTGTTCTACTACACCCCCGAGCAGGGCATGATGATCATCGGCTCGCTCGGCGGTACTTACGGCCGCGTTACCGACATCAACGAGGCCGGCGACATCGTCGGCGAGTGGAGGATCCCTTCCGGCGAGCGCCACGCCTTTCTCTACACGACCGACGGCGGCCTGATCGATCTCGGCACGCTCGGCGCCTACGAGAGCTGCGCCCGCGACATCAACGAAAACCGCCAGATCGTCGGCTACTCCTGGACCTCCGACTGGGACATCCACGCCTTCTTGTGGGAAGACGGGGTGATGGTCGACCTGGGAACGGCCGGCGGCGACTGGAGCGAGGCCTACTACATCAACAACGAAGGTATTGTCGTCGGCAAGTCCAAGGACGCGGACGGACAGTTTCGCGCCTTTCGCTATGACACGGCCACCGGCGTCATGGAAGTGCTGCCCAGCCCCGCCGGTGCCCAGTCGTCCCACGCGACGTGGATCAGCGGCGATTCGGAACGGACGGTCGGCTGGTGGACGACCAGCGACGGCAACCACGGGCGGGCCTTCTACTACACCGAAACCGAGGGGATCGTCGACATGGGGCTCGACTTGGGAGCGGGCTGGTCGATCCCGCCACCGAAGGTCAACCAGGCCGGCCAGACGTTGCTCGTGCGCTTGGACGACCAGACCTACGAGACGTATGGCCATGTCTTCGATCCCGCCAGCGGCGTTCACGACCTCAATGACCTGCTGGCAGTCGAGCACGACTGGAGCATCAACGACTGCGTGGACATCAACGAGACGGGTCACATATTGTGCATGGCGATGCTGCGGGACCATCCCTGGACCCAGTACGCCATCCTGCTGACGCCGATCACGCCCGGCGATCTCGACGCCGACGGCGACGTGGACCTCGGCGACCTGGCCCAACTGCTGGCCGGCTACGGCGCAACCGGCGGCGCGCGCTATGCCGATGGCGACATCGACGCCGACGGGGACGTGGATCTGGGCGACCTCGCCGCGCTGCTGAGCGTCTTCGGCACCGGCACCTGACCACGGCCACGACTCACTTGCGGCGTGCCGCCGGCGCCGCGACGACGGAGGGGCGTTCCCCGGAACAGCCGCGATCTGCGGCGTTTCCGGGGAATTGTCGTTTCAGGACATCTCGACCAGCGGCAGAGGGCCGGCCGCCGAGCGACCGCCGACCGGCCAGAGACCGACCGCGCGCCTCGGTATCCCGTGCACCGCCGGAGAGGTTCCGCTCGCGCCGCCGGTTCGAGAATTCGGTTTTTTTCTTGGAGCAGTTACAAAAAGCCATACAATCGGAATCGCAGTGCACCAGCCAAGGGGAGGGCGAGCCGGTTGTACGACATTCCGCGGCGGCAGAACATTCCGATACCTTCCCTGCGTCACCCGACCTCGTGGCATTGTCGGACCCCCCGTTCCCATTCATAAGGAAAACGCGATGATGACAGCAAGACATCTGCCGAGCGTGATGGTGGCGGTCGCCATGTTGCCGTTTGCGTCCGTGATTGCGCGCGCAGCTACGATCCATGTCCCCGCGGACTATCCCTCCATCCAGGCCGCCCTCGATGCAGCCGCCGACGGCGACACCGTGCTGGTCGCCGACGGTGTGTATACCGGAGAAGACAACCGACACCTCGCCTTCGGCGGCAAGGCCGTCGTCCTCCGCAGCGAGAACGGGGCGGAGCACTGCACCATTGATGCCGGAGACCGGAGTCATGTGTTCTATTTCAACAACTCCGGCGAGGGCCCCGACTGCGTCGTGGACGGTTTCACCATCACCGGCGGCATGGCCAGCAGTGGTGGCGGTCTGTGCGTGACCGGGGCCAGTCCGACCGTTCGCAACTGCCTGATTCGCAACAACCGGGCCTTCGGCAGGGGTGGAGGCATCTACTTAAACAACAGTGACACCATCATCGAACACTGCCTGATCGTCGAAAACCGGGCTGAGGAGAACGAGGGCGGCGGCGTATACTTCGGCTGCGGCCAGGCCGTGATCCTGGACTGCACCATTTCCGGCAACCACGCCGAGTTCGGCGGGGGCGTCTACGTGCGCTGCCACGAACCCGACACGGCGACATTGCGAGGTTGCGTGATCCGGGCCAACACGGCGAGCCTCAGCGGGGGCGGCGTATTCGCCGAAGGCGGCCACGTTACGATCGCCGACTGCACGATCAGCGCGAACGCATCCTTACCCCGATTCGGGGGCGGGTTTGCGTGCTGTTGTGGCCCCGAGGTCGCGGTAACGAACTGTCAGATCAACGAGAACACGGGCGCGGGCATTTACATCGAGAATGCCAACGCCACATTTGCCAACTGCGCGGTGGGAGGGAACACGGCCTTCTCCAGTGGGGCCGTGGTCTGTTACGACAGCAGCGCGGTGTTTACCAATTGCACGGTCTCGGACAACGTGGTGAACTTCGGGTCCGGCAGCGCGCTGTGGGCCGATTCGAGCACCCTGACGATCACCAACTGTGTTCTGCGTCACACCGGCAGTGGCAACCAGGCCATCGAAGCCCCGTTCAGTGAACTGGCCGTGAGCTACTCCGATATCCAGGGCGGCTGGCCCGGAGAGGGTAACATCGACGCAGACCCCCAACTGGCCTTTGCAGGTGACGCCCACCTGATGCCGACATCGCCGTGTGTCGATGCCGGTACCAACAATCCGCCCGGCGGTCTGCCGGCCGACGGTCTCGACGGCAATCCACGGCCACTGGACGGCGACGGCGACGGCAACGCGATCGCCGACATGGGCGCATTCGAGCTGCACCCCGAAACGCCGACCATCGCACTGGACCCCGCCCGGATAGCGTTTACCGCCGTCCAGGGGGGGCCCAACCCGCCTCCGGGGGCGCTGTCGCTGCGTAACTGCGCCGGCGGAACGCTGAACTGGCAGATCGCCGGTGCGGCCCCGTGGCTGGGCGTCATCCCCACGGCCGGCGCGTCCTCCGGCGAGGTCCACGAGGTCGTGCTGGCGGCCGACACGGGCGGGCTGGATCGCGGCGTGTACACGTGCACCCTGGAAGTGTCCGCGGACGGCGCGGTCAACTCGCCTCGCTACGTCGACGTGGAGCTGCGGGTCATCCGCGTACACCGCGTACCTTCCCAATACCATACGATCCAGGCGGCGATCGACGCCGCCACCGAAGGCGACGTCGTGCTGGTGGCCGACGGCACGTACACCGGTTCGGGAAACAAGAACCTCGTGTTCGCCGGCAAGGCCATCACCGTCCGCAGCGAAAACGGTCCGAACCACTGCATCATCGACTGCGAGGGCGACGGACGCGGTCTTGCGCTCTCGCGTTCGGAAGGCTCCGACACGATCGTGCGCGGCTTCACAATCACCGGCGGAAACCTGCGCGGCGGCGGTATCCTGGTCGCGGCTTCCTCGGCCACCATCATCGACTGCACGATCACCGGGAACGCCGCCACCGCGGACGGAGGCGGTGTGCACATCACCGGGAGCCCCACGTTTGTCAACTGCCGCATCGTGGACAACTCGACCCCGCAGTCCGGGGGCGGCATCGCGTGTCGCGCGGGCGAGCCGCTGTTGATCAACTGTCTGATCGCCGGGAACTCGGCCCAACACGAAGGAGGCGGCATCAGCTGCTATCGGGATGCCTGGGTGCAACTGTACAACTGCACCGTAACCGGCAACGCCGCCACGACCGCCGGCGGCGTCTTCGGCGACAGCGACCCCGGCGGGGCGATGCTGGTCAACTCGATCGTCTGGAACAACGTGCCGCAGGAAGTGATCGTCGAGTCGGGTGATCTCGTGGTGCGCCACTGCGACATCCGGGGGGGGCCGCCCGGCGAGGGCAACCTCGACGCCGATCCGCTGTTCGTCGATCCCGACGGACCGGACAACGATCCGAACACCTGGCAGGACAACGACTTCCGGCTTTCCGCCGGCTCGCCGTGCATCGACGCCGGCGACGACACGTCGGTTCCGCCGGACCAGGCCGACCTCGACCGGGACGGCGACCGGCTGGACCGTATTCCGGTCGACCTCGACCAGCGGTTGCGCTTCGCCGACGATCCGGCCACACCCGATACCGGACTGGCCGATCCACCCCTGTATCCCCGCGTGGTGGACATGGGAGCCTACGAGGTCCAGCTTCTCGGCGATCTCGACGGCGACGGAGACGTGGACCTCGACGACCTGGCGGTTCTGCTGATTCACTACGCCGCCGACGGTGTGGTGTACGCCGACGGTGATCTCGACGGCGATGGGGACGTGGACCTGAGCGACCTGGCGCTGATGCTGGGTGTGTACGGCGCGGGCGGATAGGGCCGCCTGCGTGCGAGCCAACCGCCGCGCGGCGCGAGCGCCGGGTCAGACGAGCGGCCGGTCCGGCGTATCGCGGCGCCGCGCGTGGCGTGGCGCCGGCTGGCCGTGGGCGGACTGGGGCCGCGAAGGACCGCCTGCCTGCTGGGTCCGCGGCGCCACCGCTTCCACCTTGCGCGTGGTCAGTTGCACGAGCTGGGGCCGCGGCGTGCCGGGCAGGGCGTGGGCGGCGGGGCCGCCGTCGGGACTGCGCATCGGGATCATGCTGGCCGGCACGGTCGTGTTGCGCTCGATCCGGCCGCGCATCAGCCGAAAGGCCCAGCCGATGGTCCGCCGGATCGTCTGCGTCACACCACGCATTCCCGCCAACTGCATGAGCGCATCGGCGAGATAGAGCTTGCTCTTGGGGCGCACCAGGGCGACCAGGAAACGCAGGGGGTTATAGAAATACAGGTACGCCGCCATGATGTTGAGCTGCTTTTTCCACGGCTGGGGATGGGTGGAAGCGACGACGTAGTTCGCGTCCATCATGTGCGGCTCGACCCGCCGCCCGCCGGCCGAGGCGTAGACCATGCCGGACTCGAACGTCGGCGCGTAGAGCTTCGAGCCGGTCGCCGGCGTGATCATCAGCACCTGCAGGCTGATCGCTCCGGACTTGCGCAACAGCCGTACCTGGTTGAGCAGGCCGTAGGGCTGTTTGCCGCGCGAGATCAACGGCTGTTCGTCGTGGTGCATCATCATGGGCATCGGGCAGATGCCGTGGCTGCGCAGCAGCGCGAAGGCTTCGGTCGTCTTGTTGACGCTCTGTCCCTTCTTGACCAGCGTGGCGGTCATGTCCTCCACGCCCAGCCACAGCGCCCGCACGCCGGCGTGGCGGGCCAGCGCAAGGTGCTCGCGGAGCCTGAGCGTATCGTGCACGGTGACTTCGGTACCCCAGCGCACCCGCTTGCGGATCGGCGCGCCGTCGATTTCCGTGCGCGAAAGCGTTTCCAGGATCTCGACCGTGCGCTGCTCGTCGTTGAAGAAATTGTCGTCGGCCCCGAAGAAGTAGTGCAGGCCGTACTCGCGCCCCAGCCGGGCCATTTCGGTCGCGATGCGCATCCCGCTCTTGGTGCGGTGCTGGCGCTGGTTGTACGCCGGGATCGGACAGTAGGGGCAGGCGAACTTGCAGCCGGCGGTCAGCACGAGCGACGCGATCGGCGTGTACTTGCGCACGCGCTCGGCCGGGACCGCGCGGGCGGCCAGCGTCGGCTTGCGGCCGGGCGGCTCGAGCAGCCGGTAGCCGAGCACCGGGTGGGGCAGTTCATCGAGGTCGCCCAGCAGCCGCTGGATTCCGGTATCGACAAGCTCCTCGGCCACGCCGTCGCGCGGCGTCTGGGGGTAGACAAGACCGGGGATGTCGTTGAGCAGACCGCTGTTGCGGGCCCGGATGAACGTGGAGCGGATCGGCTCGTGGCGGCCGCGCATCGCGAGCAGCACCTCAAGCAGGCTCAGCAGGACGAACTCCTCGCCGGTGACGACCACATCGGCCCCCCAGGGGTCGAGCGGGTTGGCGCTGAACATGTCCCACGGCTCGTAGATGCACTTCGGGCCGCCCGCGATGATGAGCGGCCGGTGCGCGGGGTCGATTCGGCAGGCGTCGCGGATCAGCTCGACGCAGCAAGCCGAGTGGATCTGCATGCTCGAAACCATGAAGATATCGGGCACGCGCCCGTCGAGGCGCATCTGCGAGGGCCGGAAGTTCGGATTCCATTGCTGAAGCACGATGCGGGTCTTTTCCAGACCGCTATCGACCATCGCAGCCCCGATAGCGCGCACGCCGGCCGGTGCCATGTGGTTGTCCGCGTAGATAAACGGCAGCATGCGCGTGCGGTGATCGAACGCATAGGCGATCACCGTGGTGAGATCGTTGCGGCGAGCGAGGCTTCGCAGCCGCCTGCGCAGATCGAGCAGTTCACCCGGCCTCAGCAGTTCGTCCCCCCGCGAGCGGCGAGGAAGCTCCATAGTCGAATCACTCCAGGACAGATCTTCTAACCCGGGATTGTATCACAACATGCGCCGGCGGCGCCAACGGCGGGGGCCGCGCCGGGCCGTTCGTCGCGTCGGTGCGACTGCCCGACCGCCGCGCGTACCCGCGGCCGCACGCCACCAGAGACTGCCTGCGCAGACCGCAACCCCGCATTCCCGGTGCCGGTGGAACCGGAATTCGCGCAGGCAATCGAAGAGATGGGATTTTCAGTAAATCGAAAAAGAGACGCACCACGCGGTCCGTGGTGACAACCCAAGCGGCCCAGGAGAGGGGCCAGGGATCGGAAGCGCTGCGCCATGACCAAGTCCGGTGCCGCCGGGCCCGGTGCGCGACGCACCGCCCCGGGAGCACGACTGTATACGGACCGAGGCGCGGTTGCGGCAGGCACGACCGGCGTAGGCGCCGGACGACGCGATCAGTATGATTCGGCGGTTCACGTAGTCAGGGCGCGGCCGGCCGGGGATCCCCGAATCGGCGCGGCCGCAGGAGTCTCAGCGTGTTGGCCTCGTCGATCCTTGATGCTCTGGCGCGCAACTGGGCGCTGGTCGCCATCGCCTCGACGGTGGTGACGCTGATCGTCGTACCCGCGCTGGTCATCCTCAAGTACGTCCGCATTTCGCTCAACATCATGCGGACGACCCGGCCGCCGCTGTCGCGCAATCCTCTCGATTTTGCCAAGCTGGTGGGCGAGCCGGTCAGCTTTCCCGCTTTCGACGGTCTGCGGCTGGCCGGCGTCATGATCCGCGCCAACCCGGACGTGCCCCGCCGGGGCCTGGTCGTCTTCGCGCACGAGTACTGTGCGGACATGTATTCCTGTGCGCGCTACTGCCGCCCGCTGCACGAGGTCGGCTACGACGTCTTCGCGTTCGATTTTCGCGGACACGGGCAATCTGAACATGAGGAGGGGTATACGCCGCGTCAGTGGGTGACCGACCGCGAGATCGACGACATGCGCGGCGCGATCGCGTTCGTGACCGACTGGCTCGACGCGCAGGGCCATCCGCGCCGGATCGGCGTATTCGGCATCTCGCGCGGCGCGTGTGCGGGGATTCTCGCTGCCGTGGAGAACCCGGACATCTGCGCGCTGGTCGCCGACGGCGCTTTCAGCACGGACACGACCATCGAATACTTCATGAAGCGCTGGGCGTACATCTTCGCGAAGGTGCGCTTCGTCTACGAGAACCATCCGCCGGCGTTCTGGCGGTTCCTGCGCTGGTCGATGATGCTCCTGGCCCGGCGGGAGTTCCGCTGTACGTTTCCGTCGGTGCGCAAGGCGATCTGCCGCATGACGCCGCGGCCGATCCTGTTCATCCACGGCGAGCGCGACTCATACCTCCCGGTCGAACAGAGCCAGTTGCTCTACGCGCTTGCGGGACAACCGAAGTACCTGTGGATCGCGCCGCAGGCCCGCCACAACCAGGCGGCGGTGCTCCATCCCCAGCGCTACGCCGACCTGACCGTGCGTTTCTTCGACCGGCACCTGGCGGGAATCCGCCCGGCCGAGGGTGAGAGTCCCGGGACGCCCGCCGCCGAACCGGCGGGCACCCCCCATCCGATGCACGTGCCCTGACGCTCTACCGAACTCCGGCCCGATCCCATGCCGACCCTCTTCGAACGTTTCGCCGCCCGCGTCGCGTATTGGCACGCCCGGCGTGTGTATCGGCGTTTCCTCGCCTCGCTCGAAGATGTGCGCGCCGTGCAGCGGCGCACGCTGGCGCGCGTGCTCGCGGGACTGACCCGCAGCGACTACGGCCGGGACCACGGGCTGGCGGCCGTCCGCGACGCGGACGACCTGCGCCGGGCTGCTCCGCTTGCAACCTACGAAGACATAGCCCCTTACATTGAGCGGATGTGCAACGGGGAGTATCACGCCCTGCTGAATCCCGGGCGTGGTGTCCACATGTTCGCCACCAGCAGCGGCACCACCGCGCGGCAGAAACTCATCCCGGTCACGAGCGAATTCGTGAAAGAGTACCGGCGCGGGTGGAACATCTTCGGACTCAAGATGCTCTCCGACCACCCGCGGGCCATCCTGCGGCCGATTCTCCAGGGCAGCGGACGCTACGACGAACGCACCACGCCGGCCGGCGTACCGTGCGGCGCCATCACGGGCCTGCTGGCCCGGTCGCAAAAGGGAATCGTCAAGCGGTTCTACGTGGGCCGGCCCGAAATCGCCTGCATCGGCGACGCCCACGCGAAATACTACACGCTCATGCGTTTCGGCATCGTGCGCGACGTGGCGTTCGCCATCACCGCCAACCCGGCGACGCTGATCCGCATGGCCGAAACGGCCGACGCCGAAAGCGAACGGTTGCTGCGCGACGTGCGCGACGGCACGCTGGCAAGCGAGCTCGTCGCCGACAGCGCACTGCGGCACACGCTGGAGCAACACCTGCAACCCGATCCGGAGCGCGCCGCCGGGCTCGAGGCCATTCGCCGCACGCACGGGTGTCTGCGTCCGCGCGACGTGTGGAACGTCGAGTTCGTGGCCTGCTGGACGGGTGGCAGCATGGGGCACTACCTGGAGCGGCTGGCCGATTGGTGGGGACCGGTGCCGGTGCGCGACATCGGGCTGCTGGCCAGCGAGGGGCGCGTCAGCATTCCGTTCGAGGACAACACCCCCGTCGGGGTGCTGGACACCCAGGGGGCATTCTTCGAGTTCATCCCCGCCGAACGCTGGGACGACCGCGGCGCCGAAACACTGACGGCCGAACAGCTCGAAACGGACCGCGATTACACCGTCGTCCTGACCAACGACGCCGGACTGGTTCGCTACCGTCTCGATGACGTCGTGCGCGTGCGCGGCCGCGTCGGCACGACGCCGCTGGTCGAGTTTCTGCACCGCGCCGGGCGGGTTTCATCCGTCGCGGGCGAGAAGCTGACGGAAAACCAGGCGGTTGAGGCGGTTCGGGCCGCCGCCCGGACGTTGGGCGTTCCGCCGTTCGAGTTCATCCTGCGGCCGGTCTGGGCATCTCCCCCATTTTACCAACTGCACGCCGCCGCTGATCCCGGCCCGGGCTGGGCCGAGGTGATCGACCAGGCTTTGTGCGCCCAGAACGAAGAGTACCAATCACGACGTAACTCACTGAGACTGGAACTGTTACGTGTATGCAAGCTCCCGGTGAAAACGTTGACGGCGCTCGACGCACACCTGTTGGGGCAGCGAAAGTCCACCGCAGAACAGTACAAACGCCCCTGCCTCTTGACGGATCGCGACCGCGAGCTCATCGCGCTGCTCGAACTCCACACCGAAGGCGCATAACCTGCTTATTCGAAAAGTCATACAACCCCATCCCACCACCCTGTCCGGCGAAAACCGCAAGACTTTTTTCATTTTGGCCAACGCGCGCAAGTTCCCATAACAGCCGACATTAACTCCGCTGGTGTTAAAATAGATAAGATTTTATCGCTTCGTGAGTGGAAAAACGGGCGAACATGGGTTATCCTATTTTTCGCCGCGTCCCTCTGTGGCCTTGTGGGCGTGGCCCATTCGTTATCTTCGTTTCAGGTAGGGCGGTTCCGCCCGCGTACCAGGAAGGCCACGCGTTCATGGAGGAGCGCTGCCGAGATGAAAGCTGCCACGTCAAAGAAGCGTCGTCAGGATCCGATGAAGCCGATCTGGGAGGAGTATTGCAAGACCCGTTCGACCGAGCTGCGCAATCAGCTCGTGGAACACTATCTTCCGCTGGTGGATAAGGTTGCGGAAATCATGTCGCGTCGCCTCTGGCCGCGGGTCAGCGCCGATGAGCTGGCCAGTGCCGGCTACGACGGCCTGATAGCGGCCGTGTGCTCGTTCGATCTCGAACGCGGCGTCAAGTTCGAGACGTACTGCCGGCAGCGGATCCTGGGGGCCATCCGAGACTGGCAACGCGAGATCGACCCGCTGGGGCGTTCCGGCCGCAGCTTCGAGCGACGGCTGAACGCGATCCAGGAACGTATCCAGGCGGAGCGCGGCGAAAGCGCCACCCCCGACGAACTCGCCCGCGCGATGGACATGCCCCTTCCCAAGTTCCTCAAGATGAAGCGCACGGTCACCGCGTCGCATTGTGTGCCGCTCGAAGCCCCCACCGAACGTCACAGCGACACGTGCATCAGCTCCCTCGTGCCGGTCGATCCCGGCCCCAGCCCCGTCGAACACACCGAACGTGAACTGATCCGCGAGTACCTCACCCGCGGCCTGAAAGAGCAGGACCGCCTGATCGTCACCCTCTATTACTACGAACGCCTCACGATGGCCGAGATCGGCGCGGTGATCGGCGTGAGCGAGTCGCGCGTCTGCCAGCGTCATGCCGAGATCATGCAGCAACTGCGAACGCGTTTCGCCAACGTCGCGTTCGATATGGTCGCCTGACCACAGCCCCCGGGGCAGCGCGCCCCGCCCGGTTTGTCGCAGTTTGAGCCGTACCTCTTCCTCCTCCCTTCAACGCGGAGCCCGGCCAGCGCCGGGCTCCGCGGGTTCCGGTTTCTCGCTTGCAGACGGCTGCACCCGGCCGCCCTGCTTCTGGATCCGCCGTTTGCGTCTATCATGCGCTGCATGGATGAGCCACTGGCCCGATACGTCGATTTCGCCGGTGCCGCCCGGGCGTTGCGGGCGAACGCCGAAGCAACCGGCGCCACGGAGTTCGTTTGCGTGCGGAACCTCGGCTACGTCTTTGCGCCGACCGAGGTGTATCCCCTGGCGCCGCGGGTCCAGCCGCCACTCGAACACGTTGTCGCCTTTCTCGTGGACATGGACGGCACCAGCACCACCACCGAGCCGCTGGCACTGCACGCGCTGGAATACACCGTTCGGCGGATGACCGGGCTGCTCACGCCGGCACAGTGGTCCGGGCTCGACCCGGTCCGCGATCACCCCCACATCGTCGGCAACAGCAATTACCGCCACGTCGAGTTCCTCGTCGAGCGCTACCACGACCGGCTCGACGCCGACGCGCTGCGCCAGGCGTTTTTCGAGGCCCTGTGCTGGACGCTGGCGGTCATGGATGATCCCCCGCGGCGGCGGGAGATACGACGCAACGCGGAGCACTGCGGGCTGGCCGACCTGCTGGCCGACGCGGACTTCCAGCACCTGCTCCAAAGCGGGAACGTCAGCGACGAGAATGTCGCCACGCTGGTCGCTCCGTGGGTGCGACGCTTCGGCGGCGCGTTCCGTACCGCGCACATCCGCCAGCAGGTCGCCGCGGCGCTCGACGTCTACTACATGCGCTACCACTCGATCCTGCGCCGGATCGAAACCGGAGCCGGACAGCGACTCGCCCGGCAACTGCTGGGCGAAGAGGGACGCGGGCTGATCGAGCCCATGCCCGGATACGAGGTGTTCCTGCCGCTGGTCAAGGGCTGGCTGGGGCGCGAGGCGGCCGGGCTGGCCGAGCTGCTCGAAGCGCAACGCCAGGACGCGACGCCCGGCCCGGCGCGACGAGTCTCGGCCGAACCACACCCGGCGGACCGCCGCCGGCGCCTGGCCGACCTGGCCGAGCGGTTCGCGCGCCGCCCCGCGCGGCTCGCGCTGGTGACGGCGTCGATTCCCTACGAAGCCCGCGTGTCGATGAAGGAAGTGATCGCCGTGACGGCCCGGCGCGTCGCGGACTGGCCGCTGGCGCCCGAGCACCGCGATCGAATCGGCGCGCACCTGGCGGATTACCGCAGCGTGTTCGACGCGCTTGTCAGCGCCGGCGACGCCTGCGAACACCGGCTCAAACCACACCGCGACCTCTACAGCCTCGCGCTCGAACAGATGTCGATCCCGCGCAGGCAGTACGCCTCGTGCGTCGGGCTGGAAGACAGCGAACCGGGGATCATCGCACTGCGGGCCGCGGGCATCGGCTGCGCCATCGCCTTGCCCAATCACGACACGGCGCGCCAGAATTACACCGCCGCCACGCAAATCGTGCGCGGCGGGCTGCCCGAGCTGATCCTGGACCGCAACCTGCTGTGTGCCGAACGCGACCAGGCGCGCGGGAACGAGCGTGGCAGCGGGTGACCGGATTCCGGGACCGCGAGCCGGATGGCGGAAAAATGACCGCGGCCACCGGGCCTGAGCCGGTGCCGCGGCAGGGGTGCCGATCGCGATGCGCACGCTTGATCCGTGGACGGTCGTGAACACGCGCTGCGACGCGGAGACCCTCGCGCGCTGCGCCAGCGTGTTTGCCGTGACCAACGGCTATTTCGCGCTGCGCGGCGATCTGGCCCAGTGGCGCTCCGATTCCTGGCCCGGCACGTTCATCCACGGCGTGTACGACGAGATCGACCAGTTCGGAACGCTGCGGCTCTCGGCCGAGGAGCGGCGCTACCTCGATCCGGCGTGGTTCGAGTCGGCCGGCAAGAGCCCGGCGATCGCGAACCTGCCCAGTCCGCTGCTCCTGCGGCTGTTCGTCGATGACGTGGAGCTGGCGTTGCCGCCGCGACGGACGCCGGAGCGGCCCCGTCCGCGGCAGCCGCACGGCGCCCGCCGACGGCGCCGCCCCGCGGCCGCGGGGGACTCGCCGCCGGTGGATCCGGCGGCGGCGGACGCGGCCACGCGGCACGCCCGGGTCGCGGCGCTGCGCCAGGAGCTCGATCTGCGCACCGGCGTGTACCGCTACGTGCTCGACCACGTCGACGCGCTCGGCCGGACCACGCGGATCGAGTCGCAGCGGTTCGTCCCGCTGCGCTATCCGCATCGGGCGTATGAGCGCTGCCGGATCGTGCCGCTCGATTACGACGCGCCGTTGCGCATCCAGAGCGGAATCGACGGGCGCGTGCGCTCGAACGCGACCGGCGAGCGCCAGTTCGAGATCCTGGCCGCAGCGGCCCGACGGGCGGGTTGCGGCACCATGCACGTGCGCACGCCGGCGCGGGGCCACGACGTGCGCCTCGCCGTCTGCACCACCCCTGCCGGCGAGGCGGCGCCGGAGCGCCCGGTGCGCGGCGTCGTCGAGCACGAGGCGGTCTACGCGGAATACGAGTTTGCCGGGCGAACCGGCCGGGGAATCACACTCGACCGCTGCATCGTGGCGACCAGCTCGGAAGACGCCCGGCACGGCGTGGCGGTCGAATTCGACCCCGAGCTCGAAGCGGCGGCGGCGCTCGGGTTCGACGCGGCGCTGGAGCAGCAGCGTGAGGACTGGGCGGCACTCTGGGAGCGGGCCGACGTGCGGATCGAGGGAGACGATCTCGCCCAGCGGTACCTGCGGTTCTGCCTCTACCACCTGCTGGCCGCGGCGCCGCGTCACAGCGATCGGCTGAGCGTACCGTGCAAGCTGCTCTCGGGAGAGGGATACCAGGGCAACACGTTCTACGACACCGATCTCTACATCGTCCCGTTCTACACGTTCACGTTTCCCGAGCTGGCCCGCACGTGCCTGAACTATCGCTGCCACGGGCTGCGCTACGGGCGGCAGATCGCCGACGAACTGGGCTATGAGGGGGCCAAGCTCGCGTGGCAGGCGGGGCCGTACGGGGAAGAATGCCTCGGGCGGTGGTACCGGTTTACGCAAACCAACATCCACATCAACGCCGACGTGGCCTACAGCCTGATGCAGTACCACCACGCCACCGACGACGAGGCGTTCATGGCCGAGCGCGGCGTCGCCCTTCTGGTCGAGACGGCGCGGTTCTACGCCTCCCGCGGCGACTACG
Organism: uncultured Planctomycetales bacterium; assembly: GCA_964428275.1. Classification (GTDB taxonomy): domain Bacteria; phylum Planctomycetota; class Phycisphaerae; order UBA1845; family Fen-1342; genus JALSRY01. Next base: position 23,034 of record CAYRXN010000145.1, on the reverse strand, counting down.
ACCCCCAGCGCCAGCGCTACGTCCTGGCCCACGTCGCCGGCCCCGACGAAGCCCATTGCGACAGCACCGCCAATTTCTATACCAACTACCTCGTGCAGCGGCACCTGCGCTGGGCCGCCGACGCGCTCGACCGGCTGCGGCAGCGCGACGAGCACGCCTGGGCCTATGTCTGCCGCCGGTTGCAGATCGCCGAGGACGAGCCGCGGCGCTGGCGCGAAATCGCCGACCGGCTCGTGCTGCCGTTCGACCCGCAGACGCGGGTGGTCGAACAATTCGAAGGGTTCTACCAGCTCGATCCCGTGCCCGACGACCTGCTCGAAGAGCGCCGCGACTGGTTCGCTCCCGTCTCCTCCTACCAGGCGATCAACCAGCCGGACGTGGTGATGGCCCTGGCACTGTTTTGCGATGATTTCGACGAGCAGACCCTGCGGGCCAACTGGGAGTTCTACAAGCCGCGCAGCATGAACTTCTCGTCGATGAGCCACGCCATCAACGCGATCATGGCGGCCCGGCTGGGTGAGGTGGACGATGCGTATCGGCAGTTCATCATCACGGCCGGCATGGACCTCGACCCGACGCTGACCGGCCGGGGCGACACCGCCGAGGGGTTGCACGGCACGGCGCTGGGCGGCGCCTGGCTGGCGGTCGTACTCGGGTTCGCCGGCGTGAGTCCGCTCGGCCCGACGCTGCGCATCGAACCGCGACTGCCCCGGCACTGGAAAACACTTCGCTTCAAACTGGTGCTGCGGGGCGAGGTGTTCGAAGTGACCATCGACGCGCACGAGGTCGCCGTGCGCGGCACAGGAAGCGCCGCGGTGGCGATCCCCGCCGAAATCGCCGGCCACGCGACCATGCTGCGCGGCGGGCAGGAGCTGCGCGTGCCCCGAGCGCCGCGCGACGCCGCGCGGACCGTGCAGGGCGAATAAGTGAAGAGCGGGCAAGAGGGGCAGCCCCGCGCGGCCTTCGGCCGCAACCCAAGAGGCGAAGGGATTGAGGCAGCAGGGATTGAGGACGGAGGCAGCGAGGCGCAGGGACGAGCCGCGGGGCTGAAGCCCGTGCGGCGCTCCGCAGATTCATCGGGCTGGTCTCCGGTGGGGCGGTGTCCGCGCCGCGCTTTCCGGGGGCCGGCCTCTGGCCGGGCGTCAGTGCCGCGACATCAGGCCGGCCAACACGTCGAAGAAATCCGGGAAGCTTTTCGATGCGCAGGTCGCGTCACGGATGGTGACGCTCTCGCCTCGCAGGCCGGCGAGGGCAAAGCTCATCGCCATGCGGTGGTCTTCGTAGGTTTCGATCGTCGCGGGCGCGCGCCGCGCGGGCGGCGTGATCGTGATGCCGTCTTCGGCGACCGTAACGTCGGCCCCGAGCCGGCGCAGCTCGGTCTGAAGCGCCGCCAGCCGGTCGGTCTCTTTGAGACGCAGGTTGGCCACGTTGCGGATCGTCGTGGGCGAATCGGCGAACAGCGCCGTCACCGCGAGCGTCTGGACGGTGTCGGGCATGGCGTTGAGATCGACGTCGACGCCGCGAAGCCGCCCGCCGGCCGGACCACGCACGGTCAGGCCGCGCTCCTCCGGGACGACCTCGCAACCCATCTGCCCGAGCACGTCCACGAAGCCGACGTCACCCTGAAGGCTCGCGCGTGAGAGCCCCGGCGTGGCCACGGCCCCCCCCGTGATCGCGGCGGCCGCCCAAAAGTACGTCGCGGCGCTGGCGTCGGGTTCGATCGCGCGGTCGGCAGCGTGGTAACGCTGGCCCGCGGGGACGACCAGGCGGTCGAACGCGTCCGACGCGAGCAATTCGACACCCAGCGATCGCATCACCCCCATCGTCATCGCGATGTACGGACGGCTCACCACGCCCCCGTCGATCCGGATCATCACGTCGTTGCCGGCGTACGGCGCCACCATCAGGATCGCGCTGACGAACTGGCTCGACGGTGGGTCGGCAAACCGGACCTCACCGCCGGTGAGCCCCCGGGCCGCGAGCGTCAGCGGCGGGCGCGCGTGCGCTTCGTCGTAACCGATCGGCGCCCCGAGCTGCTGCAGCGCGCCCACCAGCGGGGCGATCGGCCGCTGGCGCATCCGCGGCGAACCGTCGATCCGGTAACGCCCGTGGCCCAGCGTCGCCAGCGCGGTCAGAAAGCGCATCGCCGTGCCGGCGTTGCCCGCGTCGATCTCGGCCTCGACCGCCGGCATCTGGCCCCGGCAGCCGCAGACCTCGACGATCGTCTGGGGACTCCGCCCGGCGCCGGCTGCCGCCTGCGCGCCGTGATCGCCCGCGTTGGGAACCGGCCCGGCGCCGATGTCGATCCGGACGCCCAACCGTTCAAGCCCGCCGAGCATGGCCCGCACGTCGTCGGAGAGCGTGATGCCCGAGAGCCGGCTGGTTCCGTCGGCCAGTGCGCAGCAGAGCAGGTAGCGGTTGGTCAGGCTCTTCGAACCCGGCAGAGCCACTTCCCCCGTCAGCGGCCCGGCGGGAGTCACGCAAACATCGCTGCTGATTCGCTCGATTGGCAAGAGTGCACCTCGCTCGCGGCGTCGCGAGCCCCATCGCACGGTCCAACACCTTCGCGCGACAGGATCGCCGACTTGCGACCTGAACGTGCGCAACAGGGTATGGAATTGCGATCTCCACTGCCAGCCCGGTCGGCCGCGGGGCGCGGGGTTGTCAGGGGGGCGCGGGCCACACATACTTGGCGCACGTGGCGGCCGCACCGGGCCCCTGGAGGCCGCCTGCCGGGAGACGCTGCCGTGCGAAACGCGATTCCATCTGTCGCCGCCGCTTCCGTGTTCCTGTTGTCGGCCGCGTGGTGTGCTCCGGTCGCCGCGGGGGAATCCTGGTCCCAGGCTGATCTGCTCCGCCGGCTCGTGGACCTCGACCGGTTGACGCGCCCGCCCCGCGACGAGCGCAGCGGGTTGTTTTCCAGCTACGACCGCCGCCAGGCCGACGTGAAGGACGGCCGCTACGTCCACTGGACCGCCAACGACGACCGCGGCCACTTCCTGCGCTGCACCGAAGACGGGTGGAACGTCATGGCCGAAGTCAGCGGCCCCGGCGTGCTGACGCGCCTCTGGTGCGACGCGCCCGCCGGCGATCTGCGCATCGTGCTCGACGGGCAGCGCGTCCTCGACGCCCCCCTGGCCGATCTGTTCTCAGGGGTTCTCGAGCCCTTCGGCGAGCCGCTTTCCTACACGGTCGGGCAGGCCGGCGTTTCCTACTTCCCGATCGGTTTTTCGCAGCGCTGTGTCGTGATGTCGCGTGGTTTTTCCGGCGAATACCAGATCGACTATACGGCGTTCCCGGCCGGGACACGCGTCGCCCGGTTCACCCCCGACCTCGACGACGACGCGCTGGACGAGCTCCAGCGGGTGGCGAAGCTGCTCAAGAGCGGGCTGACCAAGCGAGAAATCCGCGGCGACGGCCCCGCCGCGCTCCAGGCCACGCACAAACGGCTCAAGGCCGGCGAGAAGCTGGAGTGGAAGATCGACGGCGCGGGCACGATCCGGTCGTTTCTGGTTTCCATGACCGACCGTACCGAACCGCGCTCGGTCTACGCGTTGCACAACTGCGTGCTGCGGATCACCTGGGACGGGCGCAGCGAGCCCGACGTCGAGGTTCCGCTGCCGGCGTTTTTCGGAACGGGGTTCGGCCGCAACCTCTACGACAGCCTGCCGATGGGGACCAACCTGGGCACGAGCATGCCCGGGCGCTTCCCGACCGAAGGCTGGTTCATGTACTGCTACTTCCCGATGCCGTTTTCCGACGGCGCCCGGATCGAAATCGCCAACGAGAACCCCCGGGGCACGCGGATCGGGCTGATGCTGTTCCTGCGCGTCGATCGGCGGCCGCCGGCCCCGGACGCGCTGCGGTTCAAGGTACACACGTGGATCCAGAACCCCTGCACGACGTTCGACATTCCCGTGCTGCGCACCACCGGCGCCGGGCGGCTCGTGGGGGTGACGCTCAACGTCGATTGTCCGCGCCGACAGTGGTGGGGCGAAGGCGACCACAAGATCTGGCTCGACGACGACCGGTTCCCTTCGTGCCTGGGCACCAGCACGCAGGGGCTCTTCGGCAACGTCCGCGGGCTCAAGGTGGTCCACCGGGCCCTGCACGGGGCGACGCTGGTCAAACCGATCGGCAAGAACTCGCTCTACCGCTGGTTCGTGCCCGATTGCGTGGATTTCCACACCGGCATCGACTTCGCACTCGAGAACTGGCAAGCCGACCCCGCCCGCGACATCTACTTCGCCACCGTCGCGTACTGGTACGGCGAGCCGGGGGCCCCGGCGCCGTTCGAGCCGCTCTCGCGCAAGACGCTGGCGGTTCCCGGCCTGCGGATTCCCGGCTCGGTCGAGATCGAGGGCCACATCGCCGGCAAGGGGTGGGGCAGTGTGTTCCGCGAGAAGTACGCCCGCGGCACCGAGCTCTCCGGCAAGGCCGGCGCCACGATCCGCACGACCGATCCGATCACGGTTCGGCTCCCCTGGAAGACCCCCGGCCGCTATCGCCTGCGGCTGCGCGTCTTGCCGGGCCGCTCGTTCGGCACGGTGGAGGTTGCCTACGCCGACGGCAAGCCGATCGGCACGGTTCGATACAGCCGGCGGGCCAAGGGCATGTACACCGTCGGCGAAATCAACGTGACCGCCCCGGTCACCACGCTCCGCGTGACGTGCAGCCGGGCGACGGTGCTGGACTGCTGGATTCTCGAGCCGCTCGCCCCGGCGACGGTGCCGGCGTCCGCACCGGACTCCAAGCCCGCCCCCCCAGGGGACTGACCGGCCTCGCGAGCGGATTCCGAAAACGGCGTACATTTCACAGTCATCCCGGAGCACCGCTTCAGGGACAGGCACGGCCCGTTGAATGACCGGGTCAGCCGCCCAGGGTCGGTTGGCGGGCGGTGAGTTTCCGTTTCCGAGCAGACGTTTCCGTTGCACACTCGCGGTCGCGATGTCGCATGGTTGATGGTGGATTGTGCCGGCTGAGACGGCGTATGATATACATGGTGACACGTGGTCATTGTGGCCGCTCGCCGGGGAGCGGCCCCCGCTGTTGGACCGGAGTCCTGCGATGGTGCGATTGCTCGCTTTCATGCTGCTGATGGCCGCCGGTCCGACGGCCGTGGCCCAGGATCGACCGCGATCCGGTTCGCCGGCCACGCGTCCGGCCCGGGCCGGTTCCGCGGCGGCCGCGGCGCGCGACGGCGTTCGTCGCACACGAGCGGTCGTGCGGGACGCGCCGAAGGTGCGGGCATCGGCGTCGGGCCGGCGGCCGATCGAACAGGTCCTGACCGAGCGGGTGCCACTCGTGCACTTCATCGACACGCCGCTGGAGCAGGTGCTCCAGTGGGTCGCGGACTACAGCGGGGCGATGGTCTACGTGCGTTGGCCGGTGCTGGCCCAGGCGGGGATCGCCCGCGACACCCCCATCACGATCAAGGCCCGCAACAAGCGGCTGGACCTGATCCTGCGCGTGGTGCTCAGCCAGGCCGGCGAACGCCCGCGCGTGCGGCTGGCGTTCGAAGCCTCGGGCGAACTGCTGGTGGTCTCCACCCAGGCGGACCTGGGTGATGAGATGGTCACACGCGCCTACCTCGTCGCCGACGTGATGCAGCCGATCCCGGACTGCACCGGCCCGCACGCGGCCGGCGGCGGCGCGAAGAAAATGGTGGAAACCGTGTACTTCACCCATCTCGATCGCAGCGTGGTGGCGATGGGCTGGACCGGCCTGTCGTCCGATCCGACCGACTACGGCGATATTCCGTTCGCCGGCGCCGAGACGCAAGACCCGCGGTTGCGCGACCTCATGGACATGATCGTCTATTCCATCGAGCCCGACTCGTGGCTCGTCAACCAGCGGGGCGGCCGCGGAACGATCTTTCCGGTACGGGGGCACCTGGTCATCCGCAACAGCCGCCATGTGCATGACCTCATCGCCGGACTGCTCCAGCGGCAGGGCATCGACCCGCGGGCCATCAAGCGGCACAGCGGCCGGAAGGCCCCGCAGGCCGCCCGTCCGGCGCCGCGCGAAAGCGAGACGAAACGATGAGCCGGTTGCGTGCCCGGACCTGCGGAACGGTCGCAGCTCTGCTGCTCGCGGCCGCACCGGTCGCACCGGCCCAGACCGCGGCGTCCGCCTCGGGTCCGGCCCGGCCGGCGGCCTCGCGGCCTTCGGCCTCCCGAACCACCGCGAGCCAACCCGCCCGGGCGGTGGGTCAGCACGGCCGGGCGCGCGTGGTGGTGCGGGTTCCGCGCCAGCCGCTTTCGCCGCGGCCGATTCAGGAGATCCTCGATACGCGCGTGCCGTATGTCGAGTTTCAGAACGTCCCGCTGGAAGACGTGGCCAACTGGCTGGCGGACTACACCGGGCTGCTGGTCTACGTGCGGTGGGGCGTGCTCGAAGACGCCGGCATCGGCCGGGAAACACTCATCAACCTCAAGGCCCGCAACCGCAAACTCTCGCAGATTCTGTGGGTCGTCATGAACGAAGCGGCCGGGGCCAGATCGGTGCGGCTGGCCTACGAAGCCTCCGACGAACTGCTGGTGCTCTCCACCCATGCCGACCTCAGCAGCGACATGGTGACCAGGGCGTATCCGGTCAGCGAGCTCATTCAGGACGTTCCCGACTTTTTCCCCCTCGAACACCGCACCGCCAGCTCGCCCAAGGGTGATTCGGCCACCGAGGGCATCGTCTTCCGCGCGCATCTGCGGCGCGGTTACACGTCGAGGGCGGGTTTCGGCTCGCGCAACCCCGTCGCGGGCGAGGACCAGGTGTACCTGGGCCAGGTCGCCGCCCGTCCCGTGAGCACCGACAAGCGGCTGGTCGAGCTGATGGACCTGATTACCTACGTGATCGAACCCGAGAGCTGGGAGGTCAACGGCCTGGGCGGCCAGGGCCGGATCTACCCCTCCCAGGAGGTTCTCATCATCCGCAACAGCCGGTACGTCCACGAACTGATCGAAAAATCGCTGTTGCAACGCGCGCGGACGCGCAGACCCGGCCGCCCCGAGCGCCGGCACTGAGGCCCGGAGCGATCTCCCAGCCCCGCCCCCCTTGGAGAGGGGCGGGGGCGACGGCGGCATTCGACCCGCTCCCGATCCACCGACGACGCGGCACCGGCCCGGAATCCGGTCGCGGGATCGCGGCCAACATCGCCCTTCATGATCTGCACCTCGCAACCAGGCACCCCAACACGCCACCTGATGCGAAATCCTGCTCCCTGCCAGAAAAGGGGCCCCGGTTCCGATCTCCGGAGGCTTCTGCCCGGCGCATTTTTCGCCGCCGGCGGGCATGCGCCGCCGCCGCCGCTACAATGATTATGCCAGGATGAACCCCACGGGAGGTACGCGGAATGAAACTGCCCCAGGTCGATCAGCCGCAACGGCTCGCCGGGCTCTACGTCTACGATTTCGGCGAGTGGGTCGCCGTCGGATACACCGCCGAAGAAATCGAGGTGCTGCTCGAAGACAAGAACTACGGCGGCGGAAAGGTCTACAAGATTCACCGCGCCCACCCCGACGGTCAGTTCGAGCTGCAAGGCGTCGCCCCCGAGCGGTTCCACCTGGAAAGCGGCATGTTCTTCTATCGCGAGAACCTCGACGCCGCCCGCGCCGACTTCGAAACGCTGCGACGCGTCGCCCAGACCACGGCGCCGCCCTGCCGGGCGTTCGTCCACCTGACCGATACGAAGGCCGCCGGTCCGAGCCGCTACGTCACAGCGCTGATCTTCCCCGCCGAACACGAGGACTCGGTCGGCCGCTGGCTGCTGGAGATCGACTACCGCGGCGGCGATCTGGCCGAGGGCGGCATCAGCCACGTCACCAATTACTACGAACAGGAAAAGACCATTCTCGACCGGGCCCAGTTGTGGGGGCACGCCACGATCGCGTCACGCTCGCCGGAGGAAGTGCTCGCCAACGTGCGGCGCGCCGTACAACGATGAGACTCCACCCCGCGGCACCACCGTCTTTGGCCGAACCGGAACACCGGCCACCTGCCTCCGCTGACGCGGGGAACGGGGCGGGACGCGCCCGCCGGCGGCGCTGGTGGGCGCGTGCCGCGACGCTCATCTGGAACCTCGGGGGGCTGCTGGGATCGCGCCGCCGCCCCGTCGCCACGCCCGAAGATGTCCGCCGATTCGAATACCGCACGCAGACGCGCGGCATGGGGCTGCGCCTGACCGAATGGCTGCGCGACCGGCTCCGGCCGCGCTGGCTGCGCATTCGACGGCCATAGGGAAAGCCTACCGACCGGGTTGCGAAGCGGGCGCCGCCGCCATCCAGCGTCGGACATAACTCTCGGCCATCTTGCGAACGAGCTCGTCGGGATCCTGCTGCGCAATCCGCCGAGCCTGATCGGCGAACGCGCGGCCCTGCCGCGCGAGCGTGCGCACCGCCAGCAGGCGTACCGCCCAGTGGGGATGATCCAGGCAATCACGCACGGCCTTGAGCAAGGCCCGATCGAGCCCGGCGTTTTGCAGCGCCGCCAGCGCTCGAGCGCGTGCTTCCCACGATTCGCTGCCGAGTACGGCGACCAGGGCAGCCACAATGCGCCTGGTCGGAACCGGCTCGGGCCGATAGTCCAGCTTGCCCAGCCGGGCCCGCTGGGCTTCGCCCAGCAGCTCGCCAAGCACTTCCAGCGCCGCGTAGCGGGCGGCGGGCACGTTTCCGCGCAGCGCCGCGAAACGGGCGTGCCACGCCTCGGACGCCGTGTTCGCCGGCCGGCGCGCCGCCATCGCCGGACGAACAACCTGCCCCGTCGGACCGGGAACCCAGCGTCCGTCCGGCGCAGCCCGGGGATCGAGGATCGCGGTGACGGAGATGCTCTGCAGATGTTGCGGCACGCGGCGCGTGGCGACCCGCGGCGGACCGACGTCGATCGTCTGTCGCATGCGGATGGTCTGGCCCGGCTCGATGACCAGCTCGCGGTCGAGCGCCACCGGCAGCAGGTTGGCGAACTCGTGGCGGGTCTCGTCCTCGAGCGCATAGGAAAGCAGGAAGACCGGATTGACCATCCGGCGAGCGCCGAGCGAAATCGGAAAACTGCCCGTATTGGTCAGCGAAAAGACCATCCACCACGGCTGACCGGGGCTCAGGCTGGGATCCTCAAAGCGGATCTCGGCGCGCAGATAGTCGGCCGGCCTGGCCGCGAAGTTGAGCGCGTCGCCGTTGAACGCCCTGAGCACCGGCACGATCTCGGCATGCCGCTCGTCGGCCGGTTGCGAGGTGACCGCCGGCGCGAGTTCGTCGAGCAGGGCCCGGGCGCGCCCGGCCGTCGGGATGCGCTCGAGCTGAGCGATCAGCCGGGCGGGAGCCCCGGCATCGCCCGCGTCCCGCAGAATGCGCGCGACGAGCGCCGCAGCGTAGGGGTCGTGCTTCACGAGCGGTATGAGCGTTTCCTGCGCCGCATCCACTTCGCCCGCCGCGTATTGCGCCCAACCGAGCACACGCCGGACGAACGGGTCCCGGGGAGCGCGCTCGGCGGCGGCCCTGGCCAGCATCAGGGCCCGCTCGGGTTGCGGTTCGATCGTGCAGTAGTACCAGGCCGCCTGGGCGACGAGGCCGACCGGCCAGCGTTGCGGCTCCTTGATCGCCCCGAATTGCCGGGCCATCGGGCCGCGCACCTGCTGGAGAAACTCGTCGGGAGCCTTCTGCTGCTGGAGTACCCAGTACCAGAAGAACGCGGCTTCGAACGTACCCCGCTGCCGGCGTTCGGCCAGCGCCGCCTGCTGCGCCCGGCGCGAGGCGTCGTTGAGCCGTCCCCGCGCAAGCAGGTTCCGGGCGAGCTGGAGCAGTTGCCGGGACGACAGCGGCGTGCGGTCGCCGAGCACGGTTCGGAGACTCATCGCGTAGTCATAGAGAATGCGGGCGTCTTCGACGAACCCCACTTCGTCCAGCACGAGCGCGGCCTGCCAGGCCAGCTCGGCGTCGAGCGTGTGCAGCGCCAGGGCGTCGAACAGCACCGACAGCCGCCGGGCGGGTGGATCGGCGGCCTCGAGCAAGTCCACGCGCAGCAACCGCGCCTGCGGGCAGTGCGGCCAGAGCTGGAGCGCTTGGCGCACGTGCTCGCGGGCGGCCTCGCGATCGGCCTGCTCAAGCGCCAGCGCCGCCAGGCGCGTATGGATCAGCGCACGTGGTCGCGGGCGATCGAAACGCTCGAACAGCCCTTCGAGCCAGCGCCGCCACTGTTCCGCGGTCTGGACCTCCGGCGGTCCCGTTTCGAGCCAGAGCGCCAGCGCGGCCGTACTGTCCGGGACGGCCTCGACGAGCCGGCCCAGCGCGCCGGTGGCCTGCTCCGGCTGCTCGGCGCGCACGGCGATCTCGTAGAGCCAGCGCCAGGCGCGTGCGTTGCCGGGATCGAGCCGGGTGGCCGCCCGCAGCAACGTGCGGACACACATCAGGTCCGCCTCGGTCTGCCGGCCCCGGCAGCGCAGGGCGGTGTCGCGCGCCGAATCGACGAGCAGGTCGGCCGTGGACAGGACGGCCTCGGCCGCCGACACGCGGGGCGGCCCGATCACCAGCCACAGCAGCAGGGCGGTCACAGCAGCCCGGCTCGGCGGGACGGACCGCATGCGAAAACGGCGATGGGTATTCACGGGGCCTCGGTTCTCCGTTGCAGCACCGCAGCGGGTGCGGTCATCCTGGGGCCGGTTCGATAATCGCAGACATCGAGCCGGCGGAGCGGTCCAACCTCCAATCCGCGCCGTACGCATGAATCTGCTCCTGCTTGAGCTCGGCCCGCTCGCGTGTGGTCGTGTCCACCACGACGCGCCCGGTCGCGTCGACCTCGCAGGCCATGCGGTAGGCAACTTCCGTGCTGTGCCCGAACAGCCTGCCCAGCATCTCGATCACGTACTCGTACGTGTGGTCGTCGTCGTCGAGCAGGATCACGTTCCACAGCGGAGCGGGACGCGCCTCGACCCCCGCCGGCTCCAGCGTTGTCGCGGATTGCTCGTGTTCCATGTGTCACGACCCCGCAGGTTAGCACACGGCCCGCCGCCGATCAAAGAACCACCGGATGGCCCCGCCCGGCCCTACCACGCGAAGACAGGGGCGCTAGTCGCGCAACCGGGCGCGTTCCGGGCCGATTCGCCGCCAATGGGTACCTTCCCAGTATACGTGACCGCAACCGGGACACCGAAAGAACTCCCGGACCCAGATGAGACTGCGTGCCGGCACGACGTCGGCCACCTCGGCCCGCCGTACGGCCCGCAACGTCCCATTGCACGCGGGACAACGGGGAAAGCCGCGGCGCAAGTCGAGGTGCTGCGTCACGAAACGAACCTGCTCCCGCAAACGCAGCCCCGCAGGCATCCGCAGTCCGCGCAACTGGCCGGTGGCAAACACACGCCGTTCGAACAACTTGCGATCGCTCGACACGACGACCCGCCCCTCGGCAAGCGCATGGCAAACGAGATCCCCATCGTCGATTCCGGGCGTGAAGGTCGTATCGACACCCAGGATGCGCAGCCAGCGCGCCACGCCACCACACATGGCATCGCAGGCGACGCGCAGCGTTGGGGCCCGATCGGAACTCATGCGCAGATTCTATGCCACCCGCCGCGGCCGGACGCAAAGCCGCCGGGCGAACGCGCCGGCCCGGGCCGCAATGCAGCGCCGCGAGCGCCCGCCCACGCCGGGGCCTGGCCCGCAGCGCGGAGACAGCCCTGCGGTCCGAAACGACCCGCCGACGCTTTCGACGGCCGCCGCGGGCCGATATACTTGGATGGGCTTGCATGAGGTGCCCCGCGACGCGGGTGGGGCTCGCGCCGCGGCGCGCCCGACACCGTCACGACGTGCTGCCCGCATTTCGGTCAGAGGACAGAGTCATGAGCGACCACGCCAGCCCCGAAGACGCCGCCGTTCGTAACGCCGCACTCAAGACGGGGGTCAGCCGGATCACGCTGCGCGGCGTCCCCCACCAGGCCGGCATCGCGGCGCGGTTTTTCCGCGAGATCGGTAACCAGCAGATCAACGTTTCCGACATCATCCAGAGCGTAAGCAACGGGGGCAGCAACGTGACGATGTCGTTCACGGTCTCCCGCGAGCAAACCGCCCGGGCACGCAGCGCCAGCGAGGCATTCGTCCGGCAGTACGACGGCGCGCGGATCGAAGTCACCGAAAACCTCGCCCGACTGCGCGTGGTGGGCATGGGGATGCGCACCCACAGCGGCGTCGCGGCCAGGCTCTTCGAGGCCGTCGCCGCCGAGGGCATCAACATCGAGAACATCTCGACCAGCGAAGTCGTCATCAGCGTGCTGGTTCCCGAGCAGCAGGGTACCCGCGCCCTCCAGGCCGTGCGCAAGGCGTTCGACCTGCACGACGAAGCCGACGAGGATTTCGGCGACGACGACGCGCTGGAACCGAAGCTCGACGTGTAGCCGGTGGCCGGTACCGGTCGGTTCCCCGTCTGTCTCACAACAGGAAGCCGCACATGAATACGTCCCGCGCTCCGTCCGCCCGGTGCCCGTCGCTGCGCGTCATGATGATGCCGCGCGATACCAACGCGCACGGCACCATCTTCGGCGGCGTGTTGCTGAGCTACATCGACCAGGCCGGAGCAATCGAGGCCCGCAAGAGCGCCCCCCACCGCTTCGTCACCGTCGCGATCGACGGCGTCGAATTCAAACAGCCGGTGTTCGTCGGCGACGTGCTGTCGTTCTTCACGAGCGTCGTTCGCATGGGCCGAACCTCGCTGACGGTCCGGGTCGATGTGGAGGCACAACGGTTCCGCGACCCCTGCGAAGTCGTCCCCGTGACCAGCGCCACGCTGGTCTACGTCGGGATCGACGAGCAGCGCCGGCCGACGCCCGTATCCCCCCCGCCCGCCCGCAAGAGCTGATTTCCGCGCGCCGCGCGTTGCGAGTCGCCCACGGCCCCGGGGCGCTTCCGACCGGCCGCGCGCTGCGGACCTGTTCCGCGCGGGCGCCGTTTCCGCCGGCAGGCTGCCGGAGGCCCATGCCGGCGCAGGGGAGGGATGGCCGCGCCAGGGCCTGGACCTTGGCACGCAGCGCCGGTGAAGGGCTGTGAATTCTGGCCCTGCCGCCCGTTTCGATTTGACTTGTACGGGGGGCTCAGTAAAATGCCGATGTCGTTTGCGACTTGGGCGCTGCGGCGTCCCGAGGGGTCGTAGCTCAATTGGTCAGAGCATCGGACTGTCGATCCGAAGGTTGCGGGTTCGAGTCCCGTCGACCTCGCTTCTTGGCAAAGCCCGGCGTTGAGCCGGGTTTTTTGCTGGCCAAATACGTCCGATAATATCAGATACGGTCACGCTTGTTCGCCGTGCGCTGCCAGCGTACGCCCAGGACCACGCAGACCAGATAGAGCGCGGTCTGGGTGATGTGGCGAACGAGCGTCGTCCACGCGCCGCCCAGCACGGGAGCTTCGGGCGTTACCAGGACCGCTCCCGCCATCGCCGTCGCTGCCAGCACGCACAGGTGAACCGGAACCTGGATCCAGAACCGGCGCATGTGCGTCGTCACGATGCCGAACACGGCCGCCAGCAGCGCGATCGCCTGGCTGGAAACGAGGATCATGAACGCGGTCGCGTGCTGGCCGTATTTCGGCGTGTACAGCGCATTGAGGAACCCGGCGCCGAACAGCCCCGCCGCGAGAATCGTCGCGCCGCCGATCAGCACCGCGACGCCCGTGATTCTCAAGGCCAGGCGCACGAAGGCGTGCAGGTCACGCTGGTAGAAATGGGCCAGACGATTCCCGGCCGCGGTGGAAACCTGCACGATCAGGAACGTCGCTCCCAGCGTGATGACGCGCATCGCGCCGAAGTAGCCGAGGTCGGCCCAGGCCTGCTCGCCGGCAGCGCGCTTCACGTACCACTGGGTCAGCGTCTCGCACAGGTTGATCAGCAGGATCACGACCCCCAGCGGCAGCGTATTTCGCGCCAGCCGAAGCAGTTCGCGCCACGTCCAGGCCAGGGCGACATCGCCGCGCCCCGCCGCTTGCGGTCGATCGTAGAACCACCAGATGGCCCCCCACCCGGCGACGTAGGCTCCGGTCGCCCAGGCAACAGCCGCCATCGTCGAGTCGTTCGCGCCGGTCGGGGCGCGGCCGCGCAGCAGAAACAGCAACACAAACGGAACCAGCAGGGCCACCCCCCGCAGCCCGTTCGACCACGCCATCAGGTCGAGCCGCTCGCGACGCTGGAACACTCCCCAGTTCACTTCCGCCAGCCCGAACATGATGCGGCCGCCGCAGACGAGCAGGATCAGCCACATGCGCGCCGGGGAAGGGTCGTGCCGGGTTGTCCAGAACGCGATCGCAGCCAGCACGAGCGTGGCCACGGTCATGCCGATGGATCGCAACGCCCGATAAGCGCCGAACGTGAACTCCCCGCCGGCGTCGGCCACGAACGCGGCCCGCAGCTCGAGCCCGCAGAACAGCACGACCGGCGCCGCCAGCGCGATGCTGGCATAGGTGTATGTTCCCTGGATCTCGGCGCCGGCGAACTTCGCCAGCAGCACGACCACGAACAGGCGACACAGGTTGAGGATGCCGTTGCCGGTGACGGCGTAGAAGATGTTGCGGCGCAGCGAATGTCCGTCGGCGGGAAGCACGGAGCGGCCGTCAGGCCCGGCGCTCGTCACGGAATACTCCGAAAGACAGGCCCTGTTGCGCCGCATGCGGCCAAGACCGCGCGACCGGAGAAGCCACGCGGTTTCAACCCGCCGCCCGGCCGCGCCCGGTCAATCAGGGAAGCTCGATATCCTTGAACTCGAAGCGGACGTCTTCCTCTTCCACCTCGGGATAGACCGTCAGCAGCATCTGGGTGTCGGCGTCCATCTTGCCGACCTGCATCTGGTAGTAGTAGTACGTCTTGCCCTCCGGCGGCGTGACGCTTCGCGGGCGCGGATAGAGCGGCTTCATCCACGCATCGAAGAACTGGATGTTCTCGATCCGCCGGCGGCTCTGGTCGGGAAACTCGAGCGCGATACCGGCTCCCTTCGCCTTCTTGCCGACCTCCTTGCCCGGTTTGATGACGCGGACCTTGATACCCAGCTCCCTGAGCCGGGGGTTGTCGATCAGCCCGCCCATGTATTGCAGCGGGTTGTCGATCAGGATGTCCTCGCGCTCATCCGCGTAAACCACATGCACCCAACCAGTTGCTCGGGTGATTTTCCGGGCGGCGCGGCTCGGCGCCTTTACCTCGGCGACGCGGTGAATCACGCCCGCCTTCAGGATCCGCTTGGACATCCGAATCGGCGTGATGGCCTTGCGATCCCGTTCCTGCACATCGGCGGGACTGACGAGCACGGCCCCCGTGTCATCGACCAGGTTCTCCACGACCATGTGCCCGAGACCGACGATCTTGGGCAAACGCTCCCCCGTGAGCGTCGCCTGCAGACGCAACGTCGATTCGGGCGCGTTTTTTCCCTTCTCCCGGAGGTAGCGGACGCGCATTTCCGAAACCAGGAACGGCTCGAGGCGCATCGGGCCGCTGGGCAACTTGATCTGCTCCTCGGGCTGCCCCGCCTTGGCTTTCTGCGACTTGTGGCGAACGACGTTATCACCGAGCCGGGGCTTGCCGGCTTTGGAGTCCTGCTTGGATTCCTGCTGGGCCCAGGCGCCGGCGGCGGTCAATTGGAGGCAAACGAGAATCGTCCACAATTTCCGCATCATCTTTTCTCCGGTCCGCGATCCACCCGCGGGACGCTCGTTGTACCCGCGGGGACGGCGATCGGCGCACACATGCGCCTCTTGATCCAACCCCAATCCTGCCCGGGACACCGCCGGCCGGCCGCTGCGCCGATTCGCCGGTCACTCAGCGAGCAGCTCCTCGGTAGCCTCGAGCAATCGCTCCATCCGGAACGGCTTGTTGAGGTACTCATCCACGCCCAGGGCTTCGGCATACTGTCGATGCCGCCGGCCCTGGTTTCCGGTGATCATGATGACGCGCGGCTTCTCCCCGCGCCGCTTGCCCTGCCGCAACTTCTCGAGCACGAGAAAGCCGCTTTTCTGCGGCAGCATGATGTCGAGAATCACCAGGTCCGGCTTCTTCTCTTCGCCGAGTTTCACGGCGGCGTTTCCGTCGCTCGCGGTCTCGATCGTGGCCCCCGTGTCCGCCAGGGCCGCCGAAATCGCGTTGAGGATGTCCTCATCGTCGTCGACGATCAGAATCGTCTTGCCTTCGAAAGATTCAGCCACGGAGCATCTCCTTTGCTGATAACGCAGATAGTGTAGTATTCCGTTGTCGGCGGCACAATGGCCCGGCCACCAGGCCGGCCTGAGCGGGTAAGAAAGATCGGGCGGCGCACGCCGCGGCCCGCCCGTTCGATGCGCCGACATCGCACGCCAAACACACGGAGAGTGGTCTCATGAACGAGTCACGCAAGAGCTTCTGGGTAGGCCTGTTCGTCCTGTGCGGCCTGGGGGCCCTCGCCGCCCTGATTGTCATGTTCGGCCAGAGCGGCTTCTGGAGCCGCAGCGCAGAATACGTCATCAAGATCAGGTTTCCGTACGCCGCCGGTGTTCGGGCCGGAACCGTGGTCACGATCGCCGGTCTGCCGGTCGGGCGCGTGACCGGAGTCGGTTTTGCGGACCCGCTGCGCCCGGGAGAAGGTGTCGTGGCCGACGTGGCGTTCGACGATCCGACCCGCCGGCTCCACGAGGGGGCCAAGGCATTCACCAACGAGCCGGGGCTGGGCGAAGGCCGCCCCCCCATTCAACTCGACCCCGGACCTCCCGAACGCCCCGTCCTGGCCAGCGGCGTGGAGATCCACGGCACCATCACCTCGGCGATGGAATCACTGGTGCCAAAGGAAATCGTGCAGCAACTGGAAACCACCGCCGCGAAGATTTCGACCGCGGCGGACGCCCTGACGCCCGTGCTCGACGACCTTCACGCGGTGCTTCAGCCACGCACGCCCGCCGAGGTGGACCAGGCCGGCGGCCCTCCCGGCAACCTCGCTTCCGCCATGACGCGACTCGATGCAGCCCTCAAGCACTTCAACGACGTCCTGGGCGACCCGAAGGTGAAAGACGAACTGCGTGCCTCGGTGGACAACCTCTACACGATGACCAGCGATGGCAAAGTGGTCATGAAGAACCTCAACGAAACCACCAGCACCATCCGCACCGCCGCCGAAGACGCCCACAGGCTGATCGGCAAGGCCGCCCACTCGATCGACCGCATCGACGGGCACGTGGACGACGTCTCGCAACGCCTCACCGGAAACCTCGACCTGGCCAGCAGCGTCCTCACGCGGCTCGACCGCACGCTGGCAGGCGTCGAGCAAGGAAAAGGTACGCTCGGCCGGCTCTTCAAGGACCCCAAGCTCTACGATGCGCTCGTACTGACGTTCCGGCGACTCTCACTAGCCGCCGAGGAATTCCGCCTGCTCGTGAAAGACTGGCAAAAAGGCAAGATCCGCGTGGGGCTGTAGCCAGCCACAGCGGCCCGGGTCCGGGAGCGGTTACGGAAGCGCCGAAACCCCCATCGACCCGAAAAAACACGCACCTCCGCGCGCGACGGCGCGCGCCGCGCGGGCTTGGACAACCCGGTGCGGATACCCTAAGCTCTCCCACAAGCGTTTGTTACGCGCCGGCAGCGGGCAGGCCGGACACCGGAACGAAACTTGCCGCGCCCGTGCCGGGCGGAGCTGACGAACGCCGGCGGCGCTGCGGGCCCGGTTCGACAAACGCCCGCGTTGGCCCCAAACTTCCATTTTCAGGTGGCCCATGATCGAAATGACCATCTTCGGACGAGGCGGACAGGGTGGCGTCACCCTCGCAAAGCTGATCGCCACCGCCTACTTCCTCCGCGGAAAACACGCCCAGGCCTTCGGTGTCTACGCCGCCGAACGCTCGGGAGCCCCCGTCCAGGCCTACGTCCGCATCGACGACGAGGAAATCACCAACCACAACCAGATCCGCGAGCCCGACCACGTCATCGTGATCGACCGGCAGCTCATCGCCCCGCGGGTGATGACCGGGCTGGCCGCCGACGGCTGGATCATGCTCAACTCCCCCCAGCCCGCGGACGAGTTCGCCGAGATGTTCCCCGGCCGCCGCGTCGCGACGCTCGACGCCACCAGCATCGCGATCGCCAACAAGCTCGGAACGAAAGCGGTCCCGATCGTGAACTCGACGATCCTCGGCATGGTCGGAAAGCTGCTCGGGCTGGCGCTCGAAGACGTCGAGGCGGCGTTGCGCGACCTGGGTTTTGTCGGCGGGAACCTCGACGCCGCCCGCGAGGCCTTCGAGCGGGTCGAGGGCAAGAAGTTGCCCGGCGAGCCGGCCGTGGCCACGCCGACGCCGATCTCGGGCCGCGTCGCCAGCCTGCTCGACGAGGACATCGGCGGATTCCCGCAGATTCGCACCGGCTCGTGGGCCACGCGCCAGCCCCGCCGGCAACGCACGCTCTCGCCCTGCAACCACGCCTGCCCCGCCGGCAACGACATCCAGCGCTTCATCCAGCAGATCACCAAGAAAGACTACGACGGCGCGCTCGCGACGTTGCTCGAGACGACGCCGTTCCCGGCCACGTGCGGTCGCGTCTGCCCGGCGCCGTGCATGGAAGCCTGCAACCGCGCCCAGTTCGATGAAGCGGTCGATATCCGCGATCTGGAGCGTTACGCCGGCGACCACGGCCATCACCCCGACCCGACCCGGCCCCACCGCGACGAGCGCATCGCCATCGTCGGCAGCGGGCCGGCGGGGCTCTCGGCCGCCTACCACCTCGCCCGCCTCGGCTATCGCGTCACGGTCTTCGAAGGCGGCGACGAGCTGGGCGGCGTCATGCGCACCGGCATCCCGCCCTATCGGTTGCCGCGCGACGTGCTCGATCGCGAGATCAGCTACATCCTGCGCCACGGGGTCGAGGCCCGCACGGGCCAGTTCGTCGATCGCACCATGCTGGTCAAACTGACCAACGAATTCGACGCGGTGTTCGTGGGCACGGGGCTCCAGGAGCTGCGCAGCCTCAACCTGGGCAACCTCGATCGCGAGCACGTCATGCAGGGCATCGACTTCCTCGACCTCGCCCGCCACGGCAAGATCACCTGCCGCAACAAGCGCGTGGTGGTCGTGGGCGGCGGGAACACCGCGTTCGACGCCGCCCGCACGGCCAAGCGGCTCGGCGCCGCGAGTGTCCACGTCGTGTACCGGCGCACGCGGGCCGAAATGCCGGCGATCGCCGAGGAGATCGAGGAAGGGATCGAGGAGGGCGTGCACATCGACGAGCTGGTCATGCCCACGCACCTGCGCCCCGACGCGACGGGCATGGTGATGACCTGCCAGCGGATGAAGCTGGGCGAGCCGGACGAGTCGGGCCGCCCGCGGCCGATCCCCGAAACCAGCGAAGACGCCGTCTTCGACATGGCCTGCGACCTCGTGTTGCTCGCGCTGGGCCAGTCGCCGGACCTCTCGATTCTGCCCGAGGGCGCCAAGGTCCACCAGGACGGCAAGCTGGTCGGGCTCACGGCGGCCCCGGTCTTCAGCGGCGGCGATTTCGCCACCAACGAGGGCACCGTGACCGCGGCGATCGGCAACGCCCGCATGGCCGCCTACCACATCCACCGCACGCTGACGGGCGAGGACCTGTTCCCGCCGCCGGCCGAGCAGGTCGCCGGCCCCGAGCTGATCCACATGCACATTTTCAACCATGTGCCGCGCGAGCAGCCCGTGGTTCTGCCGCCCGAGGTGCGCCGCACGAGTTTCGAGGAAGTGCGGGCGGGACTCGTGGACGAGCCCGGACACGAAGCGGCCGTGGCCGAAGCGCAGCGCTGTTTCAGTTGCGGCGTATGCAACGAATGCGACCGCTGCCTGGAATACTGCCCGGAGGGAATCCTCCTGCGGGACAGCGGCGGCGACAGCTATCGGTTCGATTTCGATTTCTGCAAAGGCTGCGGCGTATGCGCGTCGCAATGCCCGCGCGGCGTCATCTACATGGCGGAGCTGTAACAGGAGAACTCCATGCCACGCGCGATGCTCACCGGAAACTACGCCGCCGGCAAGACCCTGGCGCTCGCCGGCGAAGCCAACCGCAACGCCCGTGGATGCGTCAGCGGCGCCTACCCCATCACGCCCCAGACCGAGATCATCGAGGTGCTGCGCGGCGTGAACTTCACCAAGGGCCGCGTCGTCCCGGTCGAGTCCGAGCACAGCGCCATGGGCGTCTGCATCGGCGCGGCGCTGGGCGGGGCCCGCTCGTTCACCGCCAGCTCGTCCAACGGGCTGGCCTACATGAACGAAAACGTCTTTGCGGCCGGCTACTACCGCTTGCCGATCGTGATGGTCGCGGTCAACCGCACGCTGGGACCGCCGTGGAATATCTGGGTCGATCAGGGCGACAGTCTTTCGCTGCGCGACGCTCCCTGGCTCCAGTTCTACGTCGAGTCGCACCAGGAGCTCGTGGACACGATCCTGCTGGCGTTCCGTGTCGCCGAAGACCAGCGCGTGCTGTTGCCCGCGATGGTCGCGATGGACGGCTTCGTGGTTTCGCACACGCTGATGGGCGTCGAGCTGCCCGAGCAGGAGCAGGTCGATCGCTACCTGCCCGAGTGCCGCGTGCCCCATCGGCTGCGCTTCGACCGACCCGCCACGGTCGGCGGCCTGGCCTGGCCCCGGGAAACCGAGCGCCACCGCAAAGACATCCAGGAGTCGATCGAGCGCGTACCGGAGGTGCTCGCCGAGTCCCTCGATGCGTTTGAGCAGGTTTTCGGGCGCCGGCCCAAAGGGGCCCTGACCGCCGAGCACACCGAAGACGCCGAGGTCGTGCTCGTCGCCTGCAACACGATGGCCCGCACGCTGCGCAACGTCGTCCGCGAGCGGAGGCAGCGCGGCGAAAAAGTCGGCATGATCGCGCACAAGCTGTTCCGGCCGTTCCCCCGCGACCTCGTCCGCCAGGCGATCGGGTCGGCCGGGAAGATCGGCGTGCTCGACCGCAACCACTCGCCCGGCTCGGGCGGCATCTTCTGGCAGGAGTACGCCACCAGCCTCCAGGGCCGCGACCTGCTCGTACAGGATTACCTGGTCGGCCTCGGCGGCGGCGACGTGACGCCCAAGTACATCAACGAAGTCATCGACGACCTGCTCGCCCGCGATCAGGCCGCCGAGCCGGTCTGGGAAGAGGTGACCGCATGACCACCACCGCCACCGTGCCCGAAGATTACTGCAACCACCTGTTGCGCGCCGGCAATACCAACTGCGCCGGCTGCGGCATGTCGCTGGGCCTCCAGCTCATCGAACAGGCCGTCGGCCGGGACGATCTGCCGATGATGGTCATCCCGGCCTGCTGCGGCATCGTCACCGCCGGGGCGTTCCCCACCTCGGCCTACGGCGTGCCGGTGGCGGCCAGCACCTTCGCCAGCGCCCCGGCCGTCGGCACCGGGCTGACCACCGTCGCCCAGCTCAACGGCGAGAAGCACTTCACGATGTGCTGGTGCGGCGACGGCGGAACCTACGACATCGGCATGGCCACGATCTCGGCCGCCGCCGAACGCAACGAGGATCTCATCTACGTCTGCTACGACAACGAGATCTACGGCAACACCGGCGGCCAGCGCAGCAGCGCCACGCCCGAGGGCGTCCGAACCACCACCACCCCCTTCGGCAAAACCGAGCGCAAGAAAGACATCATGGGGATCATGGCGGCCCACCGCATCCCGTATGCCGCCACGCTCTCGGTCGCCCACCGCGAGGACTTCATCCGCAAGTTCCAGAAGGCCCGAGTTACGCGGGGCTTCCGCTTCCTGCTGATCCTCTCGCCGTGTCCGACCGGCTGGAAGTCCGAGCCGGCCCAAAGCGTCGATCTGATCCAGCTCGCCGTCCGCAGCGGCCTGTTCCCGCTGTACGAAGTCTTCGACGGGCAGCGCTATCGCATCAACGCCGAACCCGACGGCACACCCGTCGAACAGTACATGGAGCTCCAGCGGCGGTACGCGTCGAAGTCGGTGAACATCGAGCACATCAAGGCGGGAATCGAAGCTCAGTGGCACCAGTTGCGCGGCCTGGCCGCGGCCTTCCCCGCCCGCGACGACGACTGACCAGCGCGAAAAAACGCTGAGGGATCAAGGGATTAAGGGACAAAGGGACAAAGGGACATAGGGACGAAGGGGCAGAGGAAGACTTGAAGCGAGGCGCTGAGGCGGCGAGGGACAATTCGCTGTTCATCATTCGCTACTTACCAACACATCGAGGCCTCGGGGAACATTGTCCGGCCAACGGCCGCGGGCTCGGGGCCGCCGCGCGGCGCCGGCCCGCAACGACGGGAAGCCATGTGGTCTGAGCAAACCATCGCGCTGATCCGCGCCGCGTGTGCCGAAGATCTCGGCGACGCCGGCGACGTCACTTCCGCCCTGCTGCCGGCGCAGACGCAAACCGCAACCGCGCGCGTCGTGCCGCGCGACGCGGGCGTGATGTGCGGGCTCGCGCTGATCGACGCGATTCTGGCGGTTTTCGGCGCCCGGCTCGGGCAGGAGGTCGCCTTCGAGCCCGCGCCGCACGGCGACCGGTGCTGGCAGGACGGCGACCCGGTGCGTGCCGGCGACGTGGTCGGTTCGCTGCGCGGGCCGGCGGCGGCCGTGCTGGCCATCGAACGCACGCTGCTCAACTTCCTCGGCCGGATGAGCGGCGTCGCCACGCACACGCGCCGTTACGTGCAGGCCGCCCGCGGAGGCAATCCCGACGTGCAGGTCCTGGACACGCGCAAGACGCTTCCCGGCTGGCGTGAGCTCGACAAGTACGCCGTCCGCTGCGGCGGAGGCGCCAACCACCGCTTCGGCCTCCACGACGCCATCCTCATCAAGGACAACCACCTGGCCGGCGTCGCTGTCGAGCGGCTGGCGGGCACCCTGTTCGACATGCTCAACCGCAAGCCGCCGGAAGCCGAGTTCGTCGAGGTCGAAGTGGACACGCTCGAACAGCTCCGCGAGGTGTGCAAGGTCGTCGGCGTGGATATCGTGCTGCTGGACAACTTCCCGCTCGAGACGCTGCGCCAGGCTGTCGCGCTGCGCGACCGGCTGGGCCTGCGCGGCAGGCTCGCGCTGGAGGCCAGCGGCGGCGTCACACTCAAGACCATTGCCGA
>CAYRXN010000144.1:0-25862 GCA_964428275.1 uncultured Planctomycetales bacterium | reverse complement strand
CACCTGATACATGCCGCGGACCGGGCCGGTCGCCGTCTGCCACTCGTAGATGGTTTCGATGTTGTCGTACCAGTTGCGTCCGGGCACCTCGGTGTAGTAGTCCAGCCCGCCCGAAGCGAGCACCGCCCGTGGGGGCGATTTGAGGAACCAGTTGAAGATGTCGATCTGGTGCGAGCCGAGGTCGGCGATCGGTCCGCCGGAGTACTTGCGGTACCAGCGCCAGTTGCGAAACTCCTCCATCGAGCCGTACCCGAAGCGTTTGAGCGTTTCGGCATCGAGCGGGTGTTTCTTGGGCCAGCCGCGTTCGAGTGCCCGGGTGCGGTTCCACTGGCCGTAGACGTGGGTGATGCGGCCGCAGACCTTGTCCTTTTCGATCATCTTGAGCGAGTGCCAGTAGCGCGGCTGGCTGCGGCGCTGGTGGCCGACCTGGCAGAGCTTGCCGGTCTGCCGCGTGACCCTGACCAGCTCGGCGGCCTTCTCGATCGTGTTCGAGACTTCCTTTTCGCAGTAGACGTGTTTGCCGGCTTTCAGGCAGGCGGTGGCGTGCTCGACGTGCATCCAGTCGGGCGTGGCGACGATGACCGCGTCGAGGTCGCGCTCCTTGGCGAGCATCTCGCGGTAGTCGCAGTAGACGTTGGCCTGATGGCCGTATTTCTTGAGGATGTTCCGGGCGTAGCGCTGGTGATAGGGCCAGATGTCGCACACCGCGACGAAGCGGATGCCGGGAATCTTGAGCGACATCGTCATCAGCAGCCGGCCCTGGCTGCCCGGGCCGATGATGGCGACCTTGAGGTCGTCGGTGTTCTTCGGCGGTTCCTGGGCCAGCGCCGGAACGGTCATCATCAGACCGGCGGCCGCGGTGGTCTGGACGAACTCGCGGCGGGTGAGGCCGGTCGGTCTTGCGGGGGTATTCGTGGGGGGCATCGATGCGTCCTCAGTTTGTGGCAAGCGTGGGCTCGCGGTGCGTGGTGAAATCCGAGCGTGCAATCTAGCGAACGAGGCGGCGGTGCGTCAAACTGGGCAGTCGTCCACAGGCAGCGTACCGGTGACGCCCCGCTGGTTGCGGGCGCAGGGATCGCCGGCTGCAAGCCGGTCGGAGACGAACCGGCGCATCCCGTCGGGGTTTATCGCAGTGGCTCAGAGGCCGGGACAACCCGATTTCGAAACGACGCTCTCGGTCGTGATCCCGGCGCACAACGAAGCGCGACGGATCGGCGAGACGCTGGAGCGGATCCGCGGTTTCGCCGTGCGGGCACCGTGGTCGATCGAGGTGATCGTCGTGGACGACGGCAGCCGCGACGAAACCGCGCGGGTCGTGCGGCAGGCGCCGGCCGAGCCGATGACGCTGCGCTTGCTCGGGGACCGCGTGAACCGGGGCAAGGGCTACGCGGTGCGGCGCGGCGTGCTGGCGGCCCGGGGCGATCTCGTGCTCATGTGCGACGCCGACCTGTCCACGCCGATCGAGGAGGTGGTGCGCCTGCACGAATGGATCGCGCGGGGCTGCGCGGTGGTGATCGGGTCGCGCGACCTGCCGGGCGCGGTGCTCGATCCGCCGCAGCCGCTGGTTCGCCGGCTGATGGCCTGGGCGTTCCGCGCGCTTCGGCGGCGGATTCTGCTGCCCGAGCTGCGCGACACGCAGTGCGGCTTCAAGCTGTTTACGGGCGAGGCGGCGCGGGAGTTGTTCGCCCGCGCGCGGACCCGCGGCTGGCTGTTCGACTGCGAAGTCCTCGGGCTTGCCGAGAAGCTGGGCTATTCGATCCGCGAGGTGCCGGTGCGCTGGTCCAACCACCCCGACACACGCGTCCGCGTGCTGCCGGCCCTGCTCGGATCGCCGTGGCAACTCCTCGCGCTGCGCCGGCGCCTGGCGCGGGTATGACGAGAGTCTGCAACGGTCCCGGCCTTCTCGGGCCGGGGCCGGTGGAGAAGTGATGAGGCAAGAAGGGGACGAGAAAAGAGTGCCGCCCTGCGTCCCTGTGTCCCTTCATCCCCGGCCTGGTTGCCTCCGTGCCTTTGCGCTTTGCTGCCTTTGGCTGTGGCCGAAGGCAGCGCCGGGCCACCCTTCTCACCTTGTCACTAGCGCTTTTCCCCCGCGCGCTTTCCCCCGGCCGACTCCGGGGCGTGGGATGGCCCGCGCTACGAGGTCTCGGTCAGCCGCGCTCCGGCGGCGATGAGGTCGCCGGGGCCCTGTTTGCGGCGGCCGGGGGGCCAGCGCCGGGCCGGGTCGTACCAGCGGTCGAGCACCGCGTTCCAGTCGGCCGCGTTGCGCGTGCGAACGAACGCGTCGCGCACCGCGGCGGCGTCGGGGTGCAGTTCGCTGTACTTGATGCCGAACTTGCGCATGATCCGGGACGCGCGTTTTTCGCCGTAGTGGGCGACCGCGAGCGCGAAGTGGTCGCGGATCACGCGGCCCTGCTCCAAGACGCTCGGCGGCTCGGGCAGCGGCCACCCGGCGAGCAGCGCCCGCGCCTCGCGGAAGATCCACGGATTGCCGATGCAGCCGCGGGCCACCGTGACGCCGTCGACGCCGGTTTCGTGCAACATGCGGGCGATGTCCTGCGCGGTGAACAGGTCGCCGCTCCCGAGGATCGTGCGGTCGCCGACGTGCGCGCGAACGCGGCGCAGGAACGCCCAGTCGGCGGGGCCGACGTAGCGTTGCCTGACGGTGCGGCCGTGGATCGTGACGGCCGCCAGGCCGGCTTCGAAGGCGGCGTCGAGGATGCGGAAGAAGTCCCGCGCGCTGGCCGCCGAATCGTCCATGCCCCGGCGCATCTTCAGCGTCACCGGAACATCGGGCGGGACGGCCTTGCGCACGCGGCGAAGGATTTCGATCGCAAGCTCAGGCTGCGACAGCAGGTATCCGCCCCGACAGCGTCCCAGCACCTTGCGCACCGGGCAGCCGAAGTTGATGTCCACGACGTCGAAACCGGCGGCGGCCATCTCGGCGGCGGCGCGGGCGAACTGGTCCGGGTCGGCACCCATCAACTGGCCGCCGATCGGGTGATCCTCCGGCGCGAGCGCGAGGATGCGGCGGCGCAGCCGACCCGGCTGTACGACCAGGCGATCGAGCACGACTTCGTGCAGGGTGTAGGGAGCGCCGAAGCGGCGCGCGATCAGGCGCATCGGCGCGTCGCTGTAGCCCGCCAGCGCCGCCTGGACGACCGGAAACTCGAACTCGAGGCCGCCAATCCGTAACATACGCAGCGATTATACTCCGACACCGCATGACGAATGGACGGAAAACATGGCCGCGAGACCGACCCGCCGGCGGATTCACCTGATTGCGCACGCCAACCCCGCGACCCGCGACGTCAAGCGGCTTGGAATGGGTAACACCGCCGGGTACCTGCGGTTCGTTCGGGCACACCTGCCCGCGGGGGTGCGCGTCACGGCGGCGCCGCGGCTCTTCGACGCGGTCGAAGACCAGGGCCGCGGCGGGCGGCGCGACGACGACGCGCGCGTGCGCGATCTTCAGGACGCCCTCGACGACCCCGCGACCGCCGCGATCGTCGCGGTCAGCGGGGGGGCGTATTTTTCGCGTCTGCTGCCCCGGCTCGATTTCTCGCCGCTGGCGCGCCGCCGATCTCCGCTGTGGGCGCTGGGTTTCAGCGAAATGACCAGTCTGGTGAATCTGGTGGCGTCGTACGCGGCGGGGCGCGGGCTCTACTGGCTCTGTCCGAATTACATGGCGTGGAAGATCAAGCCGCGCCGCACGGCACGGGCGGCGTTCGCCGAGTTCTGGCAGGGTCTGCCGGAACTGATCGCGGAGAAACGCCCCGAGCGCGTCGAGCACCTTCCGTTGGGGCCGATCCGCGGGCGGTTGGCGGGCGGCCGGCTCCGTGGGGGGCGGGTACGGCTGGTCGGCGGATGCCTGAGCGTCCTGGCGGGCATTCTCACCGGGCCGGTCGCCCGGCGGCTGCGACCCGACGGCCGCTGGCTCGTGATCGAGGACATCTTCGAGCCGCCGTACCGCGTCGATCGCTTTCTCGCGACGCTGAAGATCGCCGGGTGGTTCGAGCGGGTGGCGGGCGTGCTGGTCGGCGCGTTCGTCCACAAAGGCGCGGACCAGGCGCCGGCGGTGGTCGAACTGCTGCGCTATCACCTGCCGCGCGGCCGCGACGTGCCGGTGGTCGTGACGCCGTCGGTGGGGCACACCTGGCCGATCGTGCCGGTGCCGTTGAACCGCCCGCTGACGCTGCACGTGCGCCGGCGCGACGTGTGTTTTCACACGCCGTGGGCGGCGGACGACGCGTGGTGAAGCGCGATTGGCCGGCCGCGAGCCAGGCAGTGCCGTACCGTGCGGCAAGGCCGCGTGCGTCGTGGCGCCGTCACCGGCTGCCGCGGTAGCGCAAATGAGTGGCGATCAGTCGGCGCGGAGCAGACGCGGGGGACCGTGCCAGGGTCGTTGCTGTTCATATTGGCGCAGGCGGGTCTGCAACTGGCGCACGGCGGCGGTCTGTCCCGCGTTGCGCAGGGCGCGCAGCGCAGCCCGTGCGGCCTCGACGGCCTCGGCGAACCGGCCGAGCTCGGCATACGCTGCGGCGAGCAGGTCCGCGGCCTGTGCCGGGCGCACGAGCCGCGCTCGCATGCAGCGCTGGGCCAGGCGCAACGCTTCCGGACCGTTGCGGGCGCGCGGGTCGGGACAGGTTGCGTACAGCCATGCGAGCGCGACTTGCGGTTGGACGCGGTCGGGGAACCGGGTGACGATCGCGCGCAGCGCGTCGGCCGCCTCGAGGTAGTGTTTTTCCAGGCACAGCGCGTTGTACAGATAGTACCAGCCGGCACGGTTCTCGGGTGCCAGACGCACGAGCTTGCGGAACTGCTCGACGGCCCGCGCATATTGTTTCTCTCTGGCCAGCAACCGGCCGAGGGCCTGGCGGGCTCGCGCGTTCCCGTCCCACAACTCCAGGGCGCGCGTCAGGGCGCGCTCCGCCTCGGCGGGGCGATCGTTCGCGATGCAGCGGTTGCCGCGGATCGTGTACGCTTCGGAGAACGCCCGGACGAAGTGGGTTCGGTAGTCGTCTCCGATCCGATCGATGCCGAAGTGCCGGTTCGCAAGTCGCGTTCCCAGCGGAATCAGCAGGATCAGCGGCGCCGCCCGGAGCCACGGTTTGCGCCGCCGAAGGCACTGTACGATCGTCCACGCCGCGATTCCGCAGAGCACCGGTACCGCCGGCAGGCGAAAGCGGGCGGTATAGAAAAACGCGCAGACGACGATCAGGGGCAACAGAAGCGACAGCCATTCGGGCGCGAAGTGCCGTGGTCGGCGCAGCAGGGCCGGCAGCGCGATCAGCGCGGCCCCCATCAGCCACGGGACCGGCAGCGGCGCGAGAACCCAGAGCCGGGTGATGCCGAGTTGCCGTTCGATGACCAGCGGCATCATCTGGTCGTAGTTCTGCGCCGCAAGCAGCCAGTACGCTTTCTCGCCCAGTTGCCGCAAGGCCCGGTCGGGGTGTTGTCGCCAATAGGCCAGCGCCCGTTGGCGGAAAAACGTGTCGATCTCGCGCCACGAGCCGGGCGTGCCGCGGGCCTGTTCATAGACGTGGGCGGCGTCGGCGAACATGTATTCGCGCATGGGGCGCACGCCGGGGATGTTCCCGCCGATGCCGTGTACGTTTTCGTTGTTTCCGATGGCGAGGTTGATGCCGGCGTTTACGCTGACAGGAACCAGCTCGCCGCCGACGAGGACGTTGTGCAGCGTCGCCGGCGCCACGAGCAGCGCGCTGGCGGCGAGGCCGCCGAGGGCGCGGCCGACGCGCCGGGATGCGCGGCCGGGAGACGCCAGCAACCAGAGCGCGAACGCCGGCGCCAGCAGGAGCGCCGCGGGGAACGCCAGCGCGGTCAATCCGATCAGGGCCCCGACGAGCGCGACGTCGCGCCGGCGGAGGTCCGGTTGTTCAGCCGCGGCCGCCCAGCGCCACCAGAGCAGCGCAAAAAGGAACACTTGCAGCGTGTTGCCCAGGACCCGCGTGACGGCCACGGCCGGTTCGCTGAGCGTCAGGAACAACGCGGCGGCGAGCAGCCCGGCCGAGGGTCCGAAACGCCGGCGCGCCGCAAGCGCGATGAGCACCGCCGTCAGCAGGTGCAGGATCAGTTGACCGGCGTAAACGCTGAACAAGCCGCCACCGAGCGTGCGCAGCCCGCCGAGCAGGTAGGGGTAGAGCGGCGCGGAAAAGAAGGGGTGGCCGTCGAACCACTGGCCCTGGGCCATCCGTCCGGCCATCTGCCAGTAGACCCAGCCGTCCGACCACGGTCGATCGGCGATGGGGTTGGACCGCACGAACTCGGCGATCTGCAAGGCGCGGGCCAGAAGGGCCAGGACCAGCAAGCCGGCGAGCAGACCGGTGAACCGACCGCTGCCGCCTGGCCGGGTTGAGGGTGCGGACGGTGGCTCCGGATATCGGGCGGGCGCGGTCGGTGAAGGCTGTGAATCGGGCAGTCGTGTCTGCATGCTCTGGCCGACCGAAACAGGGTCGCGCTGGGGAACGCCGCGGGTGGAGCGGGCTCGACCGGGACACCTCAGCCGCCGGAGGCCACCTCGCGCAGTACGTGGTCTTCGACATAGATCGGCGTTTCGTCGGCGACACCGAGCGCGATGGCGTCGGACGGCCGGCTGTCCACCTCGATCAGCTCGCCTTGCTGGCGAATGACCAGTTTGGCGTAGAACGTGTGATCGTGCAGGTCGTTGATGACGATCTTCTCGAGTTCGCCCGAGAGCGCCTCGATCACGTTGGCGAGCAGGTCGTGCGTCAGCGGGCGCTGCAACTGTACGCCCTTGACGCGCCGGTCGATGGCGATGGCCTCGGTCAGACCGATCACGATCGGGAGCGTACGGCTGCCGTCCCGCTCGCGCAGCACGATGATCTGCGTGTCGCGCGTTTCGGAAATCACGATCTGGGCCAGGTCCATGCGGACTTCCATGGCGCGTCTCCAGGTGCCATCACCGGCGCTGAGGCTATCTGCGCCGACGACGCCTTGTCAAGCACGGAGTGGGGCCCCGTCGCGGAGGAGCGCATCGGTCCCGCGGGTCGGTCCGCGTTTCGTGCCCGGCGGGCCGGGTTCGCTGGGCGGGCAGAGCCTGCGGTCGCGTGGAAGAGAAGCGCCGGTGTGCGGGCTCCGCAACCACGCAACGGTCTCGCAACGCAACCGCGCGCCGGGGACACGTGCCCGCGCCGGCGCCTGGCCCCCCGCGCCTACGGTGCCGGCGGAGTGACAGGTGGTGGTGAGGTCGCCAGGGCGTCGGCCGCGAGTACTTCGGCGGCGTCGGCCGCCCGGCGCGCCGCGCCCGGCGGCAGGATCGCCAGCAGATCGCTTTCGGCCGGCGGGGCGGGCAGGTCCGGGTCGGCCTCGTGGCTGGCCCGCAGGAACGTCTCCAGCCACCAGTACACGTCGTACACGCGGACGCCCCGGCGCAGCCCGCGCATCCGCATCTTCTGTTCCTGCTCGCTCATCATCAGCGCGTTGTGGATCGCCTGGGCCATGCCCTCGCGGTCGTGGGGGTTCACGAGGATCGCGCCGCGGTGCATCGTCGCGGCCGTCCCGGCGAACTCGCTCAGGATCAGCACGCCGTCGTTGAGCACGCGGCAGGCGCAGTACTCCTTGGCCACGAGGTTCATCCCGTCGCGCAGCGACGTGACGGCCATCACGTCGGCCGCCCGGTACATCGCGATCAGCTCGTCGCGGTCGAAACTGCGGTACAGGTAGTGGACGGGCACCCAGCCCGGCACGGTGAAGCGCCCGTTGACGTCGCTGACGAGCATCTCGATCTCGGCCTTGAGCTCCTGGTACTCTCCGATCGCGGTCCGGCTGGGCACGACCACCTGCATCAGCGTCACGTGTTCGCGCAGCTCGGGGAAGCGCTCCAGCGCCCGCCCGAAGGCGCGCAGCCGCTCGGGGATGCCCTTGGTGTAGTCCAGCCGATCGACGCCCAGGATCAGCTTGCGGTTGGGGAACTGCTCCTGGATCTGTCCCATCCGCGTCACGATCTCGGGCTCGGCCGCCCGCCGGGCGAACTCGTCGAAGTCGATGCTGATCGGGAACACGCCGATCTGCACGCGGCGCCGCGGCGTGCGCGTGGTGATGACCCGCCCGCGCCCGCGGATCGAGATGCCCGGCATGACCGAGTTGACGCACTGGGCGAAGTTGCGGCGGTACCCCTGGGTCTGGAACCCCAGCCCGTCGAAGTCGAGCAGCGCCTCGAGCACGTCGAAGCGCCACGGCAGCTTGAGGAAGATCTCCGGCGGCGGAAACGGAATGTGCAGAAAAAAGCCGATCTTCTGCCGCACGCCCAGCTCGCGCAGCTCGCGGGCGACGTGCATCAGGTGATAATCGTGGATCCAGATGAAGTCGTCGTCGCGCAGGTGCTCCTTGATGACGTGCGCGAAGCGGCGGTTGACCCGCCGGTAGGCCTCCCAGTATTCCGGCTCGAAGTTGCAGCGCATGTCCAGGTCGTGGAACAGCGGCCAGACGATCTCGTTGGAAAAGCCGTGGTAGAAGCCGTCGCGTTCCTCGGCGGTCATCGTGACCGGGGCGAAGTCGAATCCGGCCCGCTCGCCCGCCTCCGCCAGCAGACCGTGCAGCGCCCGCGAGTCCTCTTCGCAACACGCCCCGGTCCAGCCGACCCACAACCCGCCGCGGCGGCGCAATACCGGCGTCAGCGCCGTGATCAGTCCGCCCGAGCCCGGCCGGGAAACCCAGCGCCCGTCCTCCTGTTCGAACACCACCGGAAGCCGATTCGACACGACCACGAGTCGCGAACTCATCACACGTTACCTCTCTGTTCGTCCGTCACCTGCCACGCCGAGAGGAACCGTCCCAGTTCCTCCGGCGTCTTGAGCCACACGTCTGCGGCCGTGGGGCGGTACGCGGGCCGGGCCAGGATGCTCAGCCCGCGACCGGCCAGCGCCGCGAAGGCGTCTTCGTCGGTCTGGTCGTCCCCGGCGTAGGCCACGACCGCGCCGGCGTCGATCTCGCGCAGGATGTCGCGCACGGCGCTGCCCTTGTCGCGGCCGGCGGCCCGCAGCTCGACGCCGCCGTCAAACTCCTGAACCAGCAGGCCGTCGCCCTCGGCCAGCGGGCTCCAGGCGTCCCGCACGCGCCGGCGAAGCGTCTCGATCTCGGGCGATGCCAGCCCCCGCCAGTGAACGGCCACGCCGGCCGGTTTGGCCTCGCAGCACTCGGGCGCGGCGAGCGCCCGCGCGCGGGTCAGGGCCGTTGCGAGTTTTTCGCGCGTGGGCGCGTCGAGCGCCGGGCCGCTGGATATTCCATCGGCAGTTTGACGCTCCCAGCCGTGGGAGCCCCACAGCTCGGGCAGCGGGTCGAGGTCGAGCAGCGGCACCAGATCGCGCAGCGCCCGGCCGCTGATGATGATGAGCCGCGTTTCGGGCGAGCGGGCCAGCCGTGCGAGAATCGGGCGCAACTCCGGGTAGATGCGGGCCTTATCGCGCCGGGTCTGAAACGGGGCGAGCGTGCCGTCGTAGTCGAGCATCAGCACGCGTTGCCGCGCCGCCGCCAGAGCGCGGAAGAACGGTCCCCAGGCAAAGCCTGCTTGAGCCGGCATCATGTCCTCTGCACACCCCGCGAGAAACGAACGACCCTGCCATATGCTATGCGCGCCGGGCCGGGGCCGCAAAACTTTCGGCGGGATGATGTCACGGAGAACTTGTCGGCGGCGTGTGGAACCGCGCCGGGAGGTTCACGGCGGCGCCTCGGTTCCGGGGCTTGCATCGCCGGTCGAGTTGGGCCACCTTAGTAGCGCACGGCACGCACACACCAACCCGCACCGCGAGGACACGCCATGAGTATCAAGGTCGCGATCTACTGGCCCGGAGACTACCGCCCCAGGCCCAACGAGTGGGCCTTGCCCAGCATCACGAAAGCCACCGGGCAGCTCGAGGCCGCTCTCCGGCGGCTCGGCCACACGAGCTACCGCATCGAGGGTTTTCTCACCAGGCCCCACGAAGCGATCGAAAGGCTCGGACCGGTGGATGACCCGATCGTCGGGGTGTGCGTGCACTGGTTCTACGGCCCGCACACGGTGGACGGCGTCGCCGGCAAGGACAATCCGCTCCTGCTGGCCAGCAACTTCTCCGGGCAGTGGCCGGGGCTGGTGGGGTTGCTCAACACCGGCGCGTGCCTGGAGTCCGTCGGCCGCCCGCATTCGCGCGTCTGGACCGACGCCGAAGACTGGACCACCGACCCGGCGTTCATGGACCGCCTCGACCAGTGGTGCCGCACGGGCCGGATCGAGTACCCGGCCGACGCGATCCGCCCCGTGGTCGAAACGGTGGCCAGCCCCGCCGCCGAGAAAGTCTTCGCCGAGATCCGCCGGCGGCGCATCCTGGCGCTGATGCTGGGCGACACGTCGATGGGCATGATCAACGGCTATCTCGGGCCGCGCCTGCTCGGCCGCATCGGCTTTACCGAGCACAAGGTGGACCAGGCGTGGTTGCTCGACCGCGGCCCGCGGATCGAGTCGCGGCGGATCGACGACGCCCTGCGGTTCGTGCGCGACGCCGGCGTCACGTTCCACTACCGCGAAGAGGGGGCCGAGGACTTCGACGAACGCGCCACCCGCGAACAACTGCGCGATTATCTGGCCGTGCTCGATCTGATCGACGAATTCCAGGCCGACTGCCTGGGTTGGCAGTACCAGCTCGGGCTGTTGCCGCTGCGGCCGCCGTCGGACTTTTCCGAGGGGCTGCTCAACTCGGTCTGCCGGCCGGAGAGCGACGGCGACACGATCGCCACCGCCACCGAGGCCGACCAGGGCAACCTCGTGCCGATGGAGCTGATGAAACGGCTGCTCAAGGCGCGCGGGCTGCACCAGGCGGTGATGTTCCACGACGTGCGCTGGGGCGGCCCGCACGAGGGACGCTTCGTGTGGGTGCTGCTCAACAGCGGCTCGTGCGGCGCGTATGCCTTCAACCACGATCCCGACACGCTCGCCGGCGTGCACTCCTATCGCCAGCCGGCCGGCTACTTCCCGATTCCCGGCGGTACGTTCGCCGGCGAGAGCCTGCCCGGCCCGATCACGTGGGCCCGCTGCTGGATCCGCGGCACAGCGGCGACCGGCGCCGCCGACGAGCTGGTCATGGACATCGGCCGCGGCGAGGTACTGGCGCTGCCGCCCGAGAAACGCGACGCCTGGTGGCGGGCGACCACGCCCCAGTGGCCGCTGATGGCCGCCGACCTGGGGGTCGGCCGCGACGACGTCATGGCGCATTACATGAGCAACCACATCGCCGTGGCCTACGGCGACATCCGCGATGACCTGATCGCGTTGTCCGGCAAGCTCGGCATGAAGGTCCGCGTGTGGGGAAGCTGAGTGCGGCCAGGCGAGCGCCCGGG
The DNA here is from genome assembly GCA_964428275.1 of uncultured Planctomycetales bacterium. Lineage (GTDB taxonomy): Bacteria > Planctomycetota > Phycisphaerae > UBA1845 > Fen-1342 > JALSRY01. The sequence continues at coordinate 14,516 of CAYRXN010000144.1, read as the reverse complement.
TGGGTGCCCGCGATGACCGGGCCGCGGTCTTGACACCCGCGAAATCGTATTGAATGCTCAAGACGTGTCTCCCTGGCCGGGGCACGTCGCTTCCAGCGGGCACGCAACTTCCGATCGCGGGATCGGAGGTCTTTCATGTTTGCGCCGTACGACACAAGTCCCACAGTAGCGGTGCTGCCGGGGGCGGTCACAAGTATCGGACCCCCGCAGCAACAACTCGAAAAGCGGGCTGTCGAATCCGTGGAACGCGGGTTGCTTCCAACGGAGGACAAGCCCAACGTCCTCTACGACTCGACGGCGGCGGTGCTCCAACTCGTGGAGGGATCGGCCGAGAACTTCGCGCAGATCATCGAGGCCGCGCCGCAGCAGCTCGCCGGCGAGGCGGGGCGCACGCCGGAATCCGGCGGCGTCGGCGAGACGGTGGACGTGTACGTCTGAGCGCGACCCGGCGGAAGACCGGCCGGGCGGCTACCGGGCGCATGAAATACCGCGCTCGCGCGGCCACGCGCAACAGCAGCGCGCGGCAACCCGTCGCGGGCGCGGCCTGGCGCTTGGCCTCAAGCGCAGCGCTACGCCTTCTTCTGCCGCAGCGCGTTGAGACGGCGGGCGAGCCGGCTCTTGCGCCGGGCGGCGGCGTTGCGGTGAATCAGTCCGCGGTCGGCTTCGCGGTCGAGCAGCTTGCACGCTTCCCGGAACCTGTTCTCCGCCGCCGGGGCGTCACCGCTGACGACGGCGTCCTTGAACGCGCGCAAACGCGTGCGCAACGCACTGCGCCGGGCGCGATTGCGCAGACGCCGCTTCTCATTCTGTCGGATTCGCTTTTTCGCTGACAACGAATGGGCCACTGCTACCTTCCTTTTGTCCGTTTCCCTTGATATTCCCTGCAAGTCTGAGCCTGCGCCGCAGATCGTGCTACACGGCGTTCTTCAGGGCTTCGTAACGCTTCCGGGCCTCGCCCTTGGCGTAATTGTAGTCCAGCCGCAGGAGCTTTCCGTAGGCCTCCCGGGCCTTTTCCACGTCGCCGGCGGCTTCCTGGGACCGGCCGATCCAGTACAGCATCTCGCGCCCCAGCTCGTCCTGCGGCGCGTCGTGGTTCGCGTAGGCCTCTTCGAGGACGGCGATCGCCTCGGCGTATTCCCCTTTCTCGTGAAACGCCCGCCCGATCATGATCTGGGCGCGCGTTCGGCTGCGCGGATCGGCTTGGGCCTCCTGGAGCAGCGGAATCGCCTCGTCATACTCCCCGGCGCGGAACAACGCCGACCCCAGCTTGTACTTCATCCGCAAATCGGTCGGGTATTTCTGCACGCGTTCGCGGTAAATGTCAAGCTCGGTCTGCCGCTGTTCCATCGCCGCGAGGCGGTACTGTTGTTTATCGGACTCGCTGCCGGTGGTCTGGGCCTGTTTGAGCAGCCGCCGCGTGCGGCGGTGCAACTGGCGCAGCCGGATGTCGTCGGCGCGGACCTTGAAACTGTAGTTGTCCGACTCGCGATAGGCTTTCATCAGCAGCTCGATCGCGAGGTTTTCCTCCTTTGTGCGCTCGGGCTTGAGCAGCGCATCGACATAGGCGTTGATCTTGCCGGGGACGGTGGGGTTGGCCTCGTACTCGGCCTTTCTTGCCGCAATCAGCGCTTCGAGCGTCTGTTCGCCCTGTTTGGCCCGCTCGCCGTCGTGGAGCAGCTTCTGCTTGTCGGCGTCGCGGAGCGAGTCGCGGAACGAGTCGGCGTCTTCGTACTTGCCCCGTGCGATCGTCAGCCGGCCGGCGAGGTCGCGCTGCTCATCCTTGAGCGCCATGTCCGACGGGTTGCGCACCACCAGGTAATCCAGCGAGTTGACCGCCTGTTCGTAGCACCAGGCGGCAAACGGTTCGTCGCCGCGGTTCTCTGCCCGCTCGCCGGCCTCGACCAACACCTGCCGGAACGTCTTGAACCGCGCCATGTTGGGCTTTTTGTCTTTCCGCAACGACTCGAACACGAGCGGGGCGATCCACTTGAGCGTATCTCCCAGGTCGAGCAGGGCGGCGTTTTTCAACAGGGCGTCGAGATAGGTCGCGTTGGTGGGGTCCTTGGCGAGCAGATACTCGGCGTTGAGCATCGCCTTGAGCGGATCCTTGCCCGACGTCGATTTCTTGAGTTTCTCCATCGTACCGGGCTTCCTGCCGCCGCTCTGCTGGCGCTGGAGCGCCAGCGACCGCAACGGCTTGTGGGCGTCCTCGACCGCGTCGGGCCAGAACTCGAGCCCGGTGATGTAGCATTCGATGGCGTAGTCGTAGTCGCGTCGCTGTCGCAGGTCGTCCGCCTTGCGGAACCACTGCCGGGCGCGCGATTTGTCCTTGTCGGTGTATTCCCGCGGCGTCTGCGGCGCCTCGGCGGTTTCCTGCTGGGTGGGCTTCTTGGCCATCCCAATCCTTCAGCGGCGCCGCGGGTGGCGGGGCCTCGCTCGCCGCCGGCGCACAACCATTGCGTTTGTCTGCAGTTGCGAATCTGCGCGCGGAAACGCGTCCAGCAGCGCTCCGCCCCGATTACGAACCCCTGATACTACACCGAAACCGCCGCCGGCGGAAGACCCCTGGCGCGCCCAAACGCCCCGTGTCCGCTGCCGGGCATCGGGGCTGTGCCGCCCCGCCCGCCCGCCGCTTCCGCGGCAGCACCGCGCTTATGGATCGTAGCGGCCCTGCCAGACGATCCGGCCGTGGGGATCCCAGATGGTCCAGACGCCGACGGGCCGGTCGTTGCGATAGTGTTCTTCCTTGCGCTTGCGGCCCTGCGGATCCCAGGCGATGCGTGGTCCGTTGCGCAGGCCGGCCGAGTAGTGCTGCTCGGTGCGGGGCCGGCCGTTCTCGTGCCACGTTCGCTCGACGCCGTCGAGCCTGCCCCGGTCGTAGCGGGCCTCGTATTCCTTTTGTCCGTTGCGATGCCACCGTGTCCACAACCCGTGGTTCAACATCGTTCCGTTGGGCAGGCGGATCACGTGGCGGCGTTCGCGCAACGTTCCGTCGGGCCAGAACTGCTCGATCACGTCCGCCCGTTCCTGGTTCGGCGCGGGCAGCGGAGCGGACGGAGCCGACGTGGCGGAACGGCTCGCCGGCCCGACCGGCTGCGCGTCGGCGATCTTCCCGGAGGCATGGCAGCCGGCGGCGGGGCCGCCCAGGAGGCTCGCTGCTGCCAGGAGCAGTCCACCGCCGAGGCCGAGGATCGGGCTACGCGGACGGCGTGCTGTCGCTGGCGGGCCGGGTTGGTTCGTTCGTTGCTGCATCAGGCGGTTCCTCCGCGCCGGTTGGCCGGACGGGCGCCGGCGCGCCGAGGGCCAGGGCGCAGGCGCTGGTCTGGTGGTATTGAGCGGAGCGTTTCTGGCTCCAGTGCTCGCGGAGTCGGCGGGTGGCCTCCGCGCAGGCCACGACGCGCAGCGAATCGGTCCCGGCGCACAGGTTCAGACGCTGGAGCGATTCGATGGCGTCCGGGGCATCGAAGCAAAGCGAAAGGCCGAACCTGTCTCTGAAATACGCTTGTACCTGCCGGGCGAGGTCTTCGGCCGCAGGGGGCGCGTCGGCGGGATTGTGGCAAAACACGTACCCGAGCAGGGCTTCCTTGAGCTCCTCCTGGGCGGTCATTGCGATCAGCGTCTGCAATGCACCGCCGTTGTTGCTCAGGTTCTGGTAATAGAGGTTGCGGGCGCGTTGCGAGCTGCGCAGCGTCCGCGCGCGTCGATATCCCAGGAATGTGCGGACGGTGACGGCACCGGCGCCGAACAGCACGATCCAGGCGAGCTTGAGCGTCGCCAGCGAGGTCGCCAGTTTGAAGGCCTTGGTGGCCGTGCTGCCGAGCGTGCCGGCACCGCCGCCGGCGACCAGCAGCCGATCACGCCACGTCATGGTGACGCGGGCGTGGGGTAACAGCGCTTCGACGTCGGCCTGGGGGATGTCCTTGAAGATCTTGATGATGACGTGCGGGTCCTCGTGCAGCCGCGCGATGACGACGATCCGCCGGTAGAGCGGCAGCGTTCGCGCTTCGCCACGCAGCGGATGCCGCAGCGTGCGGCGTTCGTGTTTCGTCTGCCCGCAGCCCCGCACCCAGACTTCCAGGTGTTCGATCAGTTCCGGGCAGAGCCGGACGCGCAAGCCGAGCGTGTTGGCCGCGTGGACCGCCGCTTCGATCTGCGTGTCGGAGAGCCGCTGGAAATTGGCCTTGGTGAGCAGGTATTCCAGTTCCTTGAGCAGTCTCCGGTAGGTTTCGGGCGTACGCAGCGGCTCGAGCGGGCGGACGGGGTGCGTGTCCCGATCCGGGTTGAATGTGGCGTAGAGGTCCGCGAGCTGCCGCTCGAAGGCAATCGCCTCCTGTTCGATCACGTCACGCAGCGCGACGACAAACTCGCCGAACTCGGCCCGTTCGAGGCCGAACCGCTCGGCGTCGGTGGTGAGCGCGTCGATCAGTTCACAGGCTCGCACCGGCACGAAGCGGTCATCAGGGCGATGCCAGACCACCTCCGCCGTCGGATCACGCTGGAGTTCATCTTGCCTGCGCGCCATGAACATCATCGTACCGCCTGGGAGGGGGGAGTGGCACCGCGCGGCCTTCGCCCGAAACCAAAGAGACAAAGGGACCAAGGGATCAGGGATTAAGGGATTAAGGGACGGAGGGACGAAGGGACGGAGGGACGAAGGGGCTGAGGGACGAAGGGGACGAGCAAGCGAGAGATGATTCGCCATTCGCCATTCGGCATTCGCCATTCACGAAGGGACCGAGGGAGTCAGGGATTGAGGGATTAAGGGACGAAGGCCAAGGGACATAGGGACTGAGGGACACAGGGACGGAGGCGATGAGGCACCGAAGGGACGTTCGCCATTCGCCATTCACGAAGGGACCGAGGGAGTCAGGGATTGAGGGATTAAGGGGCTGAGGGACGAAGGGGACGAGCAAGCGAGAGATGATTCGCCATTCGCCATTCGGCATTCGCCATTCACAAAGGGGCCGAGGGAGTCAGGGATTGAGGGATCAAGGGGCGAAGGCCAAGGGACACAGGGACGGAGGGGCATTGGGACGTGGGAGCGGCGCCCCCGCAGGCCCGGCTTGTCCCGGCCCGATCCAGCGCCGGGCCGTCGTGAATACCGGCGAGGTGGAAGCGTTGCGTTTCTCACGCCGGTGGTGCCGGGCAAGCCCCGGTTTCGTGGCTCGATCCTTGTGCGAAACCGGGACCAGGCGCGGCAGGACGAGGGAACGGCGCGTTTGCGGCGGCGCCCTTCAAATGCGGGGGCCGGGTGGCTAGGATATCGGCGTATCTGGCGCGGTCCGTGGACCGGGCCGACATGCCCCCGGAAGGTTGCTTGATATGATGAGTTTCGATCTGCCCGAAGACGTTGTGGCGCTTCGCGACATGGTCCGCGACTTCGCCGCCAATGAGATCCGGCCCCACGCCCGCGACTGGGATCGCGATCAGGTCATCCCGGACGAGCTGGTCAACAAGCTGGCCGAACTCGGCCTGCTCGGCATCATGGTCGAGCCCGAGTACAACGGGGCCGGGCTCGGATACCTGGCCAACGCGGTCATCATCGAGGAGCTCGCCCGCCAGGACGGCGGCGTCGCCCTGTTCGTCGCCGCCCACAACGGCCTGTGCGTCTCGCAGATCCGCATCTCCGGCAACGAGCAGCAGAAAAAGAAGTACCTGCCCAAACTCGCCACCGGGGAGTACATCGGCGCCTGGGGGCTGACCGAGCCGAGCTGCGGCTCCGACGCCGCCGCCCTCAAGACCCGCGCCGTCCGCGACGGCGACGGCTGGAAGATCACCGGCCAGAAGATGTTCATCACCAACGGCGCGCGGGCCCAGGTCTTCGTCGTCATGGCCCGGACCGATCCCCAGGCCGGCGCCAAGGGCATCTCGGCGTTTATCGTCGAACGCGGCGCCGAGGGATTCACGATCGGCCCCAAGGAAGACAAGATGGGCATGCGCTCCAGCGACACCGTGCCGCTGACGTTCGAGGACTGCCGGGTCGGTCCCGACGCGCTGCTCGGCCGCGAGGGCGAGGGCTACAAGAACGCGCTGGCGGTGCTCGAGCGCGGGCGCGTGGCGATCGGGGCGCTTTCGGTGGGGCTGGGGCGCGGGGCCCTCGAAGAAGCCATCGCGTACGCCAACGAGCGCGAGGCCTTCGGCAAGCCGATCGCGCGGCACCAGGCGATCTCGTTCGCCCTGGCGGACATGGCCACCCAGGTCGAGGCGGCCCGGCTGCTCGTGCACGACGCCGCCCTTTCACTCGACGCCGGCCGTTCGGACCGCATCAAGGCCTGCGTCGCCAAGCTGTTCGCCAGCGAGATGGCCACGCGCGTCTGCCTCGACGCGATCCAGATTCACGGCGGTTACGGCTACACCAAGGACATGCCGGTCGAACGCTACATGCGCGACGCCAAGCTGTGCGAAATCGGCGAAGGCAGCAGCCAGATTCAACGGATCGTCATTGCCCGCGAACTACTGAGCGCCGGCTGAGACGACCACGCCTCGGCGGGGGCCCCGGCCCGGCTCGTGTGAATACAAAAAACGACACAAACGCACAAAAGGACAGCAGCCGTGGATTTCCATCTTGACGACGAACAGCGGCAGTTGTTGGACGCCATCTGCGATTTCTGCGAAGGCGTGATCGCCCCCAAGGCCGAGCAGCGCGACCGCGAGCACAAGTTCGAGGACGGGCTGATCCAACAGCTCGGCGAAATGGGGTTGCTGGGCATGTACGTGCCCACCGAGTACGGCGGCGCGGGGCTCGACTGCGTTTCCTACGTCGCCGCCGTCGAGGAGCTCTCGCGGGCCTGCGCCGCCACCGGCATCCTCATGTCCGCCCACCACTCGCTCTGCGTCGATCCGATCCTCAACTGGGGGACCGAGGCGCAGAAGCAGCAGTATCTGCCCAAGCTCGCCAGCGGCGAGTGGATCGGCTGCTTCTCGCTCACCGAGCCGGGCAGCGGCTCCGACGCCGGCGCCGCCCGCTGCATGGCGGTCGAACAGGACGACGGCTGGCACATCACCGGCACCAAGAACTTCGTCACCAACGGCCGCGAGGCCCACGTGATCGTGCTGTTCGCCGTCACCGACCCCGACGACCAGCGCCACCGGCTCTCCGCCTTCATCGTCGAAAAGGACACCCCGGGGCTGACGCTCGGCAAGCTCGAGGAGAAGCTCGGCATCCGCGCCAGCTCGACCGCGGAGCTGATCTTCGAGGACTGCGTGGTCCCGAAGGAAAACCTGCTCGGCGAACGCGGGCGCGGATTGCGCGTCGCGCTGACCACGCTCGACGGCGGCCGGCTGGGCGTCGCGGCGCAGGCCGTCGGCATCGCCCGGGCCGCGCTCGATACGGCGCTGGCCTACAGCCAGGAACGCCAGCAGTTCGGCCGGCCGATCAGCGCGTTTCAGGCCATCCAGGGCAAGCTGGCCGACATGGCCACCGAGATCGCCGCCGCCCGCGTGCTGACCCGGCGCGGGGCGTGGCTCAAGCAGAACAAACGCCCCTACGAGGCCGAGGCCGCGATGGCCAAGGTCTTCGCCAGCGAGATGGCCAGCCGCGTGACCAACGCGGCCATCCAGATCCACGGCGGCTACGGCTACTGCATGGACTACGCCGTGGAGCGCTACCTGCGCGACGCCAAGATCACCGAGCTCTACGAAGGTACCAGCGAGGTGCAGCGCCTGGTCATCGCCCGGAAGATCCTCACGGACCCGCAGTGGGTGACGAGCAGATAACGAACACGGGCGGCCGGGCCCCCGGCGGAGAGGGCGTGGTCGCCGGGCCCGCTCGCGAACCATCAACGCGAAAGGACATCTCATGGCCAACGACTGTGCGTACATCGTAGCCGGACGTCGAAGTCCGATCGGCAGCTTCCTCGGCTCGCTTTCGAAGATGACCGCGATGGAGATCGGCGCGCAGGTCGCCCGTGCCGTGATCGAACAGGCCGGCGCCGATCCCCGGGGATTCGACGAGGTCTACGTCGGCCAGGTGTTGCAGGCCGGCTGCGGCCAGAACCCGGCGCGTCAGGTCGCGCTTGGCGCCGGCATCGACGACCGCATCTCGTGCTGCACGGTGAACAAGGTCTGCGGCAGCGGGCTCCAGGCCGTGATGTTCGCCGACCAGGCGATCCGCGCCGGCGATGCCGACCTCGTGCTCGCGGGCGGCATCGAGTCCATGAGCCAGGCCCCGTTCCTCTCGCGCACGCTGCGGGGGGGCAACAAGTTCGGCCACGCCGAGCTGGTCGACGAAATGCTCTACGACGGCCTGACCAACGTCTACTCCGGCGAGCTGATGGGCGTGCTCGCCGAGTACACGGCCGAAAAGGCCGGCCTCACCCGCGAGATGCAGGACGAGTGGGCGCTCAAGAGCCAGCAGCGGACCGCGGCGGCGTGGGAGCAGGGCCGTTTTGCCGACGAGGTCGTCCCGATCGAGCTGCCCCGCAAGAAGGGCACGTTCTCCCAGGACGAGACCTACCGCGCCGATACGACGCTCGAATCGCTCGGCAAGCTGCGGCCGGCCTTCGCCAAGGACGGCACCGTCACCGCCGGCAACGCCTCGCAGCTTTCCGACGGCGTCGCGATGCTGCTGATCGCCAGCGCGGCGGGTGTCAAGCGCTGCCACGCGCAGCCGGTCGCGCGGATCGTCGCCCAGGCCACCGCCGGCGGACCGCCCAAGGAGTTGTTCTTCACGCCGCCCCAGGCCGCCAGGATGGTCTGCGAGAAGGCCGGCTGGTCGATCGGCGACGTGGACTACTTCGAGCTCAACGAGGCCTTCGCGTCGCAGACGCTCGCGGGCCTCAAGGCACTGGAACTCGACGGTGAGAACGTCAACGTCAACGGCGGCGCGATCGCTCTGGGCCACCCGATCGGCGCCAGCGCCGCCCGCGTGCTCGTCACGCTGCTGAACGTGCTCAGGCAGAACAACGCCAAGCGCGGCGTCACCGCGATCTGCCTCGGCGGCGGCAACGCGGTCGCGATGGCGGTGGAAATGCTCTGACGCCGCCGGGGTTGGAGCAGGCCCCGGCCCGCAACGACAACGCGGGCAGCGGGGCGACGAGGCAACAAGCCAACGAATCCAGGTGAAGAGCCGCGGGCCTGAAGCCTGCGGCTCTTCCTGATTCGGGTTTCCGGCACGACCGGTTGAAGGCCGGCATCATGGCACCGGTTCGATACTTCGTCGCCGCCGTGTCCCGTTGTCCCGCTGCTGTCTTGTTCCTCGATCCTCTTTGGGTGCGGTCGAAGGCCGCGCCGCGGGGAGCATGGGACGCGGGACCGGCCGCGTCAGGGGCCCTCGCAGGTACACGCGCTGGTGCAGGTTTCGTACACGGTGACCTTCGACAGCAGCGGCAGGGCCGGGTGCAGCCGGTCCCAGATCCAGCGCGCCAGGTTTTCCGAGGTGGGGTTCTCCAGCCCCTCGATTTCGTTGAGGTAGCGGTGGTCGAGCTGATCGCGGATCGGCCGGCAGGCCGCCTTGATCTCGCCGAAGTCCATCAGGATCCCGGTGGCCGGATCGACCTCCCCCGCCACCTCGATGGCGACCTTGAAGCTGTGGCCGTGCAGCCGGCGGCACTTGTGGCCCTCGGGGAACCGCGGCAGCTTGTGGGCCGCTTCGAACGTGAACGTCTTGGTCAGTCTGGTTCGCATGGGCGCGACGCGCTCCTGGCCGTCCCCGGCGGGGACGCGTGGTTCTCGTGGGATCGGCCGGCCTCAGACGCCACGCTGCCGATCGGGCCAGATCATCTTATGCAACTGAAGGCCCAGACGCACGTCGAGCCGGTCGGCGAGCATCCATCCGGCCAGCACCGCCGGATCGAGGGCGGCGGGCGCCCCCGCCCGTCGGTCGGCCCGCGGCGGCGTCGTGACCGGGCAGAACAGGACGGGGCAGCGCGCCGCCAGGGCGTGCTCCCCGACCACCCCGACGGCCCACTCGTAGTCCGCGCGCGTCGCGATGACGAACTTCACTTCGTCGCGGGGCGTGAGCCGGGCGATGTTGGACCAGTCGTTGCGGGCGCTCTCGCCGCTGGAGGGGCACTTGAGATCGACGATGCGCACGACGCGCGGATCGACGCGGGCGATGCTGACCGCCCCGGACGTTTCCAGCAGCACGGTCTTGAAGCGCTCCAGCAGGCCGTCGAGCAGCGGGTAGACCGCGGGCTGGGCCAGCGGCTCGCCGCCGGTGACCTCCACCCGCGGGCAGTCGAACGCCGTGGCGGCGGCGAAGACCTCATCGAGCGTCATCCGGCGCCCCTCGTCGAAAGCGTACGCGGTATCGCAGTAGGTGCAGCGCAGCGGACAGCCCGCCAGCCGCACGAACACGCACGGCATCCCGGCGCGCGTACCCTCTCCCTGAATCGAGTGGAAAACCTCGTTGATTCGCACGTGGGCCGACTCGGGCATTCGTGACACACTCTCCGCAGACGCCGCCGGTGCGCGGTCCGCCGGGCGCGTTTGACACTCAACTCCGGCGATGGTAGCGTTGGCATCCAGCGGTGGGAATGGGTTCCTTCCAACGGGCCGCGCGGGGCGGGTCGTAACGCTCCCCGGCACACACACGGACGTGTTCAGTAAGGCAGGTACAGGCATCCGGCGGGATGCCGCGCGCATCGCCCGCCGGGCCTGGGTGTGATGGTCTGATTGGTGTATTTGTTTTCTTCTACCAAGGAGCATTTGCATGAACACTCGCACGTTTGGACGTTTGGGCCGCATGAAACGCGCTCTGACGCTCGGCGCCGCCGGCGTCCTGTTCGCTTCCCCGTTTGCCAGTTGCGATCTCGGGCAGTTCACGACCACCAGCACGGTCACGCTTGACGGGCGCGAGGTGGTTTCGTTTCTGGTGCGCTCGTGGCTGCTCACGCCGATCGAGAACGCCGTGGACGAGGGCATCGACCGCTTCTTCGACCAGTTCGAGCACAACGACTAGCTTGTGGGCCGGCACACGCCGCTTCCGCGCAGACGAGCACGGTGCCGCGGCCCGCGCGCGGGCGCGATGCGCCCCGGCGAGCGGCGGGGGGCGGATGGCGGCGGGGCATTACCTGATTCCCTGCGTATCGAAAGGCATCGATTCATGAAGCGTCATACTCTCGCCGCCGCGCTGCTCGCGGCGGGGTTCATTCTCATCGCCACGACCGGCGTGGCGGACACGGTCACGCTCAGCGACGGCAGCCGGCTGCTCGGCAAGATCGTGCGCATGGGCGACGGCAAGCTGATCCTGGAAACCAAGTTCGCCGGCACACTCGAAATCGACGCGGGTCTGGTGGCCAGCGTCGCCACCGATGAGCCGGTCAACGTCGGCATGGACACGGGCGACCGGCTGGTCGGGCCGGTCAAGTGGCAGCCTTCGGTCAAGCGCGCCGTCGTGCAGACCCAGATGGGCGGCATCCCGGTCGACGTCAAGCGCATCGAGGCGATCTGGCCCCAGGGCGCCAAGAGCCCCGAGACCCTCGCGCTGGAGGCGCAGGTCGCCCAGGCCCGCGAGGAGGCCGAGGCCGCGCGCGGCAAGTGGTCGCTCAGCATGGAGGCCGGCCTGCTCTACCAGGAGGGCAACAACAAGATCTTCACCGCCCGCGGTCGCATCGAGGCCCGTCACAAGACCGACCACGATCTGCTCAGGATCTACGCCCTCGGCCACTACGGCGAGGACCACCGCAAACGCAACGTCGCCGAGGTGATCGGCGGCGCGTACTACGAATACCTCTTTACCGATCGTCTGTTCGGCTACGGCAGCGTCGAGATGGAATACGACGAGTTCGAGAACCTCGAATTCCGTCTCTCGACCGCCCTGGGGGCCGGCTATTACTGGATCAAGAAGGAACACCACGAGCTCAAGACCCGCGGCGGCATCGGATTCCTGCACGAAACCTACCTGCCGTGGGAAGACGAGGACGGCAACGAGTTCCGCGACGATCCGACCAACACCGCCCAGGCCGACCTCGGACTCGACTACCGCATCGACATCACGCCCTGGCTGCGCTTCACCCACAGCACGACGTACTACCCGACGTTCGAGTCGGTGCGCGACTACCGGCTGGTCTCCGATACGGCGTTCATCTTCCCGATCGGCGACAGCGACGTGTGGAAGTTCAAGCTCGGCGCGCTATACCAGTACAAGTCGATTCCCGCCCACGGCGCCGAACGACTCGACCAGACGTATTACGCGAACATTCTGCTGGAGCTGGAATAGCCCGGTCGCGAACGGGGCGGCGGTCCCGCCCCGCCGCCGCCCCGGCCGCGTTCCCCGCGACCGCCACGGCGCGACCGTTGGACGCCAAGGAGTAACCACCCATGACATCGCGAAACCGCCGCCGCCCGGCGTGCTGGCTGCTGAGTGCGGCCGTGCTCGGGCTGACCCTGTGGTGCGCGCCGCCGAGCCGGGGGGCGGACGAGAAACCCGCCCCCGCGACGACCGCGAATCCGGAAATCGACGTCGAGGACCTGGCGCTGCTGCTCAAGCCGCTGACCGTGGACGAGCTGGCGATCGAAGCCGACGGCTGGCTGGCGCTGCTCACGGCCAAGGTGGCCGAGATCAGCCGGGACGAAATCGCGGTCCGGGCGCTGGGAGCCGCTCCGCCGCCCGCTCCCGGGGCCGGCGCGACGCCCCCGCCGAGCACCCAGGCCGCCGAGGAGCTGGCGCGCAAGAAGGACGCGCTGCTGGAAAAACTCAACGGGCTGCGCGAGCAGCGCACCGCGCTGATCGACCGGCTCAACACCGTATTGGCGGCGTACAAGGCCAAGGGCGGCGAAACCGGCAGGTACGATCTCTACGTCAAGGATGTTTCGGGAATCAGCGTGGACGTGAAGGACGTCAACGCGACGTGGAAGACCATCGTGGGCTGGCTTCGGTCGCCCCAGGGCGGCATCCGCTGGGGCCTGAACATCGCCAGGTTCGTGGCGACGCTGCTGGCGTTCTGGATTCTGGCGCGCATCCTCGGCGGGGCGACCCGCAAGGCGACCTCGATGACCCGGCGGATGTCGAACCTGCTCAGCGATTTCCTGGTCAACATCGTCCGCAAGCTCGTGCTGCTGATCGGCGTCGTGATCGCGCTGGCGGCGCTGGAGGTACCGATCGGACCGTTCGTCGCCGCGATCGGGGCCGCCGGCTTCGTGATCGGCTTCGCGCTCCAGGGCACGCTGAGCAACTTCGCCGCCGGCGTGCTGATCCTGCTCTACCGCCCGTACGACCTCGGCGACGTGGTCAGCGTGGCGGGCGTCACCGGCACGGTCGAGTCGATGAGCCTGGTGTCCACGTCGATCAAGACGCCCGACAACCAGACCGTGATTATCCCGAACAACTCGATCTGGGGCGGCATCATCACCAACATCACCGGCAACGATACCCGCCGGGTCGATATGACGTTCGGCATCGGCTACGAAGACGACATCGGCCGCGCCCAGGAAGCGTTGCTCGATATCCTGAAGAACCACCCGCTGGTGCTCGACGATCCCGAACCGGTCGTGAAGCTGCACGAGCTGGCGGATTCGTCGGTCAACTTCGTCTGCCGGCCGTGGGCCAGGACGTCCGACTACTGGAGCGTGTACTGGGACATCACCCGCGCGGTCAAGGAACGCTTCGACGCCGAGGGCATTTCGATCCCCTACCCGCAGCGCGACGTGCATCTCTACCCGCACGCCGCCGCGCCGGAGGCGTAGCGCCGACGCGGTCCGGCTGACGCATCGGTCGCACCGGGGGGCGCCCTTTGCGGATTCGGTCCGATCGTGGTAGACAAGCGCATCGAACGCTGGCACGAACGCGAGGATGCCCGCATGACGATGCAGCCGGTCAGGCCCCAGCAAAGCGCGCATGCCGGATATCGCCTGCGCAGCGTGCTTTCGCACGTCGCCTTGGTGGTGGCGCTGCTGCTGGTGGCCGCCGAGTTCTTCCTGATGAGCCCGCCGTCGGATGCCGGCTATCCGGGGGCGATAGCGTGGTCGCCGGGCTCCTGGCTCAAGCGCATCATCGGCCTGATGACACTTGGCGGGGCGGTGCGCACGGCCCGCGGCGTCGAGATCAAGGACCTCGCGTTTCACCTGGCAGCCATGGCGGGCCTGTTGCTGCTGGCCGGCCGGTCGCTGGTCTCGGCGCTCCTGCCGCCCGGCCGGCGGACGGGACGCGGGGCGTGGTTCTGGGCGCAGCTCTTCCTGGCGGCCTGGGTTGCGTTCTCGTTTGCGAGCATGCGCTGGTCGGGGGATCCGCGGCTGTCATTCGGACAGGCCGCGCTCTATGCGCTGGCACTGGGGTGGGCGGTAGCGCTGGCGTGGGGGCTCGAGAGCCGCGACGTGCCGCGCCTGCTGTGGGGGTACGTCGTCATCGCGTCGCTCGGGGCGGTCCTGACGATCTGCTACTACTACTTCCGCAACCCCTGTCACCGTCCCGGGTTTCCGATCGGCAATCCGAGCACGCTGGCCGGCTGCGTATTGCCGGCGCTGTTGCTGGCCGGGGCGGTGCTGGCCGAGGCCGTCTGGAAGGCGGGCTGGTGCGGCGAGGCGCCCCATTGGCGGCGGATCCTCGGCGGCGGGCTGCCGCTGATTCCGCTGGTCTG
>CAYRXN010000143.1:0-5000 GCA_964428275.1 uncultured Planctomycetales bacterium | reverse complement strand
AGCGTGTAGAACTCGGCCGGCGGTTCGGGCCGCACGAGGTCCACCTTGCCCAGGAAGACCTCGCCGCTCGAACCGTCGAGCGTGAGATAGTCGCCGGCGCGAACGACGTGTCCGCCCGCGACCATCTCCTGCTTCTCGTAGTCGATCTTGAGGTCTTCGCAGCCGACGATGCAGCACTTGCCCCAGCCGCGGGCGACCACCGCGGCGTGCGAGGTCTTTCCGCCGGTCTGCGTCAGGATGCCCTTGGCGGCCTGCATCCCGCCGACGTCCTCGGGGCTGGTTTCCTTGCGGACGATGATGACGTCCTCGCCGGCCCCGGCCAGGCGTTCGGCGTCGGCGGCGTTGAAGACCACCTTGCCGCAGGCCGCCCCCGGCACCGCGTTGATTCCCCGGGCGATCCTGCGGTCGGCCAGGGCGCTGCGATCCGTCCCGGCGCTGATGACCGGGTAGAACAGCCGCTCGATGTCCTCGCGCGTGATCCGGGCGATGGCGTCGTCCCGCGTGATGACCGGCCTGCTCGCGGCGGCCTCGTACTTGCGCGGCAGATAACCCTTCTTGACGAGCCGCTTGGCCTCCGTCCGGGTCATCAGCGGCCGGGTGGCCTGCTCGACCGCGATGCGGAACGCCGCGGCGGGCGTGCGCTTGCCGGTGCGGCACTGGAGCATGTAGAGCTTGCCGCGTTCGAAGGTGAATTCCAGGTCCTGCATGTCGCCGTAGTGGATTTCGAGTATCGCCCGCACGGCGCAGAGCTGGTCGAAGACCTCCGGGAGCGTATCGCGCAGGTCGTGCAGCTTGATCGGCGTGCGGATGCCGGCCACCACGTCCTCGCCCTGGGCGTTGATCAGCAGGTCGCCGTAGAACTCGTTGGCGCCGGTGCTCGGGTCGCGCGTGAAGCAGACGCCCGTGCCGCTGTCGTCGCCCATGTTTCCGAAGACCATCTGCTGCACGTTGACGCCGGTGCCCTTCAGGTCGGTGATCTTCTCGACGCGGCGATACGTGATGGCCTTCTCGGCGTTCCACGAATCGAACACCGCGTTGATCGCGCCGACGAGCTGGACCCACGGGTCCTGCGGGAAGTCGTCGCCGGTCTGCTCCTTGAAGAACGCCTTGAACTCCTCGCACAGCTCCTCGAGCGCCTCGGCCGGGATCTCGTTGTCATACGAAACGCCCAGGCGGGCCTTGAGCTTGTAGAGCTTCTCTTCGAGCACTTCCTTGCTCAGCCCCACCACGACGGTCGAGTACATCTGGAGGAAACGCCGATAGGCGTCCCAGGCGAAACGCGGGTTGCGGGTCGCCTCGGCGAGCCCGCGCACGCTCACGTCGGAGAGCCCGAGGTTGAGGATCGTCTCCATCATGCCGGGCATCGAGCGGGCGGCGCCGCTGCGCACCGAGACGAGCAGCGGGTTTTTCGCGTCGCCGAGCTTCTTGCCGGTGGTCTTTTCCAGCCGGGCGAGGTTGCGGCGAACTTCGGCTTCCATACCGGCCGGCCACTTCATGTTGTGGGCGTTGGCGTAGGCGCAGGCCGTGACCGTGATCGTGAAACCGGCCGGCACCGGCAGGCCGATGTTGGTCATTTCGGCCAGCCCGGCCCCCTTGCCGCCGAGCAGGTCGCGATCCGCCGTGGCGCCCTCGGCCTTGCCGGCCCCGAAGAAATAGACGTACTTCTGCTTCATGCGTGGGTTCCTTCCTGGCTCTGATAGGTAAGCATGCCTGCAAGCCGATCGGCCGGCGGAGCAGGGCCCCGCCGCCGGCGGGGGCCCCGCGATTCTCCGCTTGCGCCCCTATTGCTTGAGCAACTTGCGCTGCACCATTTGCAGCACGCCCCCGTTGCGGTAGTAGTCCACCTCGACCGGCGTATCGACCCGGCAGCGCACCGTGAACTCGGTGGTCTTCTGCGTCTGCGGGTGCCTGGCGACGACGGTCAGGTCCTGCTGCGGCTGGAGATCGTCGCCGAGGTCGGGGATGTCGAAGACTTCGTGGCCGGTCAGATCGAGCGCCTGCCACGACTGCCCTTCCCGGAACTGCAACGGCAGCACGCCCATGCAGACCAGGTTGGTCCGGTGGATCCGTTCGAAGCTCTCGGCGATCACCGCGCGGACCCCCAGCAGCAGGGTTCCCTTGGCCGCCCAGTCGCGCGAGCTGCCCATGCCGTAGTCCTTGCCCGCCAGCACGATCAGCGGGGTGTCTTCGGCCTTGTACTTCATCGCGGCTTCGTACACGCTGGTCTGCACGCCGCTGGGCAGGTGGATCGTGACGCCGCCCTCGGTCCCCGGGGCGAGCAGGTTGCGCAGCCGCACGTTGGCGAACGTCCCGCGGGTCATCACGCGGTCGTTGCCGCGCCGCGAGCCGTAGCTGTTGAAGTCGGCCTCGTCCACGCCGTGTTCGAGCAGGTAGCGGCCGGCCGGGCTGTCCGGCTTGATCGGACCCGCCGGGCTGATGTGGTCGGTGGTCACGCTGTCGCCCAGCAGCAGCAGGCAGCGGGCGTGCCGGATCGACGTGATCGGCGGCGCTTCCGGGGCGAGATCCACAAAGAACGGCGGTTCCTGGATGTAGGTGCTGTCCTCGTTCCATTCGTACACGTCGCCGCCGCTGACCCGGATCTTCTGCCAGGCCTCGCTGCCCTCGAAGACGTCGGCGTAGCGCTGCTTGAACATCTCGGGCGTCACGCAGTTGGCCACCGTGTCGTTGATTTCCTGCTGCGTGGGCCAGATGTCGCGCAGGTAGACGTCGTGGCCGTCGCCGTCCTGCCCGATCGGCTCGTTGAGCAGGTCGATGTCGGTCGTGCCCGCCAGCGCGTAGGCGACGACCAGCATCGGTGAGGCCAGGTAGTTCGCCCGCGTCTGGGGGCTCACCCGGCCCTCGAAGTTGCGGTTGCCGCTGAGCACCGCGCTGGCGACGATTCCCGATTTCTCGATCGCCTCGCGGATGGCGTCGGGCAGCGGGCCGCTGTTGCCGATGCAGACCGCGCAGCCGTAACCGATCGTGTGGAAGCCCAGCGTGTCGAGATACCGGGCCAGGCCGGCCTTTTCGAGATAGTCCGTCACGACCCGCGAGCCGGGGGCCAGACTGGTCTTGACCCACGGCTTGGTCCGCAACCCCTTCTCGACCGCCTTCTTGGCCACCAGCCCCGCGCCGAGCATCACCGAGGGATTCGACGTGTTCGTGCAGCTCGTGATCGAGGCGATGACCACCGAGCCGTTGCGCAGCTCGAACCGCTGCCCGTCCTGCTCGACCGGCACGGTGCGCTCCAGCGCGTCGGCCGGCAATTCGAAGCCCCGCTCGGCGATCGGCGCGGTCAGACTGGTCCGAAACGCCGACTTCATCTGCGAGAGCGGGATGCGGTCCTGGGGGCGCTTCGGGCCGGCCAGCGCCGGTTCGATCGTGCTGATGTCGAGTTCGACGATTTCGCTGTAGGTGGCCTCGGGCGCGTCCGCCGTCCGGAACAGCCCCTGCTCCTTGCAGTAGCGTTCGACCAGGTCGATCTCCTCGTCGGTGCGTCCGGTCAGGCGCATGTAGGCCAGCGTCTGCTCGTCCACCGGGAAGAACCCCATCGTCGCCCCGTATTCGGGAGCCATGTTGGCGATGGTGGCGCGGTCGGCGAGTTTCATGTCCTTCAGGCCTTCGCCGAAGAACTCGACGAACTTGCCGACGACGCCGCGTTCCCGCAGCATCTGGGTGACGCGCAGGACGAGGTCGGTCGCCGTGGCCCCCTCGGGCAGCACGCCGGTGAGGCGCAGTCCGACGACCTGCGGCATGAGCATGTACATCGGCTGGCCGAGCATGGCGGCCTCGGCCTCGATCCCGCCGACGCCCCAGCCGAGCACACCCAGACCGTTGATCATCGTGGTGTGGCTGTCGGTGCCGACCAGCGTATCGGGAATCGCGAAGGTCTGGCCGTCGATTTCGCGGCGCAGGACGACCTTGGCGAGGTATTCGAGGTTGACCTGGTGGATGATGCCGGTGGCCGGCGGCACGACGCGCAGCCCGTCGAAGGCGCTCTGGCCCCAGCGGAGGAACTCGTAGCGCTCGCGGTTGCGCTTGAATTCGAGCCTGGCGTTGAGTTCGAGGGCATCGGGCCGCCCGAAGTGATCCACCTGGACCGAGTGGTCGATCACGAGAGCCGCCGGGATGAGGGGGTTGATGCGTTTCGGATCGCCGCCGAGCCGCTGCATCGAGGAGCGCATGGCTGCGAAGTCGACCAGGGCGGGGACGCCGGTGAAGTCCTGGAGCACGACGCGGGCACAGCGGAAGGGGATTTCCTGCTCGCCGGGACTGGCCGCGTTCCAGTTGGCCAGCGCTTGGACGTGGTCTTCGAGAACCTGATAGCCGTCCACGTTGCGGAGTACCGCCTCGAGCAGCACGCGAATCGACACGGGCAGCCGCGAGATCGGGCCGATGCCCGCTTTTTCGAGCGCATCGAGCCGGCAGATGGTCACGTCGCCGCCGGCGGTGGACAGTTTCGCACGGACACCGAAAGGGTCTTTGGGCGTACTCATACCAGTCGTCTCCGTTCGCGACAGTGCACGACAATCGCGCTAGCCGAGTCTGAAAGTCGAGAGTGTACCACAGCCCGCCGCAACCCGCGATTCTCCCCGCTGCAAAAGTGTGCGTGGGGGGAGCCGAGACCCGTGACAGCCCTCGCTCTCTGGAGGCCGGCCGGCCCTGGGCGGCTTTCAGGGCGCGACAGGCGAAACGGCAAGAACGTGATGAGGTGATGGACGTGGGCGCAGCGCGGCATGTGTCGTGTGTCCCGGGCGCGATCGCCGTCGCGTGGATTGGTCCGGCGGCAGATTCTCGTATAATGACGCCATGTATGCTCTCGCCCGGCTGCGCAAGGCTCGCGTGTTGGCCCTGATGCTGGTACCGATGCTGGGAGGGTGGGGATGTGCGTCCGGGGCCCGGCCCTGCGCGGATGCCCGATCCACCTACCCGCTCGATCGGGCCCGCGCCGCCGTCCAGCTGGCCGAGGCCGGCGACTGCCGTGGCGTTGACGTGCTGAT
>CAYRXN010000142.1:0-9842 GCA_964428275.1 uncultured Planctomycetales bacterium | reverse complement strand
CCGGACCGCAAAGGCACGCAGACAAGAAAGGCTGCCTGCCTCAGCCCCTCAATCCCTCAGTCCCTCAGTCCCTTAGTCCCTCAGTCCCTATATCCCCGTATCGCTTGGACTCCGTGCCTTCGTCGCCCCGGTTGCGGCCTGGGTTGCGGCCTAGGGGCGCGGTGTGACCTTGAGCATCATCGCGCCGTGCCGCGCGACCGGGGCGGCGAAACCGCCGTCGAATTCGCCCAGGTCCACCCGCCGCCACAGGTCGCGCACCTTCTGCGGGCCGTCGAGCCCCAGGTCGCTCCAGCGCACGCGCAGCTCGGTCTCGCTCCGCCCGCGGTTGAACAGTCCGACCGCCCAGGCTCCGTCGGACAGCGGCCGTGCCCAGACCTCCAGTTTTCCATCGACGGCGATCCGCCGGGCCTGCTGCCCGAGCGGGTCCTGGTTGACCTCCAGCACCTCGGGGTTGGTCAGCAGGGCCAGTGTGAAATCGTCCATCTGCGACATGTCGCAGCCGATCAGCAGCGGCGCCGCCAGGAGGGACCAGAGCGTGATGTGCGTCACCTGCTCGTTGCGGGTCAGCCGCGTGTCGTGGAGGCTCGGCCCCCAGCCCACCTTGCCGACCACGAGCATGTCGGGGTCGTTCCAGTGGCCGGGGCCGGCGTAGGGATGGAGCTCCGCCTGGCCGAAACCGATCCGCGAGAGGCTCGACCACGTATCGGTGATGTCGCCGGTGGTCCGCCAATAGTTCCCGCCGACGTCCGCCCCCCAGGTCCACACCTCGCCCATGCCGTACTGGCAGAGGCTGTAGACGATGTCGCGGCCGCAGTTGTCGAGCGCCTGGCGCATGATGATGTAGGGTTTTTGCAACTCCTCCGGGCTGTCGTCCCTGGCGATCTTGCCGTAGGAGCACCAGTCGTACTTGATGAGGTCGATGCCCCACGCGGCGAACGTGTCGGCGTCCTGCTGCTCGTGCAGGTAGCTGCCTTCGAAACCCGCGCAGGTCTTCGGCCCCGGCGACGAGTAGATCCCCAGCTTGAGCCCCTTGCCGTGCACGTAGTCGGCCAGGGCCTTCATGTCCGGGAACTTCTCGTTGGTGGTGATGCGGCCCTGCGCGTCGCGCTCACCTTCCCAGGCGTCGTCGATGTTGATGTACTGGAATCCGTGCGCGGCCAGCCCGCTTCTGACCATCCAGTCCGCCGCCGCGCGGACCTTGGCGTCATCGACCGACGTGCCCCACACGTTCCACGAGTTCCAGCCCATCGGCGGCGTGAGTGCCAGCTTGTGATGTCCGCCGACGATCGTGAGCCGGGCGCTGGCCGAGCCGCGCGGCCCGCGGACGGTCACGTCCACGACCGTCGTGCCCGGCTCTGCAAGGCTGCCGCGGATGATGCCCGTTTGCGGGTCGAGCGTCAGCCCGGCCGGCAGGTTGTCCGCCTCGAAACGCAGCGGCCCCTGGCCGGTGGCGGGGATACGAAACAGGAACGGCCGGCCCGGCGTGGCGCCGGTGATGCGCGGGGCGTGGATCGCCGGCTCGGGGGCCGTGCCCATCGCGATGACCGGGTCCGGCCCCGGGTCGGGTCGGACGGCCACCGGCGGCGCCGTCGCGGCCGGGTCGAGGATCAGCCTGGCGTCGGCCCAGTCGGCGTGGTCGTAGTTGATGTCGTCCCCGCCGTTCTCGACCGCGAGCACCAGCGTCTTGACGCCGGCGAGATCGACCGAGACGGGCTGGGCCGCCTCGCCGCCGTGCAGCACGGGGCTGCGATACACTTCCTTGCCATCGGCCAGCACGACGAACACGACCGAACCGAGCTCGCCGACCTCGGCGTCGACGCCTACCCGGGCCTCGAACCGCCGGGCGGCACCGTGCAGGTCGATCGTGAACTCGCCGGCGGCGTGGGTGCCCACCCCGTGCGCGAAGGTCTGCTGCCCGATCTTGAGCGGGTGACCGTCGACCGACTTGGCCGCCCGGGCCCGTCCCCAGTCCTGGTCGATCACGGAGAGGTCCAGCGTTTCGAGCCACAGCTCAGCGGGCATGGTCTGTGCTCCCGGCGCAGCTTCCCCGTTGCGCGGTGGCTGGGCGGCAACGCCCGGGCCGGATTTCTGCGCGCAACCCGAAATCAGCAGGGCGATCGCAACCAGCGCCGCCGCGCGCGACGCGCGGCGACAAGCGGCGCAAACCACAACGTGTGCCTGAGGGCGATCATACGCGGACATGCGGAACCTCCGTGACGACTGGGCTTGAAACAGGGTTGACGATCACCGCGTGCATCATACTCGGGCGGCCCGCGCCTTCAACACGCGGCGGCAGGCAGCGTCCCATCCCGCCCGGGGATCAGCCTTCATACGTGGTGGGTGCCGCCCGGTCACGAACCCGGATGACAACCGGCTGCGATACGCCGGGCCCGCGTCGTTCCGCCGGGCGGTTGCGGCCGCTGCCCGCGCCGTGATACGCTGGCGCGCGCGTGGCGCGCAGGACGCAACCGGCAGCGACCACGCCAATCGGATGACCGCGATGCAGTTGGCGCTCAACGCATGGACGTTTCCCGCCCGGATGCCGCTGGAAGAGCGCATCGCCGCGGTCGCGGCGGCGGGGTTCGACGCGATCGAGCTGACGGCAGACGAGGGCGGGCCGCTCGATTTCGACACGCCCGACGCAGCGCTTGCGGCGTGGCGCGGCCGGTGCGAAGCCGCCGGCGTCGCGATTGCCTCGCTGGCCTCGGGAGCGTTCTGGCAGGCAAGCTACGCGGACGCGGACCCCGCCGGGCGCCGGCTGGCCACGGAGCGCACGCGCCGCATGTTGCAGATGGCCGAGGTGCTCGGCACCGATGCCATTCTCGTCGTGCCGGCGGTCGTCGGGCGCGCCGGCGACGCCCGCCCGCGCGTCGCCTACGCCGACGCGCTGCACCGCGTGCTCGACACCCTGCGCGCGCTGCGTCACGAGGCGGAAGATCGGGGCGTCACGATCGCGCTGGAGAACGTGTGGAACCGTTTTCTGCTTTCGCCGCTGGAGGCCGCCGAACTGATCGAGCGCGTCAACTCGCCGCGGGTCGGCTGGTATCTGGACGTCGGCAATCTGATGCCCTTCGGTTACGCCGCAGACTGGATCGCGGCACTCGGCGGGCGGATCGCGCGCGTCCACGTCAAGGATTACGACCTCGCCCGGTCCGGTTCGGCCGGGTTCTGCCCGCTCGGCGAAGGCAGCGTGGATTGGCCCGCCGTGGTCGCGAGCCTGCGGCGGAGCGGCTACGACGGCCCGCTGACCTACGTAGGCCCCGGCGAGCCGGCGGACATACTCCGGCGCCTGCGCCGCCTGCTCGCCGCGCCGGCAGCTGTTCAGGAGCCCGACCATGAAGGTTGACCTCGGCACGTTCGCCGACGAGATCGCCGTCGCCGACGGGGGCTGGTCCACGCAGCTTCAGGCCCGCGGGGTTCCCGCCGACGCTCCCGCCGAGCTGGCCAACCTCACGCATCCGCACCTCGTGACGGCGCTGGCGCACGAGTACGCCGCCGCGGGAGCCCGCTTCATCACGACCAACACGTTCGCCGCCAACGCCCTGGCGTTCGCCCGGCACGGCGGCGACCACGACCTCGCCGAGATCAACCGGCGCGGCGCCTCGTTGGCCCGCGAGGCCGCCGCCGGCAGCGGAGCGCTGGTCGCCGGCTCGATCGGCCCGAGCGGCAAGATCCTGGCCATCAACGAGGCGCGGCCCGAGGTACTGCACGAGGCGTTCGCGACCCAGGCCGCGGCGCTGGCCGAGGGCGGCGCGGACCTGATCGTGCTGGAGACGTTTTCCGAGCTGGCAGAGATCCTGGTCGCGCTCGAAGCGGTCCGCGGCACGACCGGGCTGCCGGTGATCGCGAGCATGTCGTTCGACTCCGGACCGCAGCGCACGCGCACGATGATGGGCGCGAAGGCCGAGGAATGTGCCGCGGCGCTGGAAGAAGCCGGGGCCGACGCGGTTGGGTGCAACTGCGGCGCGGGGGTGGCGACGATTCTGCCGGCGGTCGTGGCTTTGCGGGCCCACACGCGGTTGCCGCTGTGGGTCAAGCCCAACGCCGGCCTGCCCGAACTCGAGGAGGGCCGGGCGGTCTACAAGCAGACGCCGGACGAGTTCGGCAAGCACGTCCCGACGCTGCTCGACGCGGGCGCGAACATCCTCGGCGGCTGTTGCGGCACCGGGCCCGCGCACATCGCCCGCATCGCGGCCCTGGTTCGGAGCCATAAGCGCAAGCACGGGTAGACGCCGACCTGCGCTTCCCCGGCATCAGCCGCGATCTTCGGAAGCCGGTTCGACCGGCCGTGTCGGCAGCGGCCGCCGGGCGCCGCAAGCCGCTATACTCTCGTCGACAAGCAGGACCAGGGGACAGTCGGGCAAACGAACCGGCGCAGCGCGGATGTGACTCATGGGTCGTATCGAAGTTCTCCAACCGGATCTCGTCAACCGCATCGCCGCCGGCGAATGCGTCGAACGCCCCGCCAGCGTCGTGAAGGAGCTGGTCGAGAACGCCCTCGACGCCGGCGCCAGCCGGATCGACGTGGCGATCCTCGACGGCGGCCGCGAGCTGATCGAGGTCATCGACGACGGCGCCGGCATGGAGCTCGACGACCTGCGCCGCTGCATCCTGCCCCACGCGACCAGCAAGATCCGCACCGACGACGACCTGTTCTGCATCCACACGATGGGATTCCGTGGCGAAGCCCTGCCGAGCATCGGTTCGATCGCCCGGCTCCAGATCACCTCGCGCCCCCGCGGGGCCGACGTCGCCCACCGCCTCTGCGTCGAGGGCGGCGCGGTCGGCGAACCGGTACCCTGCGGCGCCCCGGCCGGGACGCGCGTCGAGGTCCGCGACCTGTTCTACTGCGTTCCCGCCCGGCGGAAGTTCCTCAAGACCACCCAGACCGAGATGGGGCACATCTCCGAGCAGTTCGCCCGGCTCGCGCTGGCCCACCCCGGCGTCGCGTTCTCGCTCAGACACAACAAACGCACGTTCCATCGCTTGCCCGCGACCGACGACCGCCGCAAACGCATCGGCGACTTCTACGGCCCCGAGCTGGCCGAGGTGCTTCTGCCGATCCGCCGTTCGGGCGAAGGCGTGCTGGTCGAGGGCTGGGTCGCGCCGCCGAAAGAAAGCCGCGGTTCGGGCAAGTGGGAGTACGTGTTCGTCAACGGGCGCTTCGTGCGCGACCGGTTCGTCTCGCACGCGATCAAGGAGGCCTATCGCAGCCTGATCGATCCGTCGCGTTACCCGGTCACGTTCCTGTTTCTGACGGTCGATCCGGCCCAGGTGGACGTCAACGTCCACCCCACCAAGAGCGAGGTCCGCTGGCGCGACGCCAACTACGTACACGGGCAGGTGCTGGCGGCGCTGCGCGACCGGTTTCTGGCCACCAACCTCGACCACACGCTCGCGACGCGGGCCGCCGAGGAAGACGCCTATCGCAGTCGCGTGCGCCAGGCGGTGGCCGATTTCTTCACGTCGCGTCCCGCCGCGGGCGAACCGAACCCGCCAGGCGGGCGAAACCGCGGCCCCGCCGCTGACGCGACCGCCCCGCGGGCCACTTGGGCCGCCGCGGCCGGCCCGCCCGAGGCGCCGCCGCGCAGTGCCGCCGCAGCGCCACCCCGCGTGCCGGCCGGACCGCAAGAACCGCACCGGTCCGCCGGGAGTCAGGAGCCGACGGCGGCATTGCCGCGGCCCGGCGAGGCGCCGGCGGCCGGGCTCGAGCGTTCCGCGCCGCCGCGGGCCATCCAGCTTCACAACACGTTCATCGTGGCCGAGACCGACGACGGCCTGATGATCATCGACCAGCACGCGCTGCACGAGCGCATCCTGTACGAGCAGTTTCGGGCGCGCATCGCCGAACGCCCGCTCGAAGCCCAGCGGTTGCTGCTGCCCGAGGTGGTGCGCGTGCCGGCGGACCGGATCGAGACGCTGGAGACGCACGCGGACCTGCTGCATCGGCTGGGTATCGAGCTGACCGCCTCGGGCCCGCAGAGCGTCACGCTCCACGCGTTCCCCACATTCCTGCACAAGCTCGACGCGGCGCGCTTCGTGCGCGATTTGCTCGACGTCCTGTCGGAAAAGGGCGCCCGCCCGTCGCCGGAAACGCTCCTGCACGAGCTGCTCGACATGATGGCGTGCAAGGCCGCGGTCAAGGCCGGCGATCCGCTCACCGACGAGGAAATCGCCGACCTGCTGCGCCGCCGTGACCTCGCCGAGCGCAGCAGCCACTGCCCCCACGGCCGCCCGACCACGCTGCACCTGACACTGCGCGACCTCGAACGGCAGTTCAAGCGGCACTGAAGTGGCCGCGTCACCCGTCGCCGCGGAGTTTCGCTTCGATTCGCTGCGCCACGCTGCGCCCGGAGAGCAGCATCCCGCCGAAAATCGGTCCCATGCGCGGCCCGCCGTACGCGGCGCAGACGCTCATGCCCGCGACCCACAGACCGGGGTAGACCTCGTCGGCCCGCTCGACGACGAACTCCTCGCCTTCGCCGGCGTTCATCGGACCTTCCTGGGCGGTGGCGATCGGGGTGCCCTCGAAGAACCCCCGGCGGCGCAGATGGTTGAGGACCACGGCCTCGTGTCCGGTGGCGTCGAGCACCGCCTTGGCCGAGAACGTGAGCGGATCTACGTGGTAGCGGCCGGAGATGCCCGTTCGGTTCGCGACGACGCCGGTGACCCGTTCACCGTGCACGCTCACATCTTCGAGCGTAATGAGGTTGAACACCTCGGCACCGGCGCGCAGCGCGTGGTAGCACAGGCCGGTCGCCAGCTCGACTGCGCTGACGGTATGAAAGCCGGGCTCGCGGGGCTGGTGGCGAATCTGCATCTCGTCGAGAACCGGCAAGGCCTCTTCCTGGAGGACGACCTCGTTCATGCCCATGCCACCGCCCCAGATTCCGCCACCGGGCGCGAGATTGCGTTCGATGATCGTCGTCTTGAAGCCCGCCTTGGCAAGGTAGTAACCCGCAACCGCGCCGGCCGGTCCGGCCCCGACGATCAGCACGTCGTTGGTGACGCAGGCGGTGAGCTTCTCGAAGTACGACTCGATGATGGCCTGGGTGATTTCGGTTTCCTTGAACCTGCGCATGGCGCGCTCCTGAACAAGACCCCCGGTCTTCGCGTTACACTGCCGACAGGCGGTGTAGGATACGACCCCGTAACCGCCGCGCCTACGCGGCGCCCGCCGACCGGCGTGGCGGAGGCCCGCCCGTCCGTGGCAGCGAGGCACGGCGGCACGACCCCGACAAAGGAGACAGCCCATGTCCGGAGCCGCCGGCGAGTTCGGTATCACACCCGAGACCTACGACGCGCTCGTCAACTGGGAAAAGCGGCTGGCCCACGAGGAGCCGTTCTACCGCAGCCTGTTCGAGCAGGTCAAAGTCCGCAAGGTGCTCGATGCCGCCTGTGGAACCGGCCGCCACGCGGCGTGGTTCCATTCCTGGGCAGTGGCCGTCGAAGGCGCCGACCTGGACGCCCGCATGATCGACTTCTGCCGGAAACGGCACGGCCAGACCGAAACGATGCGCTGGGTGCGGCGTTCCTACGAGCAACCGGCCGAACCGAGCGCCTTCGACGCGGTCATCTGCGTGGGGAACTCGCTCGCACTCGCCGACGACCCCGGCGTGATCGACCGCACCCTCGCGGCCCTGCTGGCGGCGCTGCGACCCGGCGGCGCGTGTGTCGTCCAGGTGCTCAACGTCTGGCGACTGCCCGACGGCCCGACCCAGTGGCAAAAGTGTACCCGCGTACCAACCGACGACCCGGACGTGCAGACCCGGCTCATCGTCAAGGGCGTTCACCGAAACGGCGGCCGAGCGCTGATCGACCTGCTCGACGTGCGCATTACGCCGGATGGCGTGACCTGCAAACCCCACGGCGGCAGCTTCATGGGCATCCGCGCCGAAGAACTGCGCCGCGCAGCGCTGGCGGGCGGTGCCGCAGAAATCAAGCTCTACGGCTCCTTTGCCCGCGAGCCGTACGACGAGCTCGCCAGCCCGGACTTGATCCTCGTGTGCCGGCGCGGCTGAGCGACTGAACCGGTGCGCCGCACCCTGAACCCCCCGCAAGCGAGTGGAGGGGGGACCAGTGCCGCCGCGACCTGGCGCATGCCGTGGCGCCGGCTCGCAACCGGGGACCGCCGGGGAACCGACCTCGGACTCGTGCGCGGCGGGTGGTGCCCCCCGGTCGCCCGGCCCTACGGGTTCGTCGCCCGCGGCGGCGCGGCGAAGGTCGCCAGTTGTCGGTCGTGCCGGCGGCCAAGCGTCAGCAGCGCCGCGATGGCGCCACAGAGTGCCAGAAACATGTCCCACTGCGTGTCCCACGGGTCGCCCTGCGTGCCGAGAAAGTCCGCGGCGGACTGTCCCAACGCCAACGCCGCGGCCCATTCGAGCAGCTCGTATGACGCGCTGACCGCCAGCACCACGGCGACCACGATCACGCTCAGCCATTTGCCCGGTCGCAGCGGCGAGGTGCGCACCAGCAGCTCCCGCGCGATCATCGCCGGCACAAAACCCTGTGCGACGTGTCCCAGGCGGTCGTAGTGGTTGCGCGCCAGCCCCAGCAGCTCCGAAACCCACGCGCCCAGCGGCACCCGCGCGTACGTGTAGTGCCCGCCGACCATCAGAATCAGCGCGTGCAGGAACATGAGCCGATAAACCAGCGGCGTGAACGTGAAGCGGCGTCCGGTCACCACCAGCAGCGGCGCGCCGAGCAGAATCGGAAACACCTCCAGCAGCCAGGTCGTGCGGTCATGGGGCCGGATGCCGGAAAGCACGAGCCCGGCCGCCGCTGCGATCAGCAGGACGAGCGCCTCGCGGCGGACCGTGGCGGATTTCGGATCGATTCCGGCGGACATTGGCTCGTTCACGCAACAAAGAGTACCCGGCGGGATTGAGATCTTTCACGCGACGCCGACTCGAATGGCGAATGCCGAATGGCGAATGGCGAATTGCCTTCCGCCGGCGCGCCGCTTTCGCCCGGACGTCGCGTCAGGCCATCGCGGCCTGCTGGCAGAGGAACAGCGTCGCCATGCGCACGGCCAGCCCGTTGGTGACTTGGCGCAAGATGCTCGAGTTGGGGCCGTCGGCGACATCGGCGGCGAGTTCCTTGCCACGGTTGACCGGCCCCGGGTGCATGATGAGCACGTCGGGCTTGCAGCGTTTGAGCCGGTCGGCGTTCATGCCGAACAGGCGGATGTACTCGCGGATCGAGGGGAAGACGCTGCTGGTGATGCGCTCCTGCTGGATGCGCAGCATGTTGATGACGTCCATCTCGGGCAGGATCGCGTCGAAGTCCGAAGTAACCCGCGCGCCGAGCTGCTCGAACGAGCGCGGCACGAGCGTCGGGGGGCCGACCAGCGTGACGCGGGCCCCGAGCTTGACCAGCCCGCGCAGGTCGGAGCGGGCGACGCGCGAGTGCGCGATGTCTCCCACGATCGCGACGTTCAGGCCGGCGATGCGCCCCTTGCGTTCGCGGATCGTGAACAGGTCGAGCAACCCCTGGGTCGGGTGCGAGTGCTGGCCGTCGCCGGCGTTGATGATGCAGCAGTCCAGCGCCTCGGTGAGGTTTTGCGGCGCGCCGGCGGCGGAGTGGCGCACGACCATGATGTCCACGCCCATCGCCTCGATGTTGCGGGCGGTGTCGCGCAGCGATTCGCCCTTCGACGTGGACGAGATCTTCGCGGAAAAATCGAGGATGTCGGCCGAGAGCCGCTGGGCGGCGAGCGTGAAGCTCATCCGTGTGCGCGTGCTGTCCTCGAAGAACGCGGTCACCACGACGCGCCCGCGCAGCGCCGGGACCTTTTTGACGCTGCGGGTCGAGACTTCCTTGAAGCTCTCCGCCGTGTCGAG
>CAYRXN010000141.1:0-6172 GCA_964428275.1 uncultured Planctomycetales bacterium | reverse complement strand
GCGGCGGGGGACCGCCGCACTCCTAAAAAGCGCGAACAAAACTCGCGCTTTCCGCCCGACAAGCGTCTAGAAGATTCTTTTACTCGTCGGACCGGTCGGGCTCTTTTCGGCGGGCAGACTGGTCAAAGATGGCACGCACCTCCGGCGGCATCTCGTCGATCGAGCGGTAGGTGCGCTGCCGGCCGGTGAAATCGGTGACCACATAGACGCGGGCGGACCGGCCGCCTGACCGTTCCGCCTCCGCGAGTAGCCGCTTCGCTTCGGCTTGCAGTTCGGGCGGCAG
The DNA here is from genome assembly GCA_964428275.1 of uncultured Planctomycetales bacterium. Classification (GTDB taxonomy): domain Bacteria; phylum Planctomycetota; class Phycisphaerae; order UBA1845; family Fen-1342; genus JALSRY01. Next base: position 5,889 of record CAYRXN010000141.1, on the reverse strand, counting down.
ACTTTCCGGCGACGTGGCCCTCAATTCCTCCACCACCGACTGCTGCCAGGTGGCGCGGCAGCCCACGTCACCAGCGGACGGCGACGAAGCAACCAGCGGCTTGCTTACCGGCAGGCCGGTCAGCTTGCTCAACGCGGTGACGATCGCTGCCAGCTCCCCGCGGATCGCCTCGTCCTCTCGTGGTCGGACCGGTTGACCGCCCACAATGAATGTCGGCCCCACGGCAACATGCCGCAAACCGACCTGCTCGGCACTGGCACTGCTCAAGGCGACCTTCCACGTCCACGCCGAGCCGATTGGGCCGGCCAAGGGCAACGCACGCCGGCGCGGCGACGCATACACAACCCAGTGCGAAAACTCCGACAGGGGCCAGCGATGACGGCGCCAACGGCCAATCCCGTGGGCAAAGACCAAACGCTGCTGGTCATCGACCGAAAACGATGCGCCGCCGAGCAGAAACCTCAGCAGGAGCGCTCCGCCGTGCAGGAACACGACCGCACCGAGCGGCAGCCAGACCAGCATCGAAAGCTTGCGCAACCCACGCACGCGCTCTTGCCGCAGTTCCATTCGGAACCGAGCACGCTCCTCGGCCACTGCCTTCAGCACTTGCTGGCGCCGATCCGCCGGCAGTTCATTCAGTATCTGCCCGCTCAGGCGGCGCACCTCGGCGAGCTGCTCATCGGGCTGAGCGGCTTTCCTGACCGCCTCGCCGCCGCTCGCCTCGCCCACCAGCCGCCGTTCAATCGCATGGATCGATCGCATGCCCACGTAGACGAGGATCAGGCAGGCCACGATTTCGGCGGCGAAAACCGGAAGCGACTGCAACAACACCCGCACGGTAGGCCGAAATACAACAGCCTCTCCTCGCCGACCCGCGTAGCGAAATGCCGAAAGATCAAACAGGGGTACGGCCACGTTCATCGCTCATTCTCCCACGCGTCGCGAACTCCGGAATCGGCACGAGCTAGGGAAACCAACTGGCCTTCCCTACTGCCCAGGGTAACGACAAACGGCCGGTTGATCAAAGAAGCTACCGAAGTTTGCACAACGAAGCGACGCGACGATGTTACGGAACACGGCTAGAACGTGTCTCCACTTCTTGCAAATATCAACAAGTACAGAGGCCCCGCTTTGCCGCCGCAGAAGTTCCACTGGCACGCTCGCCCAAGGAGCGGACGTGTATCCGAGGCCGAGGTCGATGAGCTGACCATTCAGCACACTCGCCCCTGCCGCTGAGCTGTTCGGGGGCGGGCTGGTCGCCTGCCAGGTGGGCGATTCGCTACAGCAGCCGCCAGATTATTCAAAAGATCGTTCCTCTCGGAGTTGCTTCTCCGGCAGCTTCCATTCGTCGATGCCGATCTGGTGGGGCAACCGGTCGGTGCGTGCGGCGATTGCGGCGACGCGTCCCGCCGCCTCGCCCATCGCCACCGCATTGCCCGTGACCCGGTAGCTGCTGTGGGCCAGGAAGTCGCCGCTGATACAGCGGCCGGCCATCATTAGTCCGTCCACGTCGCGCGCGATGAGCGCCCGCAACGGGATGTCGTACGGCTTGGACCGCACCGGCTTGGCCTCGATCCCCTTGCTCTTGTTCGGGTCCGTCGAATGCACGTCGATGCCGAAGGTCACGCGGCACACGGCGTCGGGAAAATGCGCGCCGCGCGCCAGGTCGTCCATCGTCAGACGGTAACGGCCGACGATGCGGCGACCCTCGCGCGTGCCGATATGCTCGGCGGTGGCCACCAGCTGCAAGCTGCGCCAGCAGCCGCCGAGCGAGCGCAGCGCCGCGACGATCCGATGGACTTCGCGCCGCGCCTCGACCGTCGCGCGCGTCACGTCGGCCGCGTCGGTCGCCAGCACGCCGTACGGGTGGTTGGCCATGAGCGCGTAGAAGCCGTCGCGGATGCAAAAGAGCGTGGGAAGCCCGTAGGACGGATCGACTCCGGCCCGACGCATCTCGGCAAGCAGGTTCGTCTTGGCGCGTCCCAGCTTGCGCGATTCCGCCACGCCGTTGACGAACCGGGCGATCGCATCGAGCGGAGGGCCACACAACAAGGCCATCAGGCTCATCGGTTGCGTCGTCCCGTCGCCCGGCCGGCCCAGTTTGAACGGGCAGCCGGCCAGCGCGGCCACGTCGCCATCGCCTGTGCAATCGACGAAACAACGGCCCAACCACGCCTCGCGTCCCGACTTGGATTCGGTCAAAACGGCTGCGAGCCGATTGCCATCGTCCACGACGGCCGCCACGACGCGCGTGTGCAAACGCAACGCCACGCCGGCTTCGTCCAGCATCTGTTCGAGCAGCGCCTTCATGCTCTCCGGATCATAAACCAGGGCGTTGCTGCGCAGTCGGTGCGCCGCGTTGCGTCGCATGAGCCGCGCAGCCAGCTCTTGCATGATGCCCGTCTTGTTCTGCCAATCGATGATCAGCGACAGCGCCCCGGCCGTCCAGATCCCGCCGACGCAACCGGCCACCTCGATCAATCGCGTCTTCGCGCCCGCGCGCGCGGCGGCCAGCGCTGCGGCAATGCCAGCCGGGCCGCCGCCGCACACGACCACGTCGGCCGAGTCGCTCACAGGCACCTCGCGCGCCGCCTCGCGGAACGTGCGCCCATCGGCGGCAAAGCTCCCGCGGGTCAGCCGATGACGAGCCAAACGAAGGATGTCCCCGTCGCGGTTTCCCGGCGCGGCATGCACCGGCCGGGCCGCAGCAAGCTGCTCGTCTGCGGTGCACGACGACGCGCATCCGGGCCCGCCGCCAAACATCCACGCCGCGCCGCCCGCCAGCACCGTCCGGGTAAAGTCGCGGCGGTCTTGTCGATCTTGGCTCATCAGACAATACTCCTCGAAGTGCAACAGTTCTGCGGAACGCTGGGCCCCTCGTCCAAACCAACACCCGGCGCTGGCTATCGCATCGCAACGCGATGCGTAGGCGACGGATGCCTCGCCTGCCAGGGACGCATTCGCTCGAGGCTCTTCGCTCGTTCTCGCGCCGCGCTTGCCATGCATCCCCACTTGCCTCGACGGTTGCCGCCAAACGCCCTCGGTCATCGAATCTGTAGGAGCGTTCCTGGCTGCACCGGACGACTTTCGCCGTTGACGACCACGCGTTGCAAACCGGCCAGCGGCGGAATGTGGAGCATAACCCTTGACGGGGCGTTGCGGAAGCGCGGCTCGAAAGCGACGTCGAGCGTTCGAGACCGGTCGCGCAGGCGGAATCGCAGGCTGACAGGCCCGAACTGCGTCGGCATCGTTTCGAAGATCGTCCGCGCCCATGAGTCCGGCATACACGAGAAACAGCGGTCCTGTGTCGAGGCAAAATGGGTGTTCGTAATAGGGAACCTTTCGCCGTCCGAGCCTTCTTGTCTCACCGGACAGAAACATCGGCACGTAATGATCTCCTGCCCCCCTCTGATCGGTCCATTGTTCGGTTTGTTCGGCCGCGTTGCGAAAGGCGGCGACAAAGGCGGCCTTGTAGGCCGCCGCGCCCTCGGCGAACTCTGCGGCCCGCGGCGTTGCAGCAGCCGCACGGCGGCCGCCAGGCCTTTGTAGTTCCAGCCGTCGTTCCACACTGCCTGAACCTGGTCTCGCAGGTCCGTGGCTACCGCCGGCGGTTGCAAACGAAGAGATCCGTTGCGCAGGCAACACGTGCCGTCATTACGAAGGCCACGACGGGATGTACCAAACGGCGCGTCAGAAACCCTGCTGCTTGACTCATCATGCGTTGCCGTACCCAGCTATGATCATCACAATAACCGTAGCATGATCGCTAGCATTGCCTGCCGCGCAGAGTAGTTCAGTGGTCTTCACAGCGACGGCCGACCGCATAGATCCACCAGGTTTGCTTGGTACAATCTGTGGCAATGCGCGGTACCTCAGTTTAGTTTGTCGCCCGCCCTCTTGCATAGGGAGGCTTGAACAGCCGATGAAATCATCGATCAATCGATATGGGAGGCTATCCGTGTTTGCAGGGCTAATGACCGCTTTTTTGCTATCCCCAGCGTTTGGACAGTTGCCGAGCCGGGGACCCAGCCCTGAGATGAAGCGGGCCTGCACAGTATCCCTGGAACCACGAGCGCCGAAACTGCGCGTGATTCGCCCCGCGCCTTCGGATGCGATTCTCTTCAACCCCGGCATGGGGCTCTACCTGGCCGGCAACGAGCGGATGTATACGAAGCCGCCGGCCGATGCGTGGTGCCTGTCGATCGCCGACATCGTGTACTACCGGTTCTTTTGGAGCGATCTGGAGCCGGACGGCCCGCGCGATTCGTACGACGAGTTCTTTGCCCCTATCTTTGATTTCTGGGTGAAGCAGCGAGGCAAGCGCGTTGCGTTTCGCGTGATGTCGGAAGCCTCGCATTTCCCCGGCATGTATTGCACGCCGAAGTGGGTTTTCGACCAAGGGGTGCCGGGCGTGGAACACCGGGGCGTGCACGGTCAGAGGCAAATCGATCCCGTGTTCTGGGACGAACGCTATTTGAGGATTTACGGTCAGTTTGTCGAGCGTTTGGGCCGTTATCTGGATGGCCGGCCGGGTGTCGAATGGGTCGAGATTGGCGGCATCGGTGAATGGGGCGAGATGCATCTGGGCCTGCACATTCCCGGGCGGTGGACCACCGAGCAGTTGGAGCAGACCGGTTACACGCTGGAAAAATACATAGCGGCCTATCGGCGCGTCATCGACGCCCACGCACGGGCGTTTCCCCGGACACGCGTTTTCTTGAATGTCGGCAAGTACGCTCAGATCAACGACTACGCCGCCTTGCGCGGTCTTCAGTTGGGGCACCTTTGCTCGATACCCACCGGTGATGTGGCCCATCAGCGACGAGTTGGGCGGCGCGGAGAAGCTTCGGACGGTGGTCGAACGGATTAAAGGCTACGGCTGGCTCTATTCGAGCTACCACTCGTGGGTTTCGATCCTGGATCATGACAAGCAGGCCAATCTGGACTTGGCTGCCAAAGATGACCAAGGCCGACCCATTTATCGCTCGCGATGGAAAGCCGTGGACGAAGATCGCTGGGTCGAGCTGGCCAAGGCCACCCTGCCCAAGGAGATCGCAGCCATCGCTCCCAACGCGGACATCACGGATATCGCATTCTGTACCCGAGTTGGCGAGGGCGGTCGCAAATTGGCCGAGTATCTGGCCTCAACCGGTCTGGTGCTGGGAACCGAGCGAGGCAACGAATGGCTTGTACCGACCTATCACATGTTTGAGGGCATGGTCGCGCCGTATCAGCAGCATCCGTTGGCCGAGTACAGCCACCCCGCGCCCTTGTTCAACCTGGTTTATCATGACGCCGTCACCAACTATGGCAAGATCCAGGATTCCAATCATCTGCCGGCGAGCCTGGCAGGTGACTACTACGTGAAAACGCTCCGCGCGATGCTGTATGGAGATGGCCCCATGGTCTTTTTCTCTCCTTACGAATACGAAGGGATTCGCCCGTACATCAAGTTCGCCGCCAAGTTGCTCTGCCCGCTGCACGAATCGATTGCGTTCAAGGAACTGGTGGGACATCGCTTTCTGAGTCCCGATTTCCTCGTGCAGCAGACGGAGTTCGCCGGCGGCATCCAGATTACCGTGAACTTGGGCGCCACACCGTTTCGCGGAAACAGTGGAATGAGACTACCGGCTTATGGATTCCGCGTGGTCAAAGAGGACGGTCAGACTATCCAAGGTCGGTTCCGCCACAGCGTCGTACTCGACGGCCAGGAGATTCGCTAAGACGACTGCCGTCGCCGCTCGTAGATTGGAATGTGAGCCATTCGCAAGTCGAAGTTGCGAGGATCTGGCACATGCAACCGAGCGTGATCCTGTATGTTGTCGTTGGAACGTGTCTCTTGAGTGCCGTCGCTGAGGCAGGTGACGCAACGGCGGAAACTGTCACGGC
>CAYRXN010000140.1:0-4140 GCA_964428275.1 uncultured Planctomycetales bacterium | reverse complement strand
GTTCGAGCTGTTTGCGCAGCCAGCCGCGTGGCACGATCGCTCCGATCGGCAGCTTGACCAGCGGGCTGACGGTCAGCGGAGCGCGGTTGGACGGATACGGGCTGTCGCGCCGGCCGGTTTGAGGGTGTGCGACGATTTCAGCGATCATCCCGGTTCACTCCGAGCGTCTCCACCGGCGAGATGCCTGGGTCACTCTGCCCTCGTGACAAGAGGACCACGCGGCGCAGGCCGGTTGCGCCCGGTTGGCGGATTGCACCGGTTGCAAACCGGCGCCCCCGTTCGCCGTGTCCCTCCGTCCCTCAGTCCCTCGCTCCCCGTTCCCTCGTTCCCTGTTCCCTCGTTCCCTGTTCCCTGACTCCCTGTTCCCTGACTCCCTGTTCCCTCAACCCCCGCGTGGTGGGCGGAGGGCGCGCGGAAGTGGCCCGCAGCGGGGGCTTGGACGATCATCCCGGTTTGCTCTGGGCCTCGAGCTTGTCCAGCGCCGCTTCGAGCCGGTCGATGTTGGCGTTCATGACGGCGAAGAAGTCGATCCCCCTGGCCTGCTCCTCCGGCGAGAGCGCCTCGCACGGCGAGAAAACGACGTTCATCAGCCCCAGCTCGGCCATCCGCCGGGCGATTTCGGGCGCGGGCTGGGCCTCCCACAACATGATGTGCGCGGGGTGTTCGGCCAGGTACGCTTCGATCTTCTTGAACGTGTCCTCGTCGGGCATCGTTTCCGGGTCGAGCCCGTAGGTCTGCTCGTTCCAGCCGTACCGCCGGCCGATGTAGTTGTAGGCCGGGTGCGAACACAACAGGATCTCGTCGCCCAGTTTCGCCGAGAGCGCCTTGAGCCGGGCATCGAGCGCGTCGAAGTCTCTGGCCAGCGCGGCGTAGCCCTTTTCGAATGTCTCCTTGTGCTCCGGCCAGTGCTTGGCGAGCGCGTTCCTGATCGTCTCGGCCTGGCGTTTGGCGTTGATCGGATCGAGCCACGTATGGCCGTCGATCCCCTTGTGGCTGTGCTTGCCGCCCGGACCGTGCGAGTGCGTGAAGGCGTGCTTGAGGGTGATGAACTCGTCCTTGAACGGGCGGGCGGTGTCCACCACGCGCGAGCGCGGCAGCGTGACCTTGTCCATCCCGTGTTCGTACGACGCGCCGTTGAGGATGATGAGGTCGGCGCTCTGGTACTTGCCCACCGTCGCGTCGTCGGGAACCCAGAACGAGGGGTCCGCGTCAGGTGGGCAGGGATTGACGACCTCGCACGTGCCGTCGGCGATCCGCTTCGTGAAATACGTCGTCACGTAGAACGTCGTGTAGATCACCGGCTTGGCCCGGCGGGTCTGCTGCTGCGCGGGCTCGGCCGCCGGCTGTTTCCGGCAACCGGCCAGCCCCGCCCCGGCGGCGACGGCCACCGCCAGCATCCCCCACCAGCGGCCACGGCTTGTGTGCCCAGTGTTTCCTGCCTGCATGGCTTGTCCCCTTTCACAATCCGCGGACGAAATACGGCACGGCCCGGACGATGCCGACCGCCGCGACGCCCGCCAGTCCCAGCCCCATGACCAGAACGATGCCCAGCTCGGCCGCCTGGAGCCAGAACGTCATGCTCCGGCTGCACCCGATCTTGAACATCGTTTCCATTTCGCGTTTGCGAAGCCGATACGACAACATCACCACCAGCACGATGAACAATGCGGTCGAAACGGTGATCAGCGCGAAGTTCGCGTCGAAGAACCGCTTGACGCGGAACACGAGTCCGAGCAGTTCCCGCACGACCTTCGCCGGGTCGAGCACCCGCACGGTCTGCGACATCGAGAAGTGCGCCTTGAGCATCGTCGCCGACTTGCGGTCGTGCGGCACGACCACGATCGCCGACAGCGGCAGGTCCGCCCGTTCGCCGTGCATGTGGAAGTAACGGATGTTCTCCGGCGTGACTTCCTGATACTCGACGATCGCCGCGTTGGTGACGACGTTCTCCTTCTCTTTCTTGAGCACGACGTTCGGGTTGGGATTCTTCACGACGTCTCCGTGGCCGTGGATGATTCCATCGATGATCCAGGCGGTCTTGAGATCGACGAACACCGCTTCGTCGTCGGGCGTGTTCGTCTCGGCCAGCACGCCGACGATGTGCATTTTCAGCGGATAGGTCTTGGAGATGTCGTAGATGTTGCTCTGGTCGGAGTAGATCGAATCGCCGGGGCCGAGCCGCTCGCGCTGCGCGACGTGCGCGCCGATCACCGCCTCGCCCAGCGCCCGCAACCCCGTACCGCGGGCCAGGCGCAACCCGCGGAAATCGAAGTAGTCCAGCGTCGTCCCGACCACGGGATAGCCGCGCGCCGTGTAGCGCAGGTGCAGCGGAATCGGCAGCGCCAACCCCCCGTCGGTGATGGCGTCCACGGTGGCCATCCGCACCGGCTCGACGCGGGCCTTGCTGAAGTACAGCGCCTTGAGCACCAGGTCGAACCGGTTGCCCTTGGCCCCGATCACCAGCGGCGTCGCCCGCGCCCGGGCCGTGAGCGATTCTCCATACGTCGAGATCAGCAGATGCGCCGCCAGCGGGAGCACCGCCGTCAGCATCAGGCAGACGGTCAGGATCGCCGTCTTGGCCTTGTGGTAGGCCACGTAGCGCCACGCGAGCCGAAGGACGTTCTTCATGATGCGGCTCCTTCGGCGAACGCCTCGATGTCCACGGTCCGGTCGAACGCGTCGAGCAGGTGGTGATTGTGCGTCACCATCACGAGCGTCGCCCGCCGCCGCCGAACTTCCTCCATCAGCAGATCGAGGATCACCTGCGAGGTTTTCGGATCGAGGTTGCCGGTCGGCTCGTCGGCGATCAGCAGCTTGGGCGAGGTGGCCAGCGCCCGGCAGATCGCCACGCGCTGCTTCTCGCCCTGCGAGAGGGTCCGCGGATACCGCCGCAACTTCGCGCCCAGCCCCATCGACGCCGCCAGCGTCCCGGCACTCCGGCGTACCGCCGGCGTCAGCGCCAGCGTGCGATTGAGGTAGTACGGCAGCAGGATGTTGTCACGCACCGGCAGGTAATCGACCAGCTCGAACTCCTGAAACACGAAGCCGATGTTCGCGATGCGGAAGTCGCGCCGGCGATGGTCCGGCGCGCCGGCCAGATTCACACCGTCTACGACCACCTCGCCCCGTTGGGGCGTGAGGATCCCCGCGATCAGGGACGCCAGCGTGGTCTTGCCGACGCCGCTGGGGCCGATGATCGCGATTTTCTCACCCCGCCCGATGTGCAGATCGGGCACGCGCAGCGCGAACGCGCCGTTGCTGCCGTAGGAAAAGTACAGGTCCCGTATGGAGATCATGGGCAGTGTCCCGCCGGCCGTTGGAGCCGAGGTCACAGCGGTCGGTTTGCGTGGTCGCCGCCGCGTTGCGGCGGCCCACCTCTGCGTGACCGTCCGCCGCACCACGCGACAACAAGCCATTTTAGGCCTCCCCCCGGCTCGTGGCCAGCGCCGGCTGCCACCGATGGGACCGATCCGCGACGGGCGACCGCGGGGGCCTCCGGCCCCCTGGCGGCGAGACGCACGCCCCAGCCGCCACGACCGCCCGGTTGGGCATGCCGATCAGGGCCGCTCGGCACGGTAGATCACGACGCCGCCGAAGTTCATCGGGCGGGCCGAGACGCGGACAAAGCCGGCGCGCCCAAGCCGGCCGATCATGGCTCCACGACGTTCAAACGTGCGGATCGAACTGGGCAGGTAGCGGTACGCACCCGTGCGATCACGACTGATGATCGCGGCGATACGCGGCAGGACGTGCTCGCAGTACAGCCGGTAGCCCCATCGCAACACCGCGTTCTCGGGCAACGCGAATTCGAGAATCACCACCCGCCCGCCAGCACGCAGCACGCGGTGCATTTCACGCAGGCCGGCGTCAAGATCCTGAAAATTGCGCACGCCGAACGCACAACTCACGATGTCCACACTCGCGTCGCGCAGCGGCAGCCGCAACGCGTCGGCACGCAACAGGCTGACCGGCACGCCGCGATCGGGGTATGCCCCGCGGGCCAGCATGCCGGCGGCGAAGTCGGCCCCCAGGATCAGCCGCGGCGGCGGATCGGTTGCGGCGAAGGCCCGGATCATGTCGCCGGTCCCGCAACAGAGGTCCAGCACGATGTCGCCGGGACGCACGTTCACCTCCGCAATC
>CAYRXN010000139.1:0-14387 GCA_964428275.1 uncultured Planctomycetales bacterium | reverse complement strand
CGTGGTGAACATGTACAGCTCGCCGGAGAGGATCATGCGCACTTCGCAAAAGGCGCCGATCAGTGCAGCGCTGGTTGCGGGGTCGAGCGACGGCAACTCGATCGCCAGCAGCTCACCCTCCCGCCCGGTGAGACGGCCGGTCAGGGCGTCTTCGTCCGCCCGGTTGCGTGCTTCGACTTCCACGTTCGTCCGGGCGCGCACCGCCTGTTCGATCACGCGGGCGGCTTGGCGCGGTGTGAGGTCAATGGCCAGTTGCATCCGTAGTACTCCTTGTTCCGGCACCTTGCGGATCGCTCCGAACGGGTGTCGTATTGCGAACCAGCGCAAGCAGTTGGCGCAGGATCTGCGGCGGTGCGTGCCGGTCGAGGCAGGTGTGAAACGCCCAGCCGGTGAGCAGCGTTCCCTCGTCCGGGCCGGGACGCAGGTACACCAGGCGCACGGGTACGCCCCCCTCGGGCCACTGGCCGCGGGCGTCGATCGTCAGGCGGTAGAGGTCGCTGGGCGTCACTTCGGCGAGTGGGGGCGCAGGGACACTTGCGCTCACGCCGCCCTCGCAGACATCCGCCAATCGCCCGTCGAGGCGCACGCGCAGATCGTCGTCTCTGGAAAAAACGGCCCGGATTGGCGGCCTGCGGCCGAGCAGGTCGATGCGGGCGCAACGCCGCCGATCGGTCCGATCGAATCGGGCGGCGGGGCTCACGTCGATCAGCTTGCCGGCGGTGCCGTCGGAGTCGGGCCCCGTGTTCGCTCGGGCGATGGCCGAGAAGAGGTAGAAGCGGCCCTCGTGGGCGACGTGTACTTCCACGGGCTGGCCGTCGAGTTCCGCGGCGGTCGCTGGATCGTCCCAGGTGAGACTCACGCCGTCGGCCGCGATTTCGTGCAGGTGGGCCATCACAGTCGTTCCGTGCCCGTGCCAGCGTTCGACCACCGCGAGGGCGTGTCGCGCGCAGGCCGCCGTCAGCAGTTCGCGCTGAGCTCGTTTTCCCAGCAGCGTGCGACAGGCCATGGCGAAACCCTCGTGTGGCGCCCAGATGCGGCGGGGGCAGGGCTGCATGCGCCCACCCGGCCGCTCACGCCGCGGTTCGGGCCGCGGCGGTTCCGGGATCCCGTTCCCGGTTGGCATGCTCGTGCGCCGGCCGTCCGTCGGCCTCGCAGGAGGGGGAATCTCGACCCCCGGTGGCGGCAGCCGCTGCCGGCTGCCTGGTACCCAACCCATGCGACAGGGGGATTCTCGGCCCGGTTTCCGTGCGTCTTCACTGGGGCGCCCGGCGGGGGGCAACGGGCCGGAGGGGGCGTCTCACCGCGCACGCCGGCGGGCTATCAGAACCCCCCGGATCGGTCCCGAAACATGCGGCCCTGGGAATGACTGTCCCGCTCGCAGCAGCGACTATCGGGCCGACAGGCGGCGCGACCGGGGACGTGATTCCCGGCTTGGGCCGGCGGGGGTCATAATGCGTGCGGTTGCCGGTCGGCACGAAGCCGCGTTTTCTTCGCGATACCGGACCTCTCCGGCCGCCGGATATCTGATAACGGGTGGGCAGGACGCCACCCGCTTGCGGCGCGGTGGGCGCGGCGCCCCCGTGACGGCGTGCAACGCCGGTCCCCGCGTCAGTTGTCCGCGACGCGGATCTCGCACTGCCGCTCGATCGAAGCGGCCTCGGCCAGCACCAGGGCGATGCTGGTGCGCGATGACTCCGGCAGGCAGCGGTCGACGGGGCGGCCGCTGCGCAGGCAGGCGACGAAGTAATCCAGTTCGCGTTGCCAGCCGGTCTGGTCGGCGACCGCGATTTCCTGCGGCTGCTCGCCGCCGCGGTAGAGCAGCACCCGCGGGCCGCGGCGCATGCTCCAGTCGAGCGTGCCGGTCGCGCCCGCGACGGTAATGGCCATTTCGAACGGCCAGGGAGGAGAGAACATCCAGCCGCCTTCCACGACCGCGTAGCGCCCGTCGCCGTAGGTGTACGTCGCCGCGACCTGGTCGATGCCGCCGGACGGACCACGCACGCCCGCGGCGCTGATCCGGGCGGGCGCGCCCAGCAGTACGTGGGCGAAGTCGGCGTCGTGCACGTGCAAATCGAACAGCGCCCCGCCGCTGAGCGCCGCGTTCATCAGCCAGCCGCCGGCCGAGTAGTCCGGCGGGCTGGCCAGGCGGCGCAGGCGGGCGAACCGCACGGGCCCGATCTCGCCGGCGTCGACCCTCCGCTTGATCTCCTCGTATTGCGGCCAGAAGCGAATGCACTGGGCGATCATCAGCGTGCGACCCGATCGCCGCGCCGCGGCGATCATGCGGTCGCAGTCTGCCAGCGTCAGGGCCATCGGCTTTTCGCAGATTACGTGCTTGCCGGATTCCATCGCCGCCACGCATACGTCGGCGTGCAGCGCGGTCGGCAGCGTGACCGCCACCGCCTCGACCGCCTCGTCGGCGACGAGCTGCTCCCAGTGTTCGTAGCGCGCGACGTTGCTGAAGTCCACCGCCCGGCCGCCGGCGGAGGCGAGGTTGCCCACGCGGTCGGTCCAGCGTCCGGCCCGGCGATCGGCGTCGCGGTCGCATGCGGCCACGACCTCGGCGTTCGCATGGCCGGTCAGGTGCGTAAAGTATTGGCGGCCCATGAAGCCGAGGCCGCAGATTCCGAACCGAATGGGGCGGGATGCTGGCATGGGAGACAGAACCTCTCGGGGGCCGATCGCGGCGGCGTCACTCCCACTCGATCGTGGCGGGCGGCTTGCTTGAGATATCGTAGGTGACGCGGTTCACGCCGGGGACTTCGTTGATGATGCGGCTGCTGATGACCGCGAGCACGTCGTAGTCGATCCGGACCCAGTCGGCGGTCATGAAGTCGGCCGTCTCGACCAGCCGCACGACCACCAGGTGTTGTCCCTCGAACGAACGCCCGTCGCCCATCACGCCCACGCTGGAGACCGGAACCAGCACGGCGAACGCCTGGGCGACCTTGCGATACCAGTCGGCGGCGGTCAGCTCTTCGAGCACGATTTCGTCGGCGGCGCGCAGCAGCTCCAGCCGCTCGGGCGTCACCGCTCCGGAAATGCGCACGGCCAGCCCCGGTCCGGGGAAAGGGTGACGCCAGACGATGTCCTCGGCCATGCCCAGCGCTTCGCCGACCAGTCGCACCTCATCCTTGAACAGCATGCGCAGCGGCTCGACCAGCTCGAAGCCCAGTTTTTCGGGCAGGGCCCCGACGTTGTGGTGCGACTTGATCACGGCGGCGTTGCCGGTGGGGCCGTGGCCGGACTCGATCACGTCGGGGTAGATCGTGCCCTGGGCGAGGAAGCGCGCGCCTTCGATCGCGCGGGCCTCCTGCTGGAAGACCTCGATGAACTCGCGGCCGATGATCTTGCGCTTTTCCTGCGGGTCGGTCACGCCGGCCAGCGCGTCGAGAAAACGCCTGCGGGCGTCGGCGACGCGCAGCGGGATGCCGAAATGGTCGTGAAACGTGGCTTCGACGAGCTTTTCCTCGTTTCGCCGGAGCAGGCCGTTGTCTACGAAGATGCACGTCAGCCGGTCGCCGATGGCGCGGTGGATCAGCGCCGCGACCACGCCGCTGTCCACGCCGCCCGAGAGGCCGCAGATCACCCGGGCGTCGGGGCCGACCTGGGCGCGGATGTCGTCCACCATGCCCTCGATGACGTTGGCGACCTGCCAGTCGCCGGAGCAGCCGCAGATGTCGTAGATGAAGTTGCGGATGATCTGCCGGCCGAGCGGGGTGTGGGTGACCTCCGGGTGAAACTGCACGCCGAACACGGGCCGGTCGCGGTGGCGCACCGCGGCATAGGGGCAGTGGCGCGTGCGGGCCAGGCTCTCGAAAGTGTCGGAGACCCGGGTGACGACGTCGCCGTGGCTCATCCACACCGAGGTTTCCGGCGGCAGGTGTCGCAGAACACCCTCGGAACGCGTCACGCGGAGGCGGACCCGGCCGTACTCGCGGGTGTCGCCGGCCTCGACCTGGCCGCCGAGCGTTTCACAGACGATCTGCATGCCGTAGCAGATGCCGAGCACCGGCAGGCCGAGCTCGAAGATGGCCGGGTCGCAGCGCGGGGCGCCTGCTTCGTACACGCTGGCCGGTCCGCCCGAGAGGATGATCCCCTGGGCGCCCGAGGCCCGAATCTTCTCCGCAGGCGTGTCGGGTGCCAGGAGCTCGCTGTATACGTGATTCTCGCGCACCCGCCGCGCGATGAGCTGCGAGTACTGGCTGCCGAAATCCAGGATGGCGATGCGTTCTCGTGGCTTCATGCGGCACGATTACCGCGCGCGGCGCCGGGGGTCAATCCTCGACGGTGATGCGCGGCGCGGGTCCGAGGTCCAGCGGCGGCGGCTCGGACTTCTCGGCCGGGTTGGCCCGGGCCGGCGGCGTCGGGCCGCGGACGGCCAGGACCGCCAGCGCCGCCGGCATCAGCCATGCCCAGTTCGACACGGCGCCCTGCATGCTGACCAGCATCGTGCCGGCGACCATGATGAGCAGCGCGCCCGTCAAATGTTGCATTTGCGGCTTTTCGCCGCGGATGAGCAGGAACGCCACCACCAGCGAGAGCAGGCCGAGCGTGATCTTGGCGATGCGGCGGATCAACACCCAGCGGGCGTGGGCGTCGTCGCCGGCTGCGGAGAGCAGCTCCCAGGTGCCGACCTCGGCCAGCGCCGGCGCCCGGCGGGGCTTCCAGGTGTTCTCGATCAGCGTGCGCAGGGCGACCCAGCCGCGGGTTCCCTTACCCGAAGCGGCGACGGCCTCGCGATAGGCGGTCTGAAGCAGCTCACGCGCAGCATCGTCGGCCGCCGCGATTTCGCGGTAGAGCACGGTGCTCGCCGAGACGCCGCTGGGCAGTGCGAGCGAAATCGTGGCCGAGCCGAGCGTCACCTTGTCCTGATCGAGGAGGATCTTCCAGAAGCGCCCCTTGATGCCGGCGGCGGTGTCCTCGGCGTCCGCGGCGTCGGCGTTTTTCTCGATGACGACGGTGCCGTCGTCACGCATGCGGGCGACGTATGGGGGGGCGTTGAGCGGTCCGGCCAGCGCCCCTTCGACGCGGGGCAGCGTCGGCGCCGTGTAGGCCATCGCGCCCGCCACGACCGCTGCCGCGCCGCCGAGCAGACCGACGACGGCGCCGAACCCGTTTGCGCCGCGGCGCAGGAACCACGCCAGAACCGGCAGCAGCAGCAGCCAGGCCCAGGGCCAGGCCACGCCCGCCAGCACGAGCAGGAACATCGCCAGCAGTCCGCCGATCCCCGGCAGCGTCACGCATACGACGGCCCAGGCGAGCAGCGCCGCCGGCAGCATGATCTCCGGATGCGAGAAGCACTCGAGCGCTCCGGGGAAGAAGCACGCGATCGCCACGAGCACGGCCCCGACCGACGCCGAGTGCAGCCTGGTTCCGGCGAGCCAGAGCCCCAGCAGCAGCAGGGCGAGCAGGACGCCGTTGGCGAGCCAGATCGGTTCGGGGTCCAGCGTGTTCCAGGTCACGTCGTGCAACCACGCGGCCCGGTCTACCCAGTACATTTCGCTGGGGCCCTCGGCGGGTTCGTAGTGCGGGCGGATCGCCTTGACCGCGCCGGCGTGGAGCATGTACAGCAGCGGCGAGCGGGCTTCGTGGTCGATCGCGTCGCCGTAGGGAAGCAGCCCGGTGTCGGCCATGCAGATGCCGCCGACGAGGCCGTCCTTCGAGGCGTCCGAGACGGGGGCGTGGACGAGCGTGTCGGTCGCGATCGCGAGGCCGGCGATCACCAGGATCACCATGGCCCGCGCCGAGAGATTGGGCGAAAAAGTCGGGAGTTTGCTGGAAAACAGCAGGCAGAAGCCGCGCAGGAACCAGTAGACCCCCGACGCGGTCAGCAGCACGTAGGCCCACCAGCGCACGGTGTGCCCCGTCGGGTCGCCGGCGTAGGTGGCGGTGTTGTGCCGCCACGCCAGCAGGAGCACCGTCAGCGCGAGCACGACGCCGTCGATCGTCCGTCCGGTCAGCAGCGGTCGGGTCTGGATCGTGAGCATGAGAATGACGACGAAGCCGATCCAGGTGAGACTGCCGGCGGGCAGCGTCGGCAGCAGGTCCGGGCAGTGGACCGTCCGGCCGGGGGGACAGCTCGGCGCAGGGCGCACGTGTGGCGTGTTCGCCGCCGTCGCGGCGGGGGGCGGCGCGGCGTTTGCGCCGGGATCGGCGTCGGTTTGGCCCGAGGCCGGGCCGGCCAGACTCAGTGCGATCGCTGCCACGCACGCGATCGTGATTCCGCTTGTCACTCTTGGTTGCCTCATCGTCCTACCCTGGCTTGAAAGGAGTTTGGATGGATCGCTGCCCACCGCGCCAGCCGGTGCATGCGCGGATCGTACCGCGCCGCGCCCGCTTCGCCTAGACGGTTTGACGGCGTGAAGGCCGACCGGGCCGCGCGCACACCTTCCGTGCCCGCTTATACCGCCGTGGGGCGGCCGCGCTGCAGATGCGGCCGCCGTCTCGCGGAGGAATTCCACCAAAGTGTGACAATGTTTGCGAAAAGTAAATGCATCGCCGGCCGACCCCCGCCGTCCGGGACCGGCGCCGACGCGCGCGCTCATGGCGCTTGTCCGGCCAGACTTTTTTGGAGGAAACCGACTATCGGCCAGGCTTTTGCCGGTACTATGTTTCGGGTGCGCGGGCCGCCCGCGGCGAGTACCGGCGCCGGCGCGCCCCGGCGAGCATCGTGATTTCAAGAGCGAATCGAGGAGAATCCGTATGAAGTCTGTGCATTGTGCTTTGGCGGTTCTGGTCGCTTGCGGACTGACGGCAGGCGCACTTGCCGGCGAGATCGGCGACAAGGCGCCCAACCTCGTCATCAAGCAGTGGGTCAAGGGCAGCCCGGTCGACCTCAGTAAGACCGACGGAAAGCACATCTACGTCGTCGAGTTCTGGGCCACCTGGTGCCCGCCGTGCCGCGCCAGCATTCCCCACCTCACCGCCATGCAGAAGAAATACAGGGACAAGAACGTCATCTTCATCGGCGTCAGCACCGAGGACGTCAACATCGTCAGGAAGTTCGTCGAGAAGATGGGCGACAAGATGGACTACACCGTCGCCGTCGATGACGGGCGCAAGACCTCCAAGGGCTACATGGAAGCGTTCGGCATACGCGGTATCCCCCACGCGTTCATCGTCGACCAGACCGGGCACATCATCTGGCACGACCACCCCATGTCCGATCTCGAGGAGGTCATCGACAAGCTGATCGAGGGCAAGTTCGGCGTGGCGGACGCCAAGAAGCTGATGGCCGAGCGGAAGGTCAAAGAGCTGCAAGCGCAGAAGGCCTTCGTGCTCTTCAAGAAGTACTTCAAGCTCGCCGGGTCCGAGGGGAAGGAGAAGGAGGTCGCGGCGCTCGGTGCCGAGATCCTCAAGCTCGGCGGCGACAACGCCCCCCTGATGAACCGTTTTGCCTGGGACATCCTCACCAAGGACGGTATCGCCAACCGCGATTACGCGCTGGCGCTCAAGGCCGCCGAGGCCGCCAACAAGGCGACCAAGGGTGAAAACCCCTCGATCCTCGATACCTACGGCCTGGCGTTGTTCAAGAACGGCAGGAAGGCCGAAGCGCTCAAGGTGGAGGAGAAGGCCCTTGAACTGGCCCGCAAGGGACCGGCCGATGCCCAGATGATCCGCGACCTCGAAAAGCGGCTCAAGATGTTCCGCGAGAACCAGTAGCCGGACGCCCCGGGACGTTGGTGGACAAGACCGGTGGTGCGGCGTCGGACCGAACCGTTCGACGCCGCACTTTCTTCAAGTGCCTGGCACATCTGAAGTCGTTTCGTGCTCCGGGCGACATATCCCTTATGAACAACCCGACCGAACCACCCCTATCCCCCGATCCGGCCGGCGCCCGGGCGCCGTCGATCGACTGGCGCTCGCTCTGGCGGCGGATCGGACCCGCCGGACCGATGGCCGTCGTCGCCGGTACGCTGCCCGCGGTCGGCGGTTTTCTGCTGCTTTCCCAGCTCAAACACTTCGGGCCCTGGCTGGCCGGACACGATGGACTGGGACTGGCGCTGTACATCGGCGGGTTCGCCCTGCTTGCCGGCCTGGCCTTGCTGCCGACCTATGCCCAGGCCGTGCTCGGCGGTTGGGCCTTCGGCGCTTCGGCCGGGTTCGGGGCGGCGATGGCCGGGTTCGGCGGCGCGGCGCTGGTGGGATTCGGCGTCGCGCGGCGCGGGTCCGGCGATCGCGTCGTGAAGGTCATCGAGTCGAACGCGAAATGGAAAGCCGTCTACCACGCGCTGGTCCGCAGCGGGTTCTGGCGGACCCTGCTGATCGTCACGCTCGTGCGCCTGCCCAGTTCGCCGTTTGCGCTGACCAACCTGGTGATGGCGGCCACACGCGTCTCGCTGCCGGCGTACATCCTCGGAACGCTGCTGGGCATGGCGCCGCGCACGCTGGCGGCGGTGCTGATCGGCGCCCACATGTCCGAGCTCGACTTCGGACAGGCCCGCAACGTCTGGCTCATGGTCGCCGGCGTCGCCGGCATCCTCGTCGTGCTCGCGATTATCGGACAAATCGCCAACAACGCCTTGGCCCGCGTTACGGCTGTTCGAGACTGACCGGGTTTTCCAGCACGCGAACGCGACCGGCATCGGCGTCCACCTCGACCGGCACGCCACAGGGCAGCGTCGCGTTGCGCCGCACGTGACCGACCGGAAAGTTCGCAATCACCGGGACGCCGAGGTGGCTGAAGTAATCGCCGAAGACCTCGTCGAGTGTCAGGCTGGGCTCGCCCTCTTTCGGCTCGCACTTGGTGAACTGTCCCAGGATCACGCCGGCGAGATGGTCGAGCTTGCCCGCGAGGCGAAGCTGGCAGAGGTAACGGTCGATGCGGTAGGGCCGCTCGGCCACGTCTTCGAGGAACAGCACCGCGCCGTCGGTGTCGATCTCGTACTCGGTCCCGATCAGCGCCACGATCAGCGAGAGGTTCCCGCCGGTCAGTCGGCCGCGTCCCACGCCCGGCACCAGCGTCTTGATCGGCGGAGCGTCCGGCGGGAGCTCGAAGGCATAGCCCGGCGGCCGCGACCGGCCCCGGGCGTCGAAGTACCGCGACCGGAGCAGCGCCCGCCAGAAGTACCTGGCGGCGAACGGATCGAGGCCTTTCTCACTGCCGAGTCCCCACATCGGCACCGGACTGTGAAACGTGACCAGGCCGGCCTTGCGATTGATGGCCAGGTGCAGGGCGGTGATGTCGCTGAACCCGATCAGCACCTTGGGGTTTTGGCGGATCACGTCGTAGTCGAGCAGGTCGAGGATGCGCGTCGCGCCGTACCCGCCGGTGCCGGGGAAGACACCCCGCACATCCGGATCGCGAAACGCCGCCATCAGCTCGGCGGCGCGCCTGTGGTCGTCACCGGCCAGGTATCCACGCGTGCGGTACAGGTCGTCCGGAACCCGAACCACGAAGCCCATCGCTTCGAGCCGCTTGCGGGCCAGCTCCATGCGCTTGCGATCCAGCGGACCGGCCGGCGCCACGAACGCGATCGTATCCCCCGGCCGCAGCGCCGGCGGACGGAGCAGTGGCCTGATCGGTCGGCCGTGTCCGGATGTGCAGCCGGCCGTCACACCAACGGCCAGCAGTATGGCGGTGCCCAGCGCCCTCCGCGCGCGTGAGGAGTTCATGGTGGCTTTGCTCCTGTTGTTGCGCCGGGTTGCTGCGGGCGTGTCTGTTCCGCCGGCGGAGTGCCCGGCCCCCGGACGGTCTACCGCGGATGTGCGTGCCGTTCAACCGATCGCGTTTGAATGCCCGCGTCTGGCGGCGTTTGGCAGGATGTTTCGATTACGTGTGATGGTGCGGTCTGAGGCGGTGATGTGAAGCGCTCAGGAATCCGGCCGTGTGCCGGCTGGATGCCGTGATTGGGCCCGCGGGGGGCTCAGGCGGTGAGGTCGATGTGCTCGCCCTTGCCGGGTTCGACCGACTGTATCTGCCGGGCGACGTCGAGCGTGGACTCGATCAGGCCGGCGACGGCCTGGTCGCGTTGCTTCATCTCCCGGTGAATCTTCGTGAGAATCGCCATATCGACCTGCGACCGCACACGTTGCGCGTTGACTGCTGCTGCCGCGTCAAAATCACTCATGGCACCACTCCCACAACATGGGCGTACGTGTCGCTCCGGCGGCCGCCGGCGCGAAGCGCGTCCCGTGTAGTATTCGGTACGTTTCGTCGCGGTGTGAATTGCTGACGGCCGTTTGTGCGGTGTCGTCGTGCGGCCCGATAATCGTCGAACCGGGTCTTCATGCGATGGCGGGCCAACGGCCTGCGGTGATCCCCCGCGCTGGTCCGTATGCCACCACGAGACGGGCGCGATGCGTGGCGGACCGATGTGGGGATCGTATCGGCCGCGTGGCAATGCCGCTGTGGTATACTGGTGAACAAGGCGGTAAGCCGCCCGGTTCCGCGGCGGCTCGAACCGGTACCGAGCGCGATCATGAACGTCCGATCATCCTGGCTGCGCACGATTCCGTCGTTTCGTGGCGGCGTCCGAGCCGCGTTGAGCACGAGTCCCGTTTCCCGGGGGGTGGTGGTCTGCGCCGCGGCGGTCGTATTCTCGACGGCCGGCCTGGCACAGGCCCGCGAGCCGGGCGATCCGGCGCCGCCGCTGGTGGTGGACCAGTGGATCCAGGGGCCGCCGGTCAAGCTCGCCGACGGGCGCGGCAAGCACGTTTTCGTGGTCGAGTTCTGGTCCACGTCGTCGCCTTACTGCCGCGCGGTCATCCCGGCGCTGAACGAGCTGGCACGCAAGTACGCGGACCGGGGCGTGATCGTCGTCAGCGTCAGCGCCGAGTCGCCCGCGACGATTCGGGCGTTCGTGGCGCGGTACGGCGACCGCATCGGCTACCGCGTGGCGGCGGACCACCGGGCCCGCACGACGCGGGCGTACCTCGGCGGTTTCGCGGTGATGAGCATTCCCCAGGCCTTCGTGATCGACACCCGGGGGCGGGTCGTCTGGCTGGGACACCCCGCCGGCGGACTCGATCAGGCCGTCGCGGACGTGCTGGTCGGCAAACTCGATCTGGCCCGCAGCAAGCGGCTGGCGCGGGCCCGTTCCGCAAAGCTCCAGTACCTGCAAATGGTCCGGTCGATCACGCGGGCGCGCGACGCGCGACCCGTGGGCGAGAAGGTCATCGCCTGGGGCCACGACGACACGCTGCTGCTCAACGACTTCGCCTGGGTGATCGCCACCGAGCCCGGCCTGGTCGTGCGCGATCTCGACCTCGCCCGCCAGGCCGCCCGGAAGGCCTACGAGAACTGCCAAGGCCGTGATCCGCGCATTTGCGATACCTACGCCCGCGTGCTGTTCGATTCCGGCGACGCGCGTGCGGCGGCGCGAATCGAGCAGCGGGCGATCGAGACGGCCACCTCGGACGCCGCCCGCGCCGAGTATCGCGCGACCGCCCGGCGATACGCGCAGGCCGCGGCCACGCAACCCGCTTCGCGGCCCGCCGCGCCGCGCCGGTGAAACCAGGCGGCCAAGCGGCGCGGCCGTCACGGGAGCGCGTTTCGACCAGCGCCGCCCGCCGGCCGAAGGCGTGCCCGCACGTTACACTTCGCACTCTTCAACGGGCACTCTGAGTTTCGCACGGGCAGCTCGAATGGGTGTCCCTGTATTCCGCCAGCGGGGGCGGCTACACTCTACGGCGGCAAGCCCTGAGGAAGGAAGGAGCCGGCGCTGTTCCCGCCCATCACGACAGAGTGCGAGTGGATCATCGCTCCGCGCCAGCCGGAGTGCGACCGTTTGGCGCGTGAGGCGCGCGTTTCGCCGCTGCTGGCGCAGATTCTGCTCAACCGCGAGGTGCGCAGCGCTTCCGACGTGCGGCGTTTTCTTTCTCCCGACTGGTCGGGCCTGCTGCCGCCCGAGGCGCTGCCCGGCGCGGTCGAGGCCGCCCGGCAGCTTGCCGAAGCGGCTCGCGCCGGCCGGCGGATCGTCGTTTACGGCGATTACGACGTGGACGGTATCAGCGCAACGGCCATTCTCTGGCACGTTCTGGCGGCCGGCGGCGCCGACGTGCACTATTTCATTCCGAGCCGATTCGAGGAGGGTTACGGCGTCAGCGCCGACGCGCTCCGGACGCTGCGCGGCGAAGGCGCGGACATGGTCGTGACCGTGGACTGCGGAATCACGGCGTGCGCGGAGGCCCGCCTGGCCCGCGAGCTGGGACTGAAGCTGGTGATTACCGACCACCACGAGCCGCGGGCCGAGCACCCCGAAGCCGACGCGATCGTGCACCCCACGGCCCTGGAGATGTCGGAAAACCCGCACCTGTCCGGGTCGGCGGTGGCGTTCAAGGTGGCCTGGGCGACGGCGCGCGAGCTGTGCGGCGCCCGCCGGGTCAGCGACGAGTTTCGCGCACTGCTGACCGACGCCACCGCGTTCGCGGCGCTGGGACTCGTGGCGGATGTCGTCCCGCTGGTGGGCGAGAACCGGTTGATCGCCGCGCTGGGGCTGGCGCAGCTTCACCACACCAGGAATCCCGGCCTGCGGGCGCTGATCGAGGTTTCCGGGCTGGCGAACCGCCGGCGGATGGACGAGTACGACATCGGCTTCATGCTGGCGCCGCGTCTCAACGCGATCGGCCGGCTCGGACACGCCGCCAAGGCGGTCGAGTTGTTCACGCATGCCGACGGTCCGCGGGCCGAACAGATCGCGCGAGATCTCGACAGCAAGAACCGCGAACGCCAGCGGGTGGAAAAGCGCATTACGCAAGAGGCGCTCGAGCTGGTCGCGGCGCGCGGCTTCGACCGCGCCGCGTGCCGGGCGATCGTGCTGGCCAGCCCCGAGTGGAATCGCGGCGTCGTGGGGATCGTCGCCTCGCGCCTGGTGGACCGTTTTCGACGCCCGACGGTGCTGATCGCGCTGGACGGCGACGAGGGGCAGGGCTCGGGGCGCAGCATCCGCCACTTTCCGCTGCACGAAGCGCTCATGGCGTGCGAAGAGCACCTGCTCAGCCACGGCGGACACGCGATGGCGGCGGGGATCCGCATCGCCGCCGAGAAGGTGGACGCGTTTACCGAGGCCTTTCTGGCGCTGGCGGACCAGCGGCTCACGCCGGCCGATCTCGTCCCCCAACTGCGGCTCGACGATGAAGTCGAGCTGGGACAGATCGGGCTCGACACCGTCGAGATGTTGCATCACATGGCGCCGTTCGGGGTCGGTAACGCCCGCCCGCGGCTGGCTTCGACGGTGGTCGAGCTGGTCGGCGAACCGCGGGCCGTGGGGCAGGCCGCCCGGCACCTCCAGTTCACCGTGCGGCAGGGCAGCGTCTACCGCAAGGCCATCGCGTTCGGTCGCGGCAATCGGCGGGACGAACTGCTCGACCACCGCCGGCTGCGCCTGGCGTTCGAGCCGATCATCAACGAATGGAACGGCCGCCGCAGCGTCGAGCTCAAGATCGTGGACTGGAAACCGGCGGGGTAGCGCACGGCCAGGATCGCTTCCCGTCGCGGGCAGGTTCGCCGGAGGATGGTGTTGGCTGCGCGGGCAAGGCGCCTGTGCCACCTTGTTCTCGTGACAACGTTGCGACGGAACCGTCCCTCACCCCCTTCGTCCCTGAGTCCCTGAGTCCCTCAGTCCCTCAATCCCTTTGTCCCTCAATCCCTTTACCCCCTCGATCCCTCTGTGCCTGATCGCCGATTTCTGCGCGTCTTGGGGGTTTGGCTTTGCGCAGGGCTTCGAGCGCCGGGAGCACGTCGCGCGAGCGCAGCGCCGGGGGCAACTCGCCCAGCATCGTCAGCACGAACGTGGTCGAGTTGATTCGGTTGAGCGATCCGTGTGTGCTGGCGACGTCGCCCCCGATCATCGTGTAGAAGAACTTCGAGCCGTGGCACCACCCGTCGCGCAGGTTCGCCACCACGTCGGGCGGATCGACGACGAGGCCGTGGAACGCGCGCCACAGCCGATCGAGCGGGTCGGGGTATTCGTGTGCGACGGTCGCCGCAAACAGGGCAGCGCCGTCGATCTCGCCGTCTGCGCTGACCTTGCCCTCTTGGCGCAGCTGCGCGACGATCGCGGCCAGCTCGAGCGGATCGCCGTCGGCGGCGTCGTAGCGGTAGCCGCCGGCGCCTTTCGTGATCCGTGCGCTGCCCTCCCGGCCGCGGACCACGACCGCGTCGTCCTCGGGGTAGCAGGTGAACTCGACCGCTTCGTGTGCGAGCAGGCAGCGGGCGACGCCGGCCGGGTCGTCGGTGCAGAACGCGGCGTAGGTCACGAGCCCGTAGGCGATCTCGACGACGTCGTTTTGCGCGCGCAGCGACCTGGTGACGTGGTAGCCGCCCTGTGCGAGCGTTTCGCGGAAGCTGACGCGCTTGTTGCGCACCAGGTTGTGCCCGTGGTCGGCGGTGACGGTGATCTTCACGCGGCCGCGCCGCTCGAAAACGATCTGCTCGCACAGGC
>CAYRXN010000138.1:0-5783 GCA_964428275.1 uncultured Planctomycetales bacterium | reverse complement strand
GCCGCCGCAGCCCCGTCACGCTGGTCGCGTCGACGTTTCTGACGACCACGACCCGACGCAGACCGAGTCGCGCCGCGAGCGCCGCTTCCAGATTCGGGTCGGTGGGGGCGTATTCGCAGACGCTGATCCGCACGACGCCGGTCTTGCGGGCGGCCTTCAACAGCCGCGATACCTTGGCCTGGGAGACGGCCAGTATGCGGGCGACCTCGGCCTGCGGCTGATCATCGACGTAGTAGAGCCGGGCGGCCAGTTTGATCTGATCGAGCTGGGAATCGGGGGCTGTGTGCATAATTATTCACGCAAGTTTATGCTCACCAGTATAGGGCGTCGTGGTCCGGTCTGTCAAACGGGCAGCCGGCCGTGGCGGCAGGCGCGTGCTCGCCGCGGCGACGCCGTGGTGGGGGGCGTCGCGGAAACTGGCCGCTGGGAGCGGTCAGGCCTTGGTTTATCGGCACCCCCTGCGCGGGGGCGCGGTCGAGCAGTGCGCGAGCGCGCCCCTTGCGGCAGAATCCCAGAAACGGCCGGTTTTCGTTGACATTCGGGCACGATCGTCCTACAATCGCGCTTACGTTCGAATGCAGACAGGCAGCGTTGCCCCCACTTGGAGGGCGAGTGTCTTCGGCGAGCCTGAGAGATTGAGAAAGGCTCCGCGGTGGATCCGCGGAGCCTTTTTTGTTGTCTGGTCGGTACGTGGGCAAGTTCCCGCATTTGGTTCGATGTGGAAAACGGAAGGATTCGGAAAAGGAGCTCTCTGATGTTCAAGCAGGCAAGCGCAACTCTGGCAATAGTCGTCTTACTGGCTGCGGTGTCCGTGGCGTCGCCCATTTACGATACCGCTTACGTGTCGGGATTGTGGAAGAGTTTTCATACGGCCAACCCCGACCAGACCGAAATCAACGTCACGGCCGGTATCGCGTTCGACCCCACCTCGCAGGTGAATGGTGTCTACAACCGGCTCTATCTGGCCAACCGGAGCACCGCCGATTCCAGGCAAGGGTACTACGCGGTTGACATCATCAACGAGACCGCCAGCAGTCGGCTGTTCCTGTCCTCGATCAATGCGCCGTCCGACGTGGCGGTCGATGCGGCCGGGAATGCTTACGGGGTTGGCAGTTATGATCCTCAGGTGTGGCGGGTTGCCGACCCGAGCGGCACGCCGGTCGAAACGCAGATGCTCGGCAACTACGGCGATCCCGGCGATGACGATCCCTACGGCATCGACATGGTGCCGAGTGGGTTTGGCGGAGGTTACACGACCAACGACGTGATGATCTATGATGGCGGATACAACGACAACGACCACAATGCCATCACGATCATCGACGCGACGAGTACTGTGGACTCGCCCGTGTATACGACGATCTGGAGCGAGGCCAACACGAACTCGATCCGGGTGGTTGCCAGCGACTATGAGGGAAAGCTTTACCTCTCGCACTGGACCCTGGATGTGGCCGATCTCGATGGTACGGACAGGGCGTACGTCCTCCGCGTGGACAGCGACGGAAACACGGAGCGCATCTTCCTGGACATCGACGCCTCGCTGGTACCCAAGCTGGACGATGCCATCGCGATCAATCCGGCTGATGGTTCCCTGTGGATGAACATCGAAACCGCGGATTCGACCCGTGACGTGGTGCGTGTCGATGTGGCCAATGCCGCGGCGGTGGGCAGCGATTACCTCGCGTCGGCGAGCATTGTGATCGAGGACCTGGGCTACAACGTGGGCGCGAACTCGATGGCTTTTTCGCCGGATGGCGCGCTGCTCGCGGTTGGGGCTCCCGATGGCCAGGACTTGATGTACGTCTACAACATCGTTCCGGAGCCGGCCGGCCTGGTGCTGCTGAGCGTCGGTGCGGTGATGGCCTTGCGTCGGCGGCGTTAGGACAGTTGATCCGGGCGGTATGCGAATCGCCTTTCGGGGGCGCGGCGCACTCGCGAGGTTCGATCGGGATCGTCCCGGCCACGGGCTGGAAAAACGAGTCGGAGCCGCAGTGGCGGAAGAAGAAACATATGCTTGACAGGGACTCATCCTGTGCCCATAATATAGCGTGGATAGTTTGATGAGCGTTGCCCGGCGAGCGGTGGTTTGTCGGGCGAATAGCGGCTAGGGCCCGAGAGATATGAGAAAGGCCCCGCGGTGGTTCTGCGGGGCCTTTCTTTTTTGTTGCGAGGGATTGGTTTCGTGAGCTACGATCATAATAACTCCCGAGCCCGCCCCTTCGGCGATGTTTCGCAGCGAGGCGGCGTCAGCGTTCGCGCGGCGTCGGCGGCGGTGGAATGAGTCGCTACGACAGACAATATTTCTTATCGTGGCTGAACCACTTCATTTGTAAGGGAGATGGCATGAGTGACACGACAAGCCTGTCTGGGCAGCGAAATCGCATGCTTCGCTTGCGGAGTGGTTTTACGCTCATCGAGCTCCTGGTGGTCGTCGCCATCATCGCATTGCTGATCTCGATTCTGCTTCCGTCATTGCAGCGCGCTCGTGAGCAGGCCAAGCAGGTTCAGTGCGCGAGTCAGCAGCGCAACGTAGGTGTCGCGGTGATTACGTATTCGGTGGAGAACAAGGGCTACCACCACGCCGTGTGGGCGAACCGGGCCTTGCGGTTCCGCGAGTTGTTCGGCAAGCGCTATGCGCTCAAGCCGTACATCAGCACCCCCAACGGCCTTCAGGCCGGAGACGCCTACTGGGCGGTCATCTACGATCCTTATCTGAACGGCAGCATGTGGGACGATTACACGAATCCGAGTACCGGCCTGATGGGGGCGGACAGCCTTCCGGGTTGGAAGAACACGCGGTGCCCGACGGCCGAGCACACGATCACGGCCTTTCGGCGGCCCGGCGGGTCCGGTGCGCCGTTGCCGCACGATCCCTACACGCTGTGGTCGACTCTGGCGTTCAACGGCGTGACGGCCGATTGCGACGGGATCCCGGATTCGGGCATCCACACGCTTTTCCGGCGCAAGGAAGGCGTGGTCGGATCGAGGGTTCCGGAACGACTCGGGCGCATCGAATTCCCGGCCGAGCTGATCCTGTTCCACGACGGCCCCGAGCCGATGATGGACGGGAACGGGGATACGCTGACGCAGCTCACGCAGTGGGAAGGCGAGGAAGGCGATATCGGCCCCTGGGTCCGCGAGTATTTCCGCCATCCCGGAGGTTCGGTGGTGACGTGGGTGGACGGCCACACCGACACCATCTCGGAGGACAAGGCCAAGCAGGAGAAGCGGAACCTGATGGAGGCCAACGGCGGCAACGTCCTGCGGGCGCCGCTGCGCTGGTACTCGGCACGTTAGCGCGGGAAGTGACAAACGGAGGGGCACGCTGCCAGGTTCGCAGAATACCGGTGCCCTTGGTCCTTAAGAAGCCACGAAAAAGGCAGTAATCCACAAAGAAGCGAGGAGGAATTGCTATGAGTATGACCGGAAAGACCAGGGCAGCGGCGACGCTGGCGGTGGTTTGGTTCGCCGTCTCGGCGATGGCGCAGGTGCAACACGGCAAGTTGGACGTTGTCGAAATCAACGGGGGGAACGATCCCAACTCGATCGACGTGACGCGTGTGGGCGGCTACGGCAGTTGGGTTTACATCAGCAACGATCCCAACGCCGGACAGTGGAGCAGCCGCGGCGATTACCTGCTGGATTTCAACACCGGCAACGATCACGTCAACGGCATTCTCATCGTCGGTCCGTACCAGGACGAGCGCATGGAACCCAGCGTTACCGAACCCGACGATCCCAACGACCCCAACGGCCCCTCCCACATGGTGCCGTACGTGGCGACGTTTTCCACGGCCCGGACGATTAGCGCCGGCAACGGCCGTTACTGGATCGCGGTGCATCGATCGCCGACGGGCCAGGAGGTGAACGCCAACCCGGCCCTGGCGTATTTCCCGATCGCCGACGTCTGGTACTGCGGCGGCGCCTACACCTCGACAAACGGCGGGCCCATCACGTCCTTCAACGGCCACCCCGACTTCGTGTTGACCGGCCCCGTGTTCGATCCCAACTGGGCCGACTATCCCACGGCGTTTATCGACAACTACGGCACCGACGAGGCCGGCAACTTCGGTGTTCGCATCGAGGGGATCGACATGCGTCGTGACGGCGTGCTGCTGGCCTGCGGCGCCAAGAACGAGGACAACTACACCGCGATTTTCATCAACTACGACGGCACCGCGGTGCTCAACAACCGCGACAACGGCGACAACGGCGTTGGCAAGGAGCAGGACCACACCGCGTTCGTATTTGTTCCCGACGGCACGGCCGGCGTGATTATGGGACGGGTCACTGGTACCGGCCACACGATCTATGGGCAGGGCGATTTCACGGTCACCATGGAGGGGGCCCCGAGCGTCAACGGCACCTACCGGCTGACGATCCCCGGCGAGGGGCCCGACACCGGTACCTTGATCGTGACTCCGTGCACCGAGATCGTCAGCGGCCCCTACAACGTCGATAACCCGGTCTTCGTCGAGCCGCAGGAGGACGGCACGTGGCTGATCATGTCGCGCGACATCACCGGGATGGGACTCCAGGACATCTGGCCCTGGGAGATGCTGTTCCACTTCGCGTTCTTCAAGGATGGGGTGGACATTGTTCCGGGCACGCCGTCGAAATGGTATCTGGACGAGATGGACAAGGTCGTCTCGGGTCGCGTCGCGGTCACGGAGTATTCGCCCGGCAACGGTAACGGCGAAATGAGCACGTCGTGGACCGGCTCGTCCAATCTGGGCATCGCCGGCGACAACCGCGGCGACATCGGCCTCAAGTGGCTCGATGCCCTTCCGCAGGCCGCCGTGGATTCCGGACGCGACAACGAGGACGGCGTGTTCCTGGGCAACACCACGGAGTTCGTGCGCGACAACTCGGCCACCGGCGGGACGGTCGGCTGGGGCACGCTCAGCTTCGACAACGGCCAGGCCCGCACGCACGCGGCGGTTCCCACCGGCGGTGAGTTCAACATCGACTTCGCCATTGCCCTGTTCCCCAACGGGGCCGGTTTCCAGCAGCAGGCAGAAGCGCGCGTCTACAGCGGCTCGTCGGACCTGGTCGCCATCGACGGCGATCCGACGGCTGACGGCGTGTTGCTGGCCATCAACTGGGACAACAACAACCGCTACGTCACGGCGACGCCGACCGTCGACCCGAACGACCCGAACACGAACGGCTATCTGATCGAGTGCTTCGAGGGGATCGACGGGAGTCCGACGGTCGCCGATCCGGGCGATCCGAACGATCCGAACAACGTTCCGGTCACCTGGGACTACGGCTACGTCTATCTGCCCTACAACACGCAAGACCTGATCGCCGGGCAGATCGACGCCGCCGGCAACGTCATCAGCAGCGCCGGCACGTTCGCGGTCGGTCTGGGCACGGATGGAACGTGGGGCTTCCCGATCACCACGATCACGATTCCGGGCGTGGATGCGGCTACCGACGGCATGCTGATC
Source organism: uncultured Planctomycetales bacterium (assembly GCA_964428275.1). Lineage (GTDB taxonomy): Bacteria > Planctomycetota > Phycisphaerae > UBA1845 > Fen-1342 > JALSRY01. The sequence goes on along the minus strand of CAYRXN010000138.1, from coordinate 330 downwards.
GTGACGGCGATCGAGCCCGGGTACGCCATGGCCTGGGAGGCCGGCCCGAACGGCGAATTCGAGGTTGCCGGTTTCGATCCGCTCACGCAGTCGGCCGGCAGAGTGGCCTTCGCTTTCGCGTATGTCGATTACGACTCGACGTTGCACGCGCCTTCGGCCATCCCGGGCGACCTGAACGGAGACGGGTGCGTCGATCTGGCTGACCTGGCGCAGTTGTTGGCCAACTACGGAACCCCGTCCGGGGCCACCTACGAGCAGGGCGACATCGACGGCGATGGTGACGTCGACCTGGCCGATCTCGCCGTGTTCCTCGGCCACTACGGCGAAGGC
>CAYRXN010000137.1:0-10658 GCA_964428275.1 uncultured Planctomycetales bacterium | reverse complement strand
CGTGCCGTCGGGTTTGAAAATCACCAGACTTGGCATGCGCAATCGTCTCTAGCCCACGAGAAGAGACAACAACCGCGCCAGCGGCGCCAGCCCGCTCGACGACAGCCGAATCAGGTTTCCGGCGGCGCCTGGAGCTACGATGAGATCCACTCCCTGTTCGATCAGCCCCATGCACCCGTGGAGCGAAACCACTCCGGCCAGCGGCATCCACAACGCCGCCCACCGGAGACGTGTGCCGCTGGTCATACCGGCGTCTCCAGTCAGTAGAACAATCGCAAGAATGCACCGCACGCGCACGACTCCGAAACGTACTCGCATGCGCGCAAAGAGTATACGCTTTCGGCAAGCGTCCTTGTAGTTCGAGACGGGGAATCCGCCCCCACGACGAGACCGCGTCCGCTCCGCGCGACCGGCACCCTGGCCCGGCGCAGCAACCCCTGCGCGGGGCCCGGGGCGCCCACGGCCCCTGCGCGGCCGGCGCCACCGAGTTGGGTTCCCTTGTAACCCCCGCGACGATGCTGCGACAACACCGTCCGAGCGCGGCGGGGATCAGCGGCGTTTGCGTCCCCGTCGGTATACGCGGCTGCCGTTTCGCCGGGCCAGGACCATTTCCGCAAGCCCCACGATGTCGTCGTCTTCGACCAGGCCGAGCACGATCGACTGCTCGGTCCGGTCCAGATCGACGAACCACTCGATCAGCCGGCCCAGCAGGCGCTTGATGGTCATTCCCCGCTTCTCACACACCTCGTCGAGCCGGGCCTTGGACTCAGGCGCGAGATGAACACTGACGATATCCGGTTTCTGCTTGTTCGGACTTTTCGGACGAGGCAATTCGAGCCCTCCATAGCGATGGAACTTCGTAGAGTATGAGTGGCTTACGCTCCCACGGACAATAACATATGATAACCTAGGCGGGGTGTCCACAGGTAGCCCCCCCCGAGGGGGGGCATCACGGGTGTGACTAGGATTCGTGGCAACCGCCTATTCCACGGGGTAAGGCCCGCCCTGAGAGCCCAGGAACGGCGATGGTCGCGTGTTCGTAGCCCTGTTGCCACCAAGATTAGTCACACCCGGCATCACTTCCGGCGGCGCTTCGCATCACGCGGCGGCGACATGGCGCGTGATTCCCGGGGCGACGTCGCGGGTTCATGGCCCGCGTGGCCCCGTGCGCCGGAACCGCCGGCAGACGCATCGGGATGGCCGCTACGAAGAGGTCAACTCGCGTTCGAGCTGTTCGAGCAAGCCGCGGAGCACCGCTTCGTGGCGTCCGTCGCGCGTCTTCCAGGTTACCGTGGCGTCCTCGCTGACCAGCCGTTCCACTCGCTGCGTGGCCATCAGCACCGTCGAATGGTTCTTGTTGCCGACCGCCCGGCCGATCTCGGGGTAGCTCAGCGGCGTATGGCGGCGGATCATGAACAGGGCGATCGCCCGCGCCAGGGCCACCGTCCGATCGCGTCCCTTGCCGCGGATCTGTTCGGGGGTCACGCCGAATCGCGCCGCGACCAGCTCGACGATCCCGCCCACGTCCGGCGTGCGCTGCGTGCGCACGACGTGGTCGCGCAGCGCTTCCTGCGCCAACCCCAGCGAGATGCTGCCGCCGTTGAGCGACACGAGCGCCACCAGTTTGTAGAGCGCCCCTTCCAGCTCGCGCACGTTGCGCGCGACGTGCGCGGCCACGTAGTCGAGCACGTTATCGGGCAGCGTCTGGCTCATCTTGGCGGCCCGCCGGCGGAGAATCTCGCGGCGCAGCGCGAAGCCCGGCGGCTCGATCTCGACCACCATGCCGGAGATCAGCCGGTCGGCCAGCGGCTCGGAAGAAAGCCCCATGCTGCGCGGGTGGCGGTCCGACGAAAGCACGATCGCCTTGCCGCACGAATCGATCGCGTTGAACGTGTGCAGGAACTCCTCCTGCGTGGCGCGTTTGTTGGCGAGGAAGTGGATATCGTCGATGACGAGCACGTCCACGTTGCGCGAGCGGGCCCGGAACAGGTCGATGTGTCCGGACTTGACCGCGTAGATGTACTCGTTGGTGAACTGTTCGCCGGAGATGTAACGCCACTCCAGCGTCGGATGGCGGGCGGAAAGCGCGTTGCAGACCCCTTGGAGCAGGTGCGTCTTGCCCAGACCGCAGCCGCCGTGGACGACGAGCAGCTTGTATGCCTCGCCCGGCCGCGTCGCGATCTGGTCGGCGGCGGCGTAGGCGAGCTGGTTCGACGGTCCGACGACGAAATCCTCCAGCCGCCCGCGCAGCGAGCGCTGGCCCCCCGCGGGTCGCCGCGCCGGACGCGGTCCGGCCGCCGCCGCGACCGACGCGGACGCCGTGCGCGTCCCGGCCGGTCGGTGGGCCTGATCGCTGGATTGGCTTTGCACGATACGTACCTCGACGTTGTTGCCTTCCCCCAACACGTCACGGGCCGACGCGACCAGGTCATCCATGTAGTTCGACGCGATCCAGTTGCCGACGAACCGGTTCGAGACGCGCACATCGAGTCCGCGGTCGTGCAGGCGCAACTGGGCCACGTCGCCGAACCAGGTGCGATAGCGGGCCGCCCCGATGCGATCCACCATGCGGGCGCGTATGTGAGACACCTTCTCTGTTGAAGCTCGGTCCACGCGCAGACCCCTTGCGCACAACGAAGCTGGCGCCTCGCGGATAGGTTCAGGATGTCTTGGGGGAACGCCGGATTGTCCGTTCCTCTTTCACGAGCGTCGCGGAATATACCACCCGTCGCGGCCCGCTGCAACGACGAAGTTGCCCGGAAAACGGGCGGCCAGACGTAACCCCTGATCTGCCAAGAACTGATGAACGAAAAAAAAACTTGATGCACGAGTTATCCACCACTTGTGCGCAAAACCCGCAAAAACAAGCGGTTTTCTGCGGTTTTCTCACGCGCGCCCGCACCGCGGCCCCCGCCGTATCCACGCGCCGCGCAGCGCCACCGGCTTAAAACCCGCGCGCACATACAGTTGGCGCGCCGGCGCGTTGCGCGCGTCGACCACGATCGTCTGCTGTCGCGCCCCCACCGCCTGCGCGTGCACCAGCGAGCGGGCGAGCAACGCCCTTCCGACGCCCTTCCGACGCCACGCGGGCACCACCCCCATGTAGACCACCTCGAGCGTCGGCAGGCCGATCAGCGGCGCCGTCAGGATGCAACCGGCGTGTTCTCCGCCGATGCACGCGATCTCCCACAGCGACGGCTCGAAGCGCCCGGCCGCCTTGTGCGACGCGATCACGGCCTCGATCGGACGAAGGCCGAGCAATTCGGGACAGTCGAGGCTCTCGGCATACGTTGCCTCGATGACGCGGCCAAACGCCTCGTGCGTCCGCGGCCCGTAGGCGATCCACGTCACGGACTCGTCGAGCGGCTCGGCCCGCCGGATCACGCCAGCGGCGCGGTCCATGTACACGAGATCGGTCAGCCGGCGGAACTCGTTGTCCGCCAGGCACTTCGACTTCCCCTGCGCCTCGGGCTCGATCAGCGCCTGAACGTAGTACGACTGCCGCTCGAACGCTTCACGGACCGCGACCGCCACCAGCGCGCGTCCGTCGCCTGCGGCGGCGCCGCCGGGCGCCGGCTCGGACAACAGCAACAGGGCCGTATCGCCGGGCAGGTAGAGGAGCATGGCCAGCGCCGTCTCGCGCTTCCCGCGCCGGCAGCACCACGCCGACCAGGCCATGTCTCCGGTGTCGATGGTTTCGCGGAAGACGCGTATCTGTGCCGCGGAGGCGACGCGCGCATCGCCGGTCGTCGCCAGCACGCGCGCCAGCACGTGTCCAAGGTCGGCCGTTCTGAAGACTTCCGCGCGATTCATCGATCCCCGGCGCCGCCCTCTCCGGCGGGCTTGCTTGGCGGGCGCTCGGCGTGTCGATACAATCGCCGCCCGCTCTGATACAGATGATGGCACGCACGGATTGTGCCCCCTGCGCGGATTCGACGCAAACCGCGCAGCGCAGCGCGTGTCGTTGTAAATCGCGTCCGCGACATTCGCCGGCCCGATCCGACGCCCGCCGGCCCGAGGAGTCATCGTGCGAAGGTCCAGTCCCCGCCGCTTTTCGGCCCGATCCGCAAGCCTGCTCGCCGCCGCCGTCCTGCTGACCGCCGGCGGATGCGCCAACGGTATCCGCTGGAAGGACTACACGTTCGACCCGGTCTTCAGGCAGAGCCGCGCCGACGGCCGGCTGACGTTCGTGTATTTTCGCAACTGGGCGATGGTAGAATGCACCAATTTCGAAGAAACGGTGCTCAAGGACCCGACCGTGCTCGAAATCCTGCGGCCCGACGGCACATTCTACTGCGTGCCGCTGGAGTTCTACTGGGACCGGCCGCTGGCCAAGAAATGGGGCGTCGAGAAACCTCCGGCCGTCGTCATCCTCGACCCCGCCGGGTGCGTGCTCGAGAAGCTCTCGGGCAAGATCACGACCGAGCAGCTCATCAGCGCGCTCGAAAAAGCCCAGGCTGCGGGCACGCCCACGAAGTCTCCGACCCCACAGCCATGAGGCGCGTCTCGCTGGGCATCGTCGCCGTCCTGCTCGCCGGCCTCGCCGGCTGCCGCGACGCGACTCCCGGCACGCTGCCCCCCCTGCTGGTGTTCGGCAGTACCGGCCTGGGCCCGGGCGAGTTCAACTACCCCCGCGCCGCCGCCATCGGCCCCGACCGCCGGCTCTACGTCGTGGACAAAGGCGGCCGCCTCCAGGCGTTCACGCAACAGGGCGCGTTCGTTTGCGCCTGGAAGATGCCGCAGACCAGGGCCGGCAAGCCCACGGGCCTCGGCATCGCGCCCGACGGCCGCGTGTTCGCCGCCGACACGCATTACCATCGCGTGGTGATCTTCGACCCCACCGGCACGCAGCTCCGGACCTTCGGCCGCGAGGGCGACGGCCCCGGAGAGTTCCGCCTGCCGACCGACGTCGCGATCGACCCCCGCGGCCGCGTGTACGTCTCCGAGTACGGCGGCAACGACCGCATCAGCCGCTTCTCGGCGGACCTGGAGTTCGAGCTGAGTTTCGGCGGGCGCGACGCCGGCGCGGCCCGGCTCGAACGGCCCCAGTCGCTTTGCATCGCGCCCGACGGCACGCTCTGGGTCGCCGACGCCTGCAACCACCGAATCTGCCACTTTACGGCCGATGGCGACTTTCTCGGCGCATTCGGCAAACCCGGTCACGACGCCGGCGCGCTGTGGTTTCCGTACAACGTGGACCGGCTCTCCGACGGCTCGCTGGTCGTCTGCGAATACGGCAACAACCGCGTCCAGCGTTTCGATGGTGGCGGCCGCAGCCTGGGCATCTGGGGTTCCGCGGGACGCGCGCCGGGACAGCTCGCCTACCCCTGGGCCCTGGCGGTCGGCGACGACGATCGCGTCTTCGTCATCGACTCGGGCAACAACCGCGTACAGGTGATTGACGGAAACGGCTGGCGAACCTGGTCAAACCGGCGATAATCGACACACCCGGACCCGAGACGGCGCGCGTGCGACCGCCGCCGCCCCAGGCGTCCGGCGGCGCCGCGGCAGAACCCCGGCGATGCGAGGGCTGTGCATACGATGCTGGCGACGGTTCAGTTCGAAACCCCCGGCTACCTGGTGCTGCTCGCGCTGCTGCCGCTGCTGGTGGTGTTCTCGTTCCGCTCGCTGGCGGGGCTCGGGCCGATCCGCCGCTGGATCGCGATCTTCATGCGCTGCCTCGTGGTGGCGTGCATGGTGCTGGCGCTGGCCGGGGCGCAGTGGATGCGTGAAAGCGACGCGCTGTCGGTCATCTTCCTGGTCGATCGCTCGCGCAGCATCCCGCGCGACAAACAACCCCAGGAATTCGGTTTTCTGCAGGCAGCCCACCAGGGCATGAACGCCACCCGGGACTCGCTCGGCGTCGTGGCCTTCGACGGCAAGCCCGCGGTCGAACAGTTGCCGCGCAAGACGCTCGAGATCGAGCGGATCAGCGAACCGATCGACCCCGACGAGACCAACATCGCCGCGGCGATGCGCATGGGGCTCGCGCTGTTCACCAAGGACGCCCGCCGGCGGCTCGTGCTGCTGTCCGACGGCAACGAAAACGCCGGCGCCGCGCTGGCGGAAGCGGACGAACTCGCCGCGGCCGGCGTCCCGGTCGATATCTGGCCGGTTCGCTACCGCCACAGCAACGAGGTCGTCTTCGAGCGGCTGTCGGCGCCGCCCACCGCCCGGACCGAAGAAACCATCAACCTCCAGATGGTGTTGCGTTCCCAGCGGCGCACCACCGGACGCATCCTGCTGTGGCACAACGACAAGCTGATCGACCTCGATCCGAAGGACGAGAACAACACCGGCTTTCCGGTCGTCCTCGACCCGGGGCCGAACCGTTTCTCGATCCCGATTCCGCTGCGGGTCGAGGGGGCCCATCGCTTTCGGGCGGCGTTCGAACCGGCCGACAGCACCGCCGACACGATCGCCGGCAACAACGAGGGCCGCGCGTTCACGGTCGTCTCGGGCCAGGGACGCGTGCTGATCCTCACGCCCGGCGACGACGAACCGGGCGGCAACTATCGCTCGGCCGCGATTCTGGCCAACGCCCTGCGGCGCGAGCAACTCGTCTGCGATCTCGAAATCGCCGGCGAAAAACCGCTCGACCAGGTCCGGCTGCTCGAATACGCCGCGGTGATCCTGTCCAACCTCTCGGCCGACAAGCTCACGCCGGTCCAGCGCGAAGCGCTGGCGGTATACGTGCGCGACCTCGGCGGCGGACTGATCATGGTCGGCGGCGACGAATCGTTCGGCGCCGGCGGCTGGATGGATACCCCCGTCGAAGACATCATGCCGGTGCGGTTCGACGTGAAGAGCAAGCGGCAGATTCCCAAGGGCGCCCTCGTGCTGGTCATGCACGCGTGCGAGATTCCGCAGGGCAACTACTGGGGCGAGCGCATCGCCATCGCCGCCGTCAAGACGCTTTCCAGCCTCGACCTGGTCGGCGTACTCTCCTACAAGTGGCGGGGCGCCCAGCAGGGCTACTGGGACGTCCCGTTCCAGCAGGTCGGCGACAAGCGGCGGATCATCCAGCGGATCAGGGCCATGAACATGGGCGACATGCCCGACTTCGATCCGGTCATGCGGCCCGGCGTCGAGGCGCTCATCAACCGTCCCGATGCCGCCGTCCGTCACATGATCGTCATTTCCGATTTCGACCCGGCCGCCCCACGGGCCGACCTGCTGCAACTGATGAAGGACAACAACATCACCTGCTCGACCGTCGCGATCGGCTGGGGCGGACACCCGATCCGAACGGATCTCGCCAAGCGCATCGCCAGCGCCACCGGCGGACACTTCTACACCACCAGCGACTACCGCAAACTGCCGCAGATCTTCATCAAGGAATCGCGCATCGTCCGGCGGTCCCTCATCAACGAGAACGAGTTTCGCCCCCGGCTCGTCAGCGCCCTGCCCTCGACCGTGGCCGGTCTGGAAGGCGAACCGATCCCCACGCTGGGCGGCTACGTGGTCACGACCGCCAAGCCGCTGGCCGAAATCCCGCTCGTGCGCGCGTCGAACGGCGGCGAGGTCGATCCGGTGCTGGCCCAGTGGCAGGTCGGACTCGGCAAGGCGGTCGCGTTTACCAGCGGCATGTGGACCCGCTGGGGCACGCAGTGGGCCGCGTGGCCGAAGTTCAGCAAGTTCTGGGCCCAGATCGTCCGCTGGGCGTCGCGCCAGCCCTCCTCGGCGGCGTTCGAAGTCACGACCTCGACCGCCGGCGGCAAGGGGCGCATCCGCATCGACGCGCTCGACAAGAACGCCGCCGCGATCAATTTCATGAACATCGAGGGGGTGCTGGTACGTCCCGACCAGAGCGCCGAGCCGCTGGCCCTGACGCAGGTCGGCCCGGGCGTGTACGAGGGCGAGTTCGACGCCCGCGCCGCCGGCAGCTACGTCGCCAGCTTCAAGTACCGCATCGGCAGCGGCGCGGCGGCGGTCGCCGGCACGCTGCAAACGGGCCTGTCGGTGGCGTATTCACCGGAATACCGCCAGCTCGAAACCAACCTGGCCCTGCTGCGTGAGCTGGCCGACCGCACCGGCGGGCGCGTCCTGGAAACCGAGCAGGCCCAGACCACCTTCGACCGCGCCGGCCTGCCGCCGGCCCGGAGCCTGCGTCCCCTTTGGGAATACCTCATCCGCTGGATGTTGTTATTATTCCTGCTCGACGTTGCGGTTCGGCGGGTCGCCATCAGCCCGGTCGAGCTCGTTCGCAAGCTGCGGCGGCGCATCGCCGAAATGGGCGCAGCGCGCCAGCCCACCGAAGCCAGCGCCGCCGTCCTGAGCACGCTCAAAGGAGCGCGCGAGCGGCTGCGCGAGCAGGCCACCGCCCCGCCCGGACCCAGCGACGCCGGGCCGGCGCCCGACCGCTCGGCGCGCTACGAGCCCGCCGAGCCCGACAGCAAGGTCACCGAACGGCTTTCCGACGCACTCGGCGGCGCGTCGGAGCTGGATCAGCCGGTCGTCGCCCGGCCTCCGCGCAAGAAGTCGCAAACGACCGAGACCGATTTCACCTCGCGTTTGCTCAAGGCCAAGCGCCGCGCGCGGGAGTCGATGGAAAGCGAACCAAAGGACGGGGAAGACAAGCCGTAACCAAGCCGGCCTCGCGCAAGAGGCCGCTCGAGAAGAGGAAAGCACGAAAGAACATGCCGGCAACGAAACTACTGCAAATGGTGCGGGAAGAGGACTTCGACGGGTTCGAGAACTACTGCCTGGAGGCCCTGGAACAGAAGACGCTTCATCTGAGCGAGCTCGTAGCGCCTTTCGAGGAGATGCAGCGCCAGGCCCACGCCGATCGCGCCGCCGCGCTGGGGCAGATGGTGCTGGAAAACGTCGATCCCCAGGGCGATCCGCCCGCGGCGCTCGGGATCGCCCGCATCGCGCTGCTCGGCGACCCCAAGAACGACGAACTGCGCCAGAAGGTGATCGAGCTTTACAAAGTCGTGCACGGCGACAAACCCGGCTTCGCGACGCTGCTCGAGACCTCCGGGCTGACCAAGGGCCGGCCGGCCCGCAACGCGCTGCGCATGATCGACATCTGCCTCGCGCTCGAGCCCGGCGACGCCCTCATCAGCCGAACCGAAGACGTGGTGGTCGAGGTGGTCGAGGTCGATCTCGAACACGGGCTGATCACGCTCCAGCATCCCCAGCGCCGCAAGACCATCACGCCGATCGAGCTTTCACGCGAGTACGATCACGTCGCCCCGGACGACTTCCGCGTGCTGCGCGCCCTGCGCCCCGAGCGGCTCACCGAGATGCTCGAATCCGACCCGGTGGGGGTCGTCGTCGGCCTGATCCACGCCCACGGCGACATGATCAGCCAGGACGTGCTCAAGAGTCAGCTCGTCCCGAAATACATCTCCGCCAAGGCCTGGAGCAAATGGTGGACCCGTGCCCGCAACCTCTGCCAGCGCGACCCGCACGTCATCCTCGAAGGCCGCAACCCGGTCATGCTGCGCTACACCGCGGACGTCTGGACGGTCGAGGACGCCACCTGGGAAACGTTCGAGAAGCAGACCGATCCGGCGGACTGGCTCGCCACGATCGAAAGCTACCTGCGCGAGAAGAAGAAGAACCGCGAGCAGCCGGACGTCGGGCTGCTGATTCGCTGCCAGGAGTTTCTCCGCCAGCATCGCGAGAAAATCCGCCAGATGCGCCCCTCCGACGCGCTCGGCAGCGCCCTGATCTCGGCCCGCATCGGCGAAGTGGTCGACGATCTGCCCGAAGACGGGCGCGCGGTGGCGATCGAGATGCTGCGCAGCGGGGACACCGTGCGGCTTGTCGCCGGCCTGACCGCCGAAACGCTCTGGCTCCGCGCGCTCGACCTGCTGCCCCAGGCCCGGCCCGATGACGCCGGCGCCATCGCGGCCGCGTTGTTTTCGCGGGCCACCAGCGGGACGCTCGACGCACTGGTGAAGCTGGCGCGCGACGCCGGGCAGCTCGAACCGATCCAGCGCGTCATCGACGACGCCCTCGCCGAACCGGTCAGCCACCCCGAGATCATCTACTGGCTCTGGAAGGGACCGCACGATCCCGCGGGGCTGCGCCTGCCGGAAGACGACGAGCTGTTCACCGAGATCATCCGCACGCTGAGCGATCTGGGACGCTCGCTCAACCCGCCCGAGTCGGTGATGAAGCGTTTTCGACACCGTGTGCGCACCGCGCTGGCGCTGCGCGGTTACGGCCGGGCGGTCGAGTGCCTGCGGCGCATCTCGCCCAACCGGGCGATCACGCTCCGCCGACAGCTCGAACGGCTGGAGGGAGTCGGCCCCAACCTGCGCACCAAGCTGGTCAACGCGCTGCGCGACGTCCACCCGGACCTCTTCGTCGTACAGCAACAGCGCATCGAGCCGTGGGACGACCCCAACGTGCTCTGGAACACCGCCGCCGGCATCGACCGCAAGACCAGGGAACGCGACCACCTCGTCAACGTCACGATGCACGAAAACGCCAAACGCATCGGCGAGGCGGCCTCGCACGGCGACCTGTCCGAGAACTCCGAGTACAAGTTCGCGCTCGAGGAACGCGACTTCCTGCGGGCGCGTCTGGCCCGGATGAACCACGACCTGTCGATGTCGCGCGAGATCGAACCGCAGGACGTGCCGACCGACCACGTCGGTATCGGATCGCGCGTGACGCTGCGCAACACGGCCGACGGCTCGACG
>CAYRXN010000136.1:0-11751 GCA_964428275.1 uncultured Planctomycetales bacterium | reverse complement strand
GTTCCGGGTTCTGCTGGCCGCCGAAGAACCCGATCAGGTCGAGCGCCTCGAACAGCTTGTCGTAGAACACCTGTCGGCGATCCGCGGTTGCGATGGGTTCGGCGGACGGCTTCCAGGGCGGCAGGTCGGCCGCATCGAGCCACGCCCGGCGCAGCTCGTAGCATACGACCAGCACGGCGGCCGCGAGGTTCAGCACGGGATACTCGGGATTGGCGGGGATCTCGACCACGCGATCAAAGTGGAGCAGCTCACGCATGACGAGCCCCTGGTCCTCGGGGCCAAACGCGATGGCCACCGGGCCGTTGCCGGCAGAGCGCACCGCCAGCCGGGCCGCCTGCTCGGCGGTAACGGCCGCCTGTCGGCGATACATGCCACGCTTGGCCGAAGCCGCGAGCGTCAGCGCGCAGCCGGCGAGCGCTTCGGGTATCGTGTCCACCACGCGGGCCCTGTGCAGGATGGACTTGGCCCGGGCGGCAAAGCCCTCGGCTTCCGGCGCCGCCGGGTCCGCCGCCGGGGCGACGAGTACGAGATCGGAGAGCCCCATGTTCCTCATCGCGCGGCACGCGGCCCCGATGTTCCCCGGGCGAATGGGACGGACAAGCACGATGCGCATATTGTCGAGCATGGGGACATTCTAGCTGCAACGGTTCCGGCGCGCGACCTTTCCGATCCGCTTCAGAGAGATCATCGCCGGATGCGCCCCGGCGCGGGAGCGCGCAAATCTGAGATCGGGGGCTTGATTCGTGTCGCCAGACCGGCACAATCAACCCCTGGAGTCTGGAAAGCCCTTACCTCGACATGATGGGTACGCGATGAAAGCAAACACAATATATCGTGGCGACTGTCTCGAAGTGCTCGCGAAGTGGCCCGAGGGCTGCGTAGACCTGGCGTTCGCCGACCCGCCGTACAACATCGGCTACGTCTACGACGCCTACGATGACGACCTGCCGCCGGATCAGTACGTCGCCTGGTGCCAGGCGTGGATGGCGGCGTGCCAGCGCGTGCTCACGCCGACCGGGTCGTTCTACATCGCGATCGGCGACGACTACGCCGCCCAGTTGCGGATGGTGGCGATCAAGCTGGGGCTGCACCTGCGCAACTGGATCATCTGGTACTACACGTTCGGCCAGAACGCGCGCACCAAGTTCTGCCGATCGCACACGCACATTCTCTATCTCACGAAAGACCCCAAGGCGTTCACGTTCAACGACCACCTCTTGCGGTTCCCGAGCAGCCGGCACACGGAGTACCAGGACCTGCGCGCCAATCCGAAAGGCCGGCTGCCCAACGACGTCTGGGACGACTTCCCGCGCGTCTGCGGCACCTTCAGGGAACGCGACGGCTACCACGGCTGCCAACTGCCCGAGGCCCTGCTGGCCCGGATCATCATGGCCAGCAGCAATCCCGGCGACGTGGTGCTCGACCCGTTCGTCGGCAGCGGCACGACCGCCGCCGTCGCCAAGCGGCTCGGCCGGCGTTACGTCGGCATCGACCTTTCGCCGGAATACGTGAAACGCACGAAGGACCGGCTCGCCGCGGTGCGGGACGAGAGCAGCGCCGAACCCGCCGCCGGACGCTGGCCGGCGCTGCACGTCGATTTCCTCCGGCAGCTTTACCGCGAAACCAAGGTCATCTACCGCAACCTGCGACCCAACGAAGTGGCGCTGCGTGTGATCGCCGGGGCGCTCAACGCGCGCGCCGGCGGCGCGTACTACGACGCCGACGCCGTGCGGGACAAGCTGGACGAGCTGGCGGCGGCCGGCGGGCTGCCCAAGCTGCCCAACGACACCCCCTTCGAACCGCGCAACCACGTCAAGAACGAGGGCAAGCGCTACGTTCGCAAGGTGATGCGCACCCGCGGGCGCAAGAAAAGCGTACCGGGTGCCGAGGCGGCGATGTTGATCGACATCTGAGCCGCCGCCGACACGACCTCAGGTGTTCTGGTATGGTGCCGGGTCGGTCAGGCCCAGCCGGGCGAATGCCGCCCGGCGCAGCCGGCAACTGTCGCACCGGCCGCACGCCCGGCCCCCGCGGTCGGGGTCGTAGCAGCTGCGCGTCAGCCCGTAGTCCACGCCCAGTTCCAGCCCGCGGGCGATGATCGCGTCTTTCGTGAGGTGCATCAGTGGCGTGTGGATGCGCACCGGGCGGCCTTCGACCCCCGCGCGGGTCGCCAGCGCCGCCATCTTCTCGAACGCCGCGACGTATTCGGGCCGGCAGTCGGGGTATCCGCTGTAGTCCACGGCGTTGACGCCGATGTAGATGTCCCGGCAGTCGCGCACCTCGGCCAGCGCCAGCGCGTACGAAAGGAAGATCGTGTTGCGGGCCGGCACGTAGGTGATGGGGATTTCGTGCTCGGCGGCGGCGCGGTCCTTGGGCACTTCGATGTCGGCGGTCAGGGCCGAGCCGCCGAAGACCCGCAGGTCGATATCCACCAGGAGGTGCTCGCGGGCGCCGGCTGCCGCCGCGACCCGCCGGGCGGCATCGACTTCGACCGCGTGCCGCTGGCCGTAGCGGAAACTCAGCGCGATCGGCGCGAAGCCGTCCGCGACGGCGACCGCCAGTACCGTGGCGCTGTCCAGCCCCCCGGAAAGCAGCACGACCGCAGGTTCACGCGCGCTCATGGCAAGAGTGTATCGAGCCCGCTCCGGGATGGGCAACCGGCGCGGACGGCCGGCTACATATCCGGCTCGTCGGCCACGCAGATGCGTTCGATACCGGTGGCGCGACCGGTGCCCGGGTCGGCGTCCACGATCACGCCGGCCAGCCGCACGTCGCCGGTGGCCACGTCGTAGGGATGCGGCATCCCGGTGACGAGCGACTTGATGACGCGGTCCTTGTTGCGCCCGAGCACCGAATCGTACGGACCGGTCATGCCCAGATCGGTGATATACGCCGTGCCGGCCGGCAGGATCCGTTCGTCGGCGGTCTGGACGTGGGTGTGCGTGCCGACCACCGCGGTGACGCGCCCGTTGAGGTACCACCCCAGCGCGATCTTCTCGCTGGTGGTTTCCGCGTGCATGTCCACGACGATCAGCTTCACGTCGCGCGGGATCTGGGCCAGCACCCGATCGGCGGCGTGAAACGGACAGTCCGTGCGCACGTTCATGCCCGTGCGTCCCAGCAGCGAGAACACCGCGACGCGCACGCCGCTGGCCAGCCCGACCAGGGCGTACTCGCGTCCGGCGGCCTCGCGCGGCAGGTTGGCCGGCTTGACGATGCGGTCCGAGGATTCGAGCACCGGAATCAGTTCGCGCCGCCGATAGATGTGGTCGCCCATCGTGCAGCAGTCCACGCCCTGGTGGCGCAGTTTGTTGAACATCTGCGGCGTCATGCCGCTGCCGGCGGCGGCGTTCTCGGCGTTGGCCACCACGCAATCGACGTTGCGCTCTCTGATCAGTCGCGGGATGATCTGCGAGCAGGCGTGTTTGCCGGGGCGTCCGACAATATCGCCGATAAGCAGGATTCGCATGGATGCTGCGCTTTCTAGGGGAACCATCGTCCCGGGGAAGGCGGCGCGGGCCGTGCCGACGACGTCACCGCTCAGGCGACACTATACCCGCTCCGCACGCCCGCGGGGACGAACCACCGCCCGGTTTTCGCGTTTTCTCGCACCGATGCGCGGGAAAATGGCGTTGATCTTGCCGCCGCCGATCGCAAGAATAAACGAAGACGGTGTTGTGTTCGCGCGGCGGTGCCCGTCGGCACCGTCTCGATTCTGCGCACGGCAACACGTTCCCTGGGAGCTGTCACCCACGCACGCTGCCGAACCGGCAGGGCTCGCTGGCGGCGCCGATCTGTCTGGAGGCCCCGAACTCGGAGGAAGCCGATGAACTTGCTGAAAGCCGCCGCGTGGAGACGCGGCCTGGTCGCGTTGTGTGGCGCCGGTCTGCTGGTCGCCTCCCCCACGTTGGCCGAAGAGGTGGTCGTCCGCAACGATTCGTTCGAGGACGGTCAGTCCGCGTACATCGTGGGCGATTTCGTGGCCCACGAACACGCCGGCGTGAGGCTCACTTCTCCTTGCGACGGCACGATTGTCGCGGTGCAGATCGCGTGGCTGGAGGGCACGCCCGGACACGGCCAGTCCGTCGAGCAGGCGATTCACATCTACGACGGCAGCACGTTCCCCACGCCCGGGACCGAATTGCTGCTGCTCGAGTCACCGGTGCTCACGCCGGGGTATTTCAACGAGTTCCGCTACCTCGACGAATCGCAGACCATCCCGATCAGCGTACCCGTCAGCGCCGGCCAGCAGTTCTACGTCACGCTCGAGTTCGCGAACCCGACCGACGTGGGCAACGGCGGTCCCAGCATCGTGCGCGACATCGACGGCTGCCAGGCGGGCAAGAACGTGCTCTACGCGATTCCGGGCGGCTGGATGAACTTCTGCACCTATCTTGCGGGCGACGTGCTGATCCGCGCCGTCGTCGATTGCGCCGAGGCGCCCGAAGCCTGCTGCATGCCCGACGGAAGCTGCCAGTCGCTCACGCCGTCCGACTGCGTCGCGGCCGGCGGCGTCGCCCAGGGGTCCGGCACCGACTGCGGCAGCGTGAACTGTCCCGTCCCCGAGCAGGCCTGTTGCTTCGAAGCCACGGGGGGCTGCCTCGACCTGACCGAAGCCGACTGCCTCAGCGCCGGCGGCATCCCCGGCGGCGCCGGCACGAGCTGCGCCACGTTCGTCTGCTTCCCGGTGGGCGCGTGCTGTCTGCCCGACGGGAGCTGCCAGGACGCCACCACGCCCGAGGATTGCGACGCGCTGGGCGGAACCTTCCAGGGCGACGCGACCGAGTGCGCCAACATCGACTGCCCGGTGCCGGACGGCGCCTGCTGCTTCTCCACCGGCGGCTGCCTGGTGCTCAGCGAATCGGACTGCGCCATCGCGGGTGGGACGTGGGCCGGCCCCGCGACGGACTGTTCCGATAACGACGGTTCCGGCGTCGCCGACGTGTGCGAAGGGCCGCCTTCGTGTCCGGGCGATACCGACCTCGACAACGACGTGGATCTCAACGATCTCGCAACCCTGCTCGCCCACTACGGCCAGACCAGTGGCGCGACGTGGGCCGACGGCGATTTCGACGGCGACGAAGACGTCGATCTCGCGGACCTCAGCGCCATGCTGTCCAACTACGGCGGCGCCTGTCCTTGACGCACACGGGCGCTCCGGGGCCCCGGCCCGCGGGCCCCGCCGGCTGGGAAAGCGACCACACGGGTTGCGCGGGCAGCGAGCCCGCGCGACCTTGGGCCGCGCCCCGACACGCCGGATTGGCCGCCGGTCCGCGTGGAAGCGCAGCCGCGGGCAGATCGCAGCGTCCCATACCTCGGCGGCGCGCGCTCCGCGGCCCGCAGCCGATAACAACGGCCCGCAAGCCGCAGCCCGCTGTGCCGGTTCACTTTTGCCGCGGACTTGCCGGCGGCTATCCGTCACATGTTCGAAAACCGTTTGCGAACCCCACCCGACGTTTCGTAGGCTTACCTCGGAACGCGTACGTGTTCTGGAAGGAGCCTGCTGGTGAGATTCTCTGTCCTGGTTCGCGCGGCGTCGGCCCTCCGACGGGACGAGCACGGCGCGACGGCTACCGAGTACGCGGTGATGCTCGCCCTCGTGTTGGCGGTCATCATCGCATCCGTCACCGTGTTCGGACAATCGCTCGCCACGCAATACGGTAACATCGACACACAGTTGTTCAGTTGAGCACACATGAGCAGTCCGCTGGCACACTTGTGGCTCCTCACCATCGCGGCCGCCGCCCTGACCGCGTGGTGGCTGTCCCTGCGGCCGCGGGCGTCGTACCGCGGCGTGTCCGGGACGATGAGCGTGCTCATTGTCCTGATGGCCGTGCTGCTGTGCGTCCTGGCCTTCAGCGGCCAGTCATTCAGCGGTCCTGTGGCGCATCCGTCTTGACTGCCGATTCCCCCCGCGAAGGTTTCCCAGGCCGTTTGCAGTTCGCTGCGCCGCGGGCGGGAGTCTGTTGCGCGGTGCCGAGCACAGCGATCACGGCCCGGTTCGCGTACTACCGGAAGATGCTCGGGATGTGAGGAACCGCGCTACGAAGCCAGCCACGCGGCCACACGGCTTGCCGCGTCGGGCTTGGCCAGGCTGCGTGCCGCTGCGGCCATGTCCGCCCGGGTCGCGTCGTCCGCCGCCTGCTCGAGCGCATCGAGCAGCGGGCGGCAGTTGGCCGCCGGGTCGCGCTGATCCTCGACGAGCAAGGCGGCCCCGGCCTCGACGAGCAGGGCGGCGTTGGCGTGTTGATGGCGGTCGCGGTGGTAAGGGTAGGGAAGCAGGATCGCCGGCAGGCCCAGGGCGGTGAGTTCCGCGAGCGTGGAGGCCCCGGCCCGGGCAACGACGAGGTCCGCCGCCGCCAGCGCGTCCCACATTTGGTGCGTGAACGCCAGGACGGTCGCTTCGACGCCCACGGCCTCGTAGACGCGCCGGGTCTCGTCTTCGTCGGCGGGTCCGGTGAGGTGCAGGAGCTGCCATCGCGGATACCGGACCGCGAACTCGGGCCAGACGTGGTGCATCGTCCGGTTGACGGTGCGAGCCCCTTGTGAGGCCCCGGTGACCACCAGGAGTGGCCGCGTCGGATCGAGCCGAAACCGCTCCCGGCCCATCTGTTTCTGGGCGTCCGCGAATTGCGCGCGAATCGGGCACCCCCACGCGACGCATTCCGTGCCTGCGGGGAGGTATTCCCGGGAGCGTTCCCACTGGGAGATCACGCGGTCGGCGTGACGCGCCAGGTATCGATTCGCCCGACCGGGCAGTGCGTCCGGATTGAGCAGTGCCGTTCGTATGCCCAGCTTGCGTGCCGCGACCACCGGCGGCCCGGCCGCGTACCCCCCCAGTCCCAGCACCGCTTTCGGCGGGTTTCGCTCGAACACCTGCCGCGCCTGCCGCACGCTCCGGCTCCAGGCCCGCAGGAAGCCGCCCACGCGCAGCGGGTGAACGGTGAACGGCCGTACCGGCTGTTCGACCTGCGCATAGTCGCGGCGGCCCACGAGCCGGCGGTCGAGCTCGCGCGTGGTGGTGAAGAAGGTGATCGTGGCGTCGGCGTTGCGTTGCCGCAGGGCGTCGGCCACAGCGAGTCCCGGGTACAGGTGCCCGCCGGTGCCGCCGCCCGCGAAGACAAAGTGGCTCGAAGACATCGCGGGTATCATAGCACGCCCGCCAGCGGGAGCGACCGGAGCGCAAAGTGGGCGTTTGCCGTTGGTTCGGACCGAAAAAACACGCCGGCTCCGCCGGGCCCCGCGCCTCGTGCGCCGCCCGCCGAACGCCGCGTCCGATCGGCGCAGATCGACGTTGCCAGACGGAATGTCGTATCCTAGAATTCGGTGGAGCCGCAGTAGCCGTATTCACCAGGGTTTCGAGCGAAGGCCGGCCCGTCCCGCCGGGGGACGGAAGGGGAGCACGTCGCAGCGGCACAGCGGAATTTCGCGGACCATCGAACGAGGGGACGGAGGCTTTGGCGATGAGGATAGCCGGGCGGGTATGTTGTTTCCTGACAATCGGCGCAGCGGCGCTGCTGGGCCCGCAGATCGCACGGGCGGTCCCCATCGATCTCATCTCCCAGACGCACCATGTATGGGGCAACGTGGAGGACGTCAGCTACGACCTGGCCGATTCGGCGCCTGTTACCGGCTCGGCCGAGAAATACGTGGATGACGGGTGGGATGCCGGCTGGGTCACGATGAGCAGTGCGACGCTCGGCACGACGCTCGACACGATCATCGCCGACGCCCGCGCCGTCAGTGAGGATCCCTACCTCATCGACAACCGGGCCAACGCCGAGGTCGTCTATGAGTTCCACCCGCTGACCGGTTCGTTCGCGCTGGCGTTCGACGGCTACGCCGGCGAGCACTACTTCACCTCGGGGATGTATTACCAGCTGGAAGATCTCACCGCCGACCTTCTGCTCGATTCCCGCTCGTGGGAATACGAGACCGGCCTGGGGTGGGTCGATGACACGCTGCCTTACGACGCGGCGTTCTCGGTGGTCCCGGCTCACACCTATCGTCTCACCGTGGGCAGCTACGCGGCGTTGGGCGACAGCCGAACGGGCACGGCCCACGTCCAGGCGGTCCTGACGCCCGAGCCCGCCACGCTGGCGTTGTTCGTCGCGGCGGGTCTGTTCGCGTTGCGCCGCCGCTAGCGCAGGCTCGCGGCGTCCCGTCCGCCGAGGCTCCCGGCGGCTCCCGGCGGTCCCTCGATCAGACGTCCGAACCACGGCCGCTGCATCTCGCGGTTGCGGCCCACGCCCCCCGGTCGCGGAAAGCAGGCAACCGGCCGGCTGCCGCGTTCCGCGTGCACGACGCGTGGCTGAGGTTCGAGGAGGCATCGCGCCGTCACCCGATCCGGCGTAAAGAGCAGTTCGAACACCGACCCCATCGCGAACTCGAACCGATCGCACGTATCCAGCACGAAGTGCGGGCGGCGCAACCGGACGGCCGGGCCGGACGGCTCCGCGCCGCGCGTCCCGGATGCCGGCGCGGCAGCGGGCGGCTGGCGGCCGGGAACGTGTTGCCCGTTGTTCGCGGCCCCGCGGGTGCCCGGGCGCCACCAGGCGTAATGAGGCAGATAGAGTGCCGTCCGGATGATCGACAGCAGCGGAGAGGCGTGTCCAAGCACGGCGGCGCAGCGTTGCCCGCCGGCGAGCCAGCGGTGCAACCAGCGGGCGCTCCGCTCGTTGACCTGGTAGAGGTGCTCGGTACGGTGCCATTCCTTCAGATCGCTTTCGACGCGCACCGGCAGCCCCAGGGTGGCGGCGATGAGGCGGGCGCTCTGCAGGGCCCGCTCCAGTGGAGAAGCGTAGATCGTTTCGGGGGCGGCGCGGACGACCACGGGGATCGCCTGCTCGATTTGTCGCATGCCGATGTAGGACAGTGGAGGTCCGGGTGGTTCGTCGCCCCGCTTTCCGCCGGCGTAGTTGGGCAAACCGTGCCGGACCAGGAGCAGTCGCCGCGTTGCTTGCATGGATGGAACCCGCCTGTTGCGCCGCCGCGCGGCGGCCGTGCCCGTCGAGACTCGGAGGACCTCATCGGCGAACTGTAACGAGTCTCCGCGGCTTGGGCAAAAACGGCGTGCCGGGGCCGAGGCCCCCCGCGCAGGAAGGGGGGCGGCGGCCGGGGCGCGTCCCCGGCGGCCCCGACCGCGCATCTCAGCGCGCCGGGGCCGGTTTCGTGGTGCGTGCTCGGTTGCGTTTTGCCGATAATCAGGAATAATGACATCACCTGAATCAAATAGGCAGGCGGTCCATGGCAGATTATGCAGAGTTCGATGAGCGGGAAGGGTTCAGCCGCACGGGACTGATCCGCGGTGCCCTCGACATTTTCGGCTTGCTCGCGATTGTCGCCGCGCCCATCTGGTGCATTTACGAGGTTGTTTCGCTCGGCCGCGTCCAGCAGCTCAACCTCGAAACGGCGCTCGGGGTCTTTGCGGCGATGCTCGGCGGCATTGCCGTCGGTGTCATCCTGCTGGCGCTGAGCGAGCTGATCCGCCGGCTGGGTGCGATCCAGAACGCGGCGGAGACCGGCGGCGAGCGGTCGGCGGAATGGTCCCAGTGGGGCTCGCGTTCTGCCCGGGCCGATTATGAGCAGAGTATTTCCCAGGCGCTCGAGGAGCTCGTCGTGCTCACGCGTGAGGTGCGTGACATCTCGCTGCTCAACGAGCAGCAGCGTGCCATGCGGCTCGATGCCCAGGGCCATGCCGTGCTCGACATGCTGATGCGCGAGGTTCCGCTGCTGCTGCGCGAGCACAACTGGATCGAAGCTCGGCGGCGGGTCCAGCAGGCCCGCGAGCGTTTCCCGCACTTCAAGGAGTGGGACAAGCTCGAACAGCAGATCGAGCAGATGCGGGCCCAGGTCGAGGCGCACGATATCGACGCGGCCCAGCGGCAGATCAAGGATCTCACGGCGCTGGGCGCATGGGATCGCGTCGCCGAGGTCATCAAGGAGCTGCTCGAGCGTCATCCCGACTCGGCCAAGGCCAACGAGCTGGCCCATCGTCTGCGGGCCGAGCGCAACAAGGCCCAGGCCGAGCAGCGGGCCCGGCTGATGGCCCAGGCCCAGGAGGCGACCACGAAGCGCGAGTGGAAGGCCGCGCTCGACGCCGCCACGTCGCTGATCCAGCGATTCCCCCAGTCCCCCGAGGCGCAGGCGCTGCGGCTGCAACTGCCGACCCTCCAGGAAAACGCCGAGATTCAGGCCCGCAAGAAGATGGAGAACGAGATCAGCGAGCGCATCAAGCAGCGCCGTTTCGAGGAAGCCCTGCGGATCACCCACGACCTGCTCGAGCAGTACCCCGATTCGCCCCAGGCCATCAAGGCCCGCGAGATGCTGCCCAAGCTCGAGCAGAAGGTGTATTCGTCAGGCGGCCGTTACTGACGGCCCGCGACCATGTCCGTTCCGCGAGCCGACCCTCGCAGGAACGCGTCAAATGTATGATATTCGTCCGGCGAGCTGGCAGGATATTGACCACTCTGGCTGCGTGGGGGTAGAATATCGCACATGAGACACAAAAAGCCCATCGCTGAATCGGAGTATCAGGACGTAGACGTTCACATCACACGGCCCATCCCGGGCATTCGTGAACTGATCATGCTCGGTTTTGACGAATGCCACACGGCCAAACGGCTCAGCTCGCATGCCCACCCGGGTGCGATGGAGATTTTCTACATCGCCAATGGTTCGGTGCGCTGGCAGGTCGGGGAGGAGCAGTACGACATCTCGGGCGGGCACGTCTTCTGTACGTGGCCGGACGAGATGCACGGCGGCATCGACGACGTCTGGCATCCGAGCGAGCAATACTGGTTGCTGCTCGATTTGCCCAAACGCATGCCCGCCGGGTATCTCGGCGTACCGGCCGACGAAGCCCGTGCGTTGCACAACAGCCTCTGGCACCTGCCGCGGCGGAAGTTCGCCGCGTCGCCCCGCATCGCCGAGATCATCGGCGAGCTGATCGACGCCCACCGGGCGACCGACCGGCTGGTGACCCTGCGGGCCCGCACGCTGCTGCTCCAGATGCTCGTCGAGGTCGTGCAGTTCAGTCACCGGCCGGACGAGACCAGCGGCTATTCGCCGGTGGTGGCGACGGCGATCGACCTGATGACCAGCCGGATCGAGGAGCCCTATTCGGTTCCGGAGCTGGCCGAGATGGTCGGGCAGAGCGTGTCCCACTTCCACCGCCGTTTCAAGGGAGAAACGGGGCTGGCCCCGGGCGACTATTATGTCCGCCACCGCGTCAGCGTGGCGGCGCGCATGATCGCCGAGACCGACCTGCCGCTCTCGAAGATCGCGGTTCAGTGCGGTTTCGGTTCGAGCCAGTATCTGGCGACGTGCTTCCGCCGCGTGACCGGGCGAACGCCGTCGAGCTATCGCCGTCGTTCGCGTGCGGGTTGAACGGGCGCCGCCAGTGGCCGGCCCTGCGGGCGCGTGTGCGGGAGTCGGTGTATCACGCCTCTGGGAGCTGAATCGAACGTTGAGGATGACCGAACCGGCCGGTGGATTCCCTGCCCGCATGCCGCAGGCGGGCACGTCCCCGACAGGATTCGAACCTGTAACCTCTGGCTCCGGAGGCCAACGCTCTATCCAGTTGAGCTACGGGGACTGTTCTTCTGTGAGTTTGTCCCAGTCTATCCCGCTGCGGCCTAGCGTCAAGAACCGATCGCACGAACGGCACGAGCAGCGTGGCGTCCGGCGGCGCATCCGGCGGTCTGGCCGATCTGGCCGGCGGGCTCGCCGGCGGCTGGTTGGAGGCCGTGC
>CAYRXN010000135.1:0-5923 GCA_964428275.1 uncultured Planctomycetales bacterium | reverse complement strand
CGCAAAAGCGTGGTTTTCCCGCAGCCCGACGGTCCCATGATGACGACGAACTCGCCCGGCGCGATGTCGAGGTCGATCTCGTGCAGCACGGGTTCGGCGACCCCGCCGTGGTGGTAGGTGTGCGAAACGCCGCGGATGTGGATCATCGGTTCGTTCATTCGCTGCTCAAGGCGGTGGCGGGATCGAGCCGGGCGGCCCGATAGCCGGGGTAGAGGGCGCTCAACACGCCACCGACGAGGCCGATCAGCACGGCCAGGCCGAGCAGCTCGCCGCTGAGCGTGACCGTCAGCAGCGGACGGACCACGTGCAGGGCGTACTTGGCGAGCAGGGCCAGGCCGATACCGACGCCGACACCGACCAGCGAAATCAGCAGGGCCTCGCTGACCGAGAGCGCCAGCAGGTTGAGCCGGGTCACGCCCAACGACTTGAGAATGCCGATTTCGCGCGTGCGCTCGATCACGACGGTGTACATCGTCAGGAGAATGAACAGAAAACAGACGACCAGCGCCAGCCCGCTGGATGCGTTCATGTACATGTTCACCTGGGCGAAGCTCTCGCGCAGCAGCTTGCCGTAGGTGGTCTTGAGCTCGACGCGGGCCCCGGTGCCGAGCAGGGCCGCGAGCCGGTCGGCGGCGGCGACCGGATCGATGTCGGGCCGCAGTTTGACGAAGAACATGCTCGATTTCTTCTCGCCGGCGAGCACGATCTCGCGCATCGTCTGGAGCGGGGCGAAGACGCGCCCGGCCACGCCGGTCTCCACGATCCCGACGATCCGGAAGTCGTACCCCATCACGCGGATGCGGTCGCCGATCCGGTACGGCACGCGCTGCCCGGTTTGCGGATCGAGCCGCCCGACCCGCCGCAACCGGTCGTCGATCACGAGCTCGAGTCCGGGCGATATGTACGCCTGCCAGGCTTCGGGCTGCTCGGGAACCGGCTCGCCGCCGCGTGCCTGCGTCTGGCGGGCGAAGGCCCGCGCCCGATCGAACGCCTGTCCCTCGATCACGCGCCGATGGCCGAGAAACAACGGCATCTGGGCCGGATCGACGCCGAAAAGCCGCTGCTGCTGGCCGCCCATCGAAACCTGGCCGAAGAAGACCGGAATCACGAACTGGGCGATCGGTCCGCGGTCGTCCTTCTGTTTGGCGATCAGCCGGCGGATCAGGTCGGGAAACGGCGCCCCGTTGCTGAAGATGATGTTGTCCTGCGCGGGAAGCACCACCAGCTCGGCGTCCACGCTCTGCATCCGCTGGGCGACCTCGGCGATCGACCCGGTCGCCAGTCCCTTCGAGACGAGCATGAGCGTGATGCCGAGCCCCACCGCCAGCGCGCTGAGCAGGCTGCGGAGCTTGTTGTGCATCAGGTTCGACCACGCCAACGCCAGCATCACGGCTCCTGGTAATCAGAATCGTCAAGCTAGACACCTGCGGTTGAACCGTCAACCGCGGATGCGATCGCGAGAAAACGCCGCATGACCCACACAGGACGGGAGCGACAGCCCGCACGGGACCAGGCCCGCGCGAATCCCCCCGGTACCGGACGAGCAGCGGTTGAATCGCATCACGATATTCGTTAGACAGCCATGTTGGGCGGCCGTTGTCCGCCGCGAGTGTGGGACCGGTGTGGGAGGTTCGTGATGAGCAGCGGGGCTGATGACCGTAAGGGCGCCGGCGAGGCGGGTCGGAGAGGACCGGGCGTGCGGTCCGATTGCTGGGTGCGGTTTACCCCGGCCGGCAGCGGCGGCATCGACGTGACGCTCGAGAGCAAGGTCGAGCCGATGTACGGCGAGTCGATCCGCCAACTGGCGCGCGCGGCGGCGGCCGGGCTGAACGTCGAACACGGGCGGATCGAAATCGAGGACGCGGGAGCGCTTCCGTTCGTCCTGATGGCCCGGATCGAGGCGGCCCTGCGGCGCGCGCGGGGGGCGCTGCGCGAAGCCGACCATCCCAGCTACCTCCCGCCGCTGGAGCCGCACGCCCGTTATCCGACCACCCGTGACCGTTTCCGGCGGTCGCGGCTCTACATGCCGGGCAACGAACCCAAGTTCATGCTCAACGCCGGCCTGCACAAACCCGACGGCGTCATTCTCGACCTGGAGGACAGCGTCGCTTTGTCGGTCAAGGACGAGGCCCGGCTGCTGGTGCGCAACGCCCTGCGCAGCGTGGACTTCTGCGGGGCCGAACGCATGGTGCGGATCAACCAGGGCGAGCGCGGACTCGAAGACCTCGAGTTCGTCATCCCCCACAACGTGCACGTGATCCTGGTCCCCAAGGTCGAAGACCCCGAACAGGTTCGCCGCGTGGAGCGGCGCATCGGCGAAATCCTCGCGCGCCACCACATCGACCAGACCGTCTACCTGATGCCGATCATCGAGAGCGCGCTGGGGGCGATCCGGGCCTACGAAATCGCCACCGCCGGCGAGACGATCTGCGCCCTGACGATCGGGCTGGAGGACTACACCGCCGACATCGGCGCGCAGCGTACCGCCGAGGGGCGCGAGAGTTTCTGGGCCCGCAGCCAGGTCGTCAACGCGGCGCGGGCCGCCGGCGTCCAGCCGATCGACACGGTGTTTTCCGACATCGCCGACATGGAGGGGCTGCGCCGGGCGGTGCTGGAGGCCAAGGGACTCGGGTTCGACGGCAAGGGCTGCATCCACCCGCGTCAGATTCGCGTGATTCACGAGGCGTTCGCCCCCGCCCCCGCCGAGCTGGAGAAGGCCCGGCGAATCGTCGAGGCGTTCGAGGACGCGCAGGCCCGCGGCCTGGCGGCCGTTTCGCTCGGCAGCAAGATGATCGACCCGCCCGTCGTCAAGCGGGCCCAGCGCATCGTCGCGCTGGCCGAGGCGATGGCGGACGAGGCGCCGCCGGCCCGTTGATCGGTACAATACGATCGAGGCGCACCGCCGCGGATCGGCCCTTCCCGACGGCGTGCCCTTTCCGGAGCCACAGCCATGAAGATCGACATCGCCACCGTCGCGAACCCGGCGGAGCCCGCCGGCGGCAGCGCCCGCCGCGCAGTCGCCAGCGCCGGCGCGGGGCTGCTGGCCGGTCTGCTCGTCGTGATGGCGGGTGTCGCGGCGGCGCAGGCCGGGCGGCCGCAGGGACTGGCGGTGAACTGGGGCGACGGGTTCACGTCGCTGCGATTCCGCTACCTCGGCCAGAAGTACGAATACCCGCGCGACCTGCGGGCCGATTCGTTCGTCCCGGTCGGCGGCGCGCCGCAGTTCCAGGTGACCAGGCAGTGGCCGGTCGTGGCCGTGCGGGCGCGCTGGGCGATTCCGCGCGACCACTGGCCGGAGCCTTATCGCGACAGGATTCTGCCGCTGATGCTGATGCGGGCGTGCGACGCCGAGCTCTACCCGCGGCTCTATCCTGAAGCGATCCTCGGGGCGCAGTTTCTCGCCCCGCCGCCCTGGCTGGCCACGGATGCCGACCCGCTCGACGGCGCGCTGCCCCGGCTGCTCCGCGGCAAGACCGTGCGCTACCAGATCAAGGCCGACGCGGGCTTCGGCGCCTCGGACTATACGATCCGCACGCAGATCCAGATGGGCCTGAGCGAGGACGGCAAGGCGATCTTCTACTTCGACCGACCCAGCTACATCAGCGACCACCTGGTCAGCCGCGAGTTCCTCTGCGCGGCCTGCGACACCGGCCGCGAGATCCGTTTCGAGGTCTGCGTGTACTGCGTCTGCGCGCCGCGCTACCTGTTCCGCGGCGAAGCCATGCGGCGGGTCGAGTCCGATTGCCGCTACCTCATTCGCCGCCTGTACGAGGAGTTCGAGGGAGACTTCGGGCCGCGGGCCATCGAACAGTACGTGAAAACGATCCGGGAAAAACGCAAGCAGCGCGGCGGGGCTGCGCCGGCCCGGGCGGCCGATCCCCCCGCCCAGGCGCCCGCCGCCGACCGCAAGCGGGGCGGCTGAAGCGCCGCCGCTCGAACCCGGCGCCCGAACCGCCGGCGGAGCCAGGCATGAAGAAACACTTCGACCTCGGCGCTGTCGCGATCGATCCGGCCGCGCTGGAGAACCTGTGCTGGGAAACCCTGTTCGGCAACGGTGCTCCGGTCGAAGTGGAGATCGGCACCGGCAAGGCCGGATTCCTCCTGCGGCGGGCCCGGGCCCATCCAGAGCGCAACTTCCTCGGGATCGAGTGGGCCAACCAGTTCTTCCGTTTCGCGGCGGATCGGTTACGCCGCTGGGGCGTGACCAACGCGCGGATGGTCCGCACCGACGCCGCGCACTTCATCCGCGTGCAGTGCCCGCGCGACTCGCTGGCCGCCCTGCACGTCTACCACCCCGACCCGTGGCCCAAGAAGCGCCACCACAAGCGGCGACTGTTTCAACCCGCGTTCGTCGATGCCGCCGTCGCGTGCCTGAAGGTGGGCGGCCGGCTCGCGGTGCAGACGGATCATGCCGAGTATTTCGAGATCATCACCGCGCTGCTGCTCGGCCGTGATGATCTGAAGCAGGTCGCTTTCGGCGATCCGGTCTTCGGCATCGACGACGAAAGCGGCCCGGCGACCAACTTCGAGATCAAGTACCGCCGGGAAGGCCGGGACATCTACCAGCTCGCCGTCGTGCGACAACGCTGATGCAGTATCCCAGGATCGAAGCATCCGCCGGCGGTGCGTGAACCGCGCGGTACGCGCCGCGCCCAGCCCCGCAGATTGGAACCTGCGGGCCGAACCGATCCCGACGGTGGAAGCACGACACGACCCACCCGGAAACCCCCGGCACCGGGCGGCAATTTCCCCAACCCGCCCGATTCGGGCAGAAAAAAAGTACCCAGATTCTCCCGCTACCCCCGTGACAGATATCTGTCACGGTGCAATACTATGCGCGGTGTGATATGAAAACGAAGAAGCGTCCTAATATCGTCAGTGTGCACCTCGCGCCGGAATCGAAGCGGCGTCTCGACGACGTGTGTTCTGCGCGCGGCATGTCGATCAAGATGTTGCTTGGCCGGCTGATCACGTGGTTTGTCGAGCTCGACAAGACCGAGCAGTCCATCGTGCTCGGACAGGTGGAAGTCGACGACGTGCGCTCGCTGGCCGAGATGGTTCTGCGGCGGCGAACCGGCCGTAACGGCAAACTTCCGAAAACGACCACCCGGCGGCGTCGGACTCGATAATCTTCGCCACGGGCACCGCAGTGTTGCGGTTTGCCTTGCTTGCGTGGATGTCGAAGGGGGAGGGGCTGTGCGCGCCGCGGGGCAGGGGCCTTTGGGGGGCCACCGCGCCCCAGGAAAAGGCACCCCGACCTCGTCGCGGGCCGGGGTGCCGGTGGGTCTGATTCACGGTGCGTCGTTGGCGGTTTACACCATTTCCTTGAGCTTCTTGAGCGGGCGGACCTTGACGACCTTCCGGGCCGGCTTGGCTTTGAACACCATCTCTTCGCGGGTGAAGGGGTTGATGCCCTTGCGGGCCTTGGTGGCGGGCTTTTTCTGAACGACGATCTTCATCAGGCCGGGAACGGTGAAGGCCCCCGGGCCGCGGGCGCTGAGGTCCTTTTTGATCAGCCCGCTGAGTCCTTCGAACATCGCGGCGACCTGCTTCTTGCTCACGCCGGTTTCCTGCGCGAGGTAGGTGAAGATCTCCGACTTCGTACGGGGTTTGGCAGCGGCTTTTTTCGCAGTTTTCTTCTTGGCCATGTCTTCCTCCTTACCGGCGACCCTCTGACCGAAGGGCCGCGCGAGACACTCGTGGTAGCCGCCGTTGCAACACACAGGGCGGCTGACATCATCCGTGGCGCGGGTCGAATCGTTTGACGCTACAAATAAAGGGCGAAACGACACCGACCCCTACGGTTCCACCGAGGGAACTAATGGCACGCTTTTGCCGTTTCGTCAAGCGCCGCAACCCAAAAACCCGTGAAAAACACGGTTTTTCCCCTCTTTTGTGCGTAATTGGCGGGAAAATCCGCTCG
>CAYRXN010000134.1:0-2859 GCA_964428275.1 uncultured Planctomycetales bacterium | reverse complement strand
GCCCCACATGCCCACCTCGTCGCCGTAGTAGATCAGCGGCGCGCCCACGTAGGTCATCTGGAGCAGCACGGCGAGCCGGGCCCGGCGGTACTCGGCGGGGCCGGGTTTGGCGTTGTTGTACTTGGGATTGTCGTCCTGCACCCGGTTCATCTTGTCGTAGGCCCGGTCCGAATTGAGCGCCATCGAGACGAGCCGGTCGGTGTCGTGGCTGTCGAGCAGGTTTTGCAGGACGTAGTTGGCCTTCGAGGGATACGCCAGCCGCAGCTTCGCCAGCCGGCGGTCGATCCTCGACGGCGTGAGCTTCATTTTCGGATCGCGGTTGAACAGCCACGCGACGGCGGCCCGCGCGAATTCGTAGTTCATCACCGCGTCGAAGTGTTGCCCGTCGAGCCAGCGATCGGCCCGGTCCCAGATTTCGCCGGTGATGTAGGCCTCGGGGTTGACCTCCTTGACGACCCGGCGCCACTCGACCCAGAACGGCGCGGGGATGAGGTTGGGCACGTCGAGCCGCCAGCCGTCGATGCCGTCGCTGGGGTCGCCGTCGCCGTCGGGGTCCATCCAGCGCCGGGTGATGTTGAAGATGTGCTCTTTGAGCGTTTCGCTGGCCAGGCCCTCCGGCGACTTTCTGAACACCGGGAGCGAGTCGTGGCCGGCCCAGCCGCGATACTTGAAGGGCTTCCACGAAATCACGTCGAACCAGTCTGCGAAGCGGGATTCCGGCCCGTTCTTGAGCACGTCCTGAAACGCCGGATGGCAGCGGCCGACGTGGTTGAACACGCCGTCGATGATGACGCGGATGCCGGCGGCGTGGGCCTTCCTGATGAAGTCGAGAAAGACGCGATCGGAAGCGGTCCACTGCCAGGTCGCCGGATCGAGCAGGTCCTCTTTCGCGACGGTCTGTTCGTAGTCCCCGACGACGCCGAGATGCTCGTCCACGTGCAGGTAGTTGCAGGCGTTGTACTTGTGGTGCGAGGGCGACTGAAAGACCGGATTGAGATAGATCGCGTTGACGCCGAGCTCCTTCAGATAGTCCAGCTTCTGCTCGATGCCCTGGATGTCCCCGCCGTAGAGACGCGAGAAAACGTACCACTTGTAGAAACTCTGACCGCTCTCCTTTTCCCAGGGAGAGGGTGTGAACCACTCGCTGGTCCAGGGGCGGACGGGGTGGGGGTCGTTGGCGGTGGTGCCGTTGCGGAAGCGGTCGGGCATGATCTGGTACCAGACGGCGTCCACGGCCCAGTCGGGGGCGTCGAACACGCGGGTGGCGTCGAGGCGGCCGGTGTAGGTATCGGGCGCCGAGGCGCGGCGTTGGGCGTCTTTCATGACAAAAGCGTACTCGAACTCCTTGTCGCGCAGCGCCGCGGGCAGGGCGCAGCGCGTCTCCCAGATCTCGAACAGCGGTCCGCGCAACGTGACGTGCATCTCCACGGTCGGCCCGCCGCGGACCGCGAGCGCGACGCGTTCCACGTCGTGTGCCAGCGTGCGCAGGCGCAGGAGCACGCGGGCGGAATCGAGCGTCTGAAAATAGAGCGGACGCGTGGGGTCGTGGTGGACGCCCAGGCTGTTGATCTTGCCGTCGCCGACCCGGGCGTTGGAAACGTTCATCGACGCCAGCCGCCCGAGCGTGAGCACGGAGTTGAAGCCGTTGTAGTTGTCGGGCGTCTTGTCGGGGTTGGTCGGGTCGGGCACCCAGCGCACGCCGTCGAGCACGAACTTGTACTGGTAGCGCCCGGGGCTCAGCAGCGTCGTGACCGACCAGCGGCCGTCGGCGTCGGGGCCTTTCATCGGTTCGGCGTCCGGGTTCCAGCCGTTGAAGTTGCCCGCCAGCGACACCCGGCTGACGCGCTCAGGCGGCTTGAAACGAAACGTCACGTCCCACAACCCGCGCCCGTGCGGCTCGACCGACACCGACGGCGGCAGAAAGCCGACTTCCTGCTGGTCGGGGTGGGGCAGCGGCGGTGCGGGAGGCCACTGCGCCGCGCGGGCCACCGGCGTGCTTGCCAGCAGCATCCCCGCGCCGAGCGCGAGGACCAGCCCGCGGGAGAACCACCTGGGCGCGCACGCGGCAAGTCGCGCGCACGATAAGCGTCGAGCGAGATCGTTCCTGTTCATACGCCGGATTATAGGCCTGGAGCTGGACTTCGCGACGAGTTCATCGCGACTGCGGTTTCAGGGGGTGCGTAAGACCGCGTCCTGCATCTCTCCCCAATCGGTTTCGGTACCCATCCAGTCCGCCACGCCGTTTCGAACCGGACCAGCGCGGGCTGGGACCACAACCAACGGGAACTTCGGCGCTGAGGTACGAACGGGTCGGGGCACCAAGGCGACCGGAATAACAAGAACAACACGTAACACCGCAGGCCTGAAGCCCGCGCCGTCGCCGGTGTACCAACATCCTCCGTGTACGCCATATTCCTGCACTTGGCGCGCACTTCTTTGCGTTCGGGGTCGCACTCCGAGCGGATCACTCCGAGTCGCAACCCGAGTGGACTGGAAAATCACACCTCGATGAACGAATTCGACGGGAACCCGAACGAAATGCGATGCCACCCGGCAAGACGCCAGTCTCTCAGCCGCGGCCCGACGTCCAGCAGGAGCGCCAGCACGAGCGTGACCGCCAGCGCGACACGAACATCGGGTGGTGTACCCAGAGCGCCAAGTACCAGCTCCAGCACGGGGCCGCTCACGACAGCCGCCAGCGGAGCCAGGAAAACAACGTCGAATCCCGGAATCACCCATCGCCTTGTGGCGAAGCGTCCTAGTATGCTGATGGGCGCGAGATACGAGGGGGAGCCAGACTGGTAAATGACGAGGCGCAAGCACGCCCCGACGAATGCTACGAACAGGACGATGAGAAAA
>CAYRXN010000133.1:0-22506 GCA_964428275.1 uncultured Planctomycetales bacterium | reverse complement strand
CTCCTAAGTATCTTCCGCGACGCGCCGGCCGGGCCGCGATGAAGTTTCGCACCGGTCGCGGCCGATCATATAGGAAGTCCGGCACGGGCGTTGCAGATGCAACCGCCGGCTTCCACGAGAGTTAGAGGCGCAAACGCATGGCAGCAAAGCGAGGCGGCAACGGGAACGGCAAGGCCCTGGTCATCGTCGAGTCCCCCGCCAAAGCAAGGACGATCAACCGCTACCTCGGTGACGATTACGTCGTCAAGGCCTCGATGGGCCACGTCCGCGACCTCCCCAAGAGCAGCTTCGGAATCGACCTGGCCGACGGATTCAAGCCGCAATACGAGCTCGTCCGGGGGCGCACCAAGGTCGTCAACGAGCTCAAGAAACTCGCCGGCAAGGCCCCCATCGTCTACCTCGCGACCGACCGCGACCGCGAGGGAGAAGCCATCGCGTGGCACCTCGTCGAGGCGCTCGGGCTGCCCGAAGACCGCGTGCGCCGGGTCATCTTCAACGAGATCACCAAGCGGGCCATCGCGGAAGCGTTCACGCATCCGCACGAGATCGATCACGACCGGGTCAACGCCCAGCAGGCCCGGCGGATTCTCGACCGGATCGTCGGCTACGAGATTTCCCCGCTGCTGTGGAAGAAGATCGCCAAGGGGCTCTCGGCCGGGCGCGTGCAGTCGGTCGCGGTTCGGCTGATCGTCGATCGCGAGCGCGAGATCCGCGCGTTCGTTCCGCAGGAAAGCTGGAAAATCCTGGCATACGTCACGGGCGACCCGGCGGCCGCCGCCACGCTCGGGCCGCGGTGGCAGAAGCTGGCCCGGAAAGAACCCACGCAGAAAGACATCCAGGCGTGGCTCTCGAAGCACGGCGCCTTCCGCGTCGAGTTGCAGCAGTTGGACGGCAAGCCGTACGCGGCCGATAACGCCGAGGACGCCGCGGCCATACTCGATGCCCTCGGCTGGCCGGTCGAGCGGATCGAGCGCGAGGACTGGGAAGAGTACGCCCACCTGGGCCTCAAGAAAGCGCGGATCGTGCGCGGCCGGCGCCCGGGAGAGCCCCCCGCACTGGTCGTTTCCGACCTCAGTACCAGGCGGACGACGACCCGTCCGCCGGCCCCGTTCACGACCGCGACGCTCCAGCAGCAGGCCAGCAACGTCCTGCGCTATTCGGCCTCGCGCACGATGCGCATCGCCCAGGGGCTCTACGAGGGCGTGGACCTCAACGGCGAGGGGCCGGTCGGTCTGATCACCTACATGCGTACCGATTCGACGAACCTCGCGAAGGAGGCGGTCGCGGCGGTTCGGGACTTCATCCACGACGAGTTCGGCAAACCTTACCTGCCCGAGAAACCCAACGTCTTCGGCAAGCGCCAGGCGCGGGCCCAGGAGGCTCACGAAGCGATCCGGCCGACCGACCCCACCCGCACGCCCGAAAGCGTGCGCAAGGCGCTGACCGCCGACCAGTTCAAGCTCTACAACCTGATCTGGAAGCGGTTCGTGGCCTGCCAGATGGCACCCGCCCGGTGGGATTCGACCAGCGTGACGCTGACCTGCCAGACCGCACGCGGAGAAGCCCGGTTCACCGGCAGCGGCCGCAAGCTGGTGTTCGACGGGTTCATGCGGATCACGGGCGTCACCAGTGAAGACCAGATTCTGCCACCGCTCGAGAAGGGTTCTCCGGTGGGCACGCTGGATATCGAGGCCCGGCAGCAGTTTACCTCGCCCCCGCCGCGGTATACGGAGGCGTCGCTGGTCAAGACGCTCGAAGCCGAAGGCATCGGGCGGCCCAGCACCTACGCCACGATCATCGACACGATCCAGAAGCGCGGCTACGTGGAGCAGACCGACCGCAAGTTCTACCCGACACCGCTGGGCGAGATCGTGACCGACAAGCTGGTGCAGCACTTTCCGAAGATCATGGACGTGAAGTTCACGTCCTACATGGAAGACGAGCTGGACAAGATCGAGGACGCCCACCTCGACTGGATCCACGTACTGCACGAGTTCTACGACCCGTTCAAGGAGCTGCTCGAAAAGGCCGGCAAGGAAATGGAGGAATCGCGCAGCCAGCCGAGCGAATACAAGTGTCCCCAGTGCGAAGCGCCGATGGTCTACCGCTGGGGCAAGAGCGGCCGATTCCTGTCCTGTTCGCGTTACCCCGACTGCACCGGCACGCTCAACGTGGACCGCGCCGGCCGCCCCATCGTGCCCGAGACGCAGCACACCTGCGAGCTGTGCGGCAAGCCGATGGTTCTGCGGCAATCGCGCACGGGCATGTTCCTGGGCTGCTCGGGCTACCCCGAGTGCCGGCACACCGTCCCCTGCGACGAGGGCGGCAACCCGCTCAGGATGGTCGAGGCGGACGCGCTCACCCAACCTTGCGACGCCTGCGGCGAGGGGACGATGCGGGTCAAGTTCAAGGGCCGGCGGGCGTTCCTGGGCTGCGACCGTTACCCCAAGTGCAAGAACACCGCGTCGATCCCGGAGGGCGTCGCCGTCAAGAAGCCGCCGGCTCCGCCACCCGAGGACGCCGGCGTGGCGTGCGATCGCTGCGGCCGGCCGATGGTGATACGCAAGGGCAGCCGGGGCAAGTTCATCGCGTGCAGCGGCTTCCCGCGCTGCCGCAACACCAAGCCGATCGAGAAGCTCGACGAGTTGCGCGTCTCCCACCCCGTGACGGACGAGGCGCGGGCCCAGGCCGCCAGCGAAGCCAACGCCGCCGCGGGCGACGGCGGCGGTGCGGCCAAGACCGCCTCGGGCAGCCGCAAAGGCGGCAAGGCTTCCCGCAAGGGAACCAAGGTGGCCGATCTCGGCGATCCGCCGCCGGGATTCGCCTGGACCCGCACGGGGCGGCCCGTGGTGGAGAACCTGCCGTCGGGATCGGAGAAGCTGGTGTGCCCCGAATGCGGAAGCGTCATGGAGCTCAAGCGCGGACGCTTCGGGCCGTTCTTCTCGTGTACGAACTTCCCGCGATGCCGGTTCGTCGCCAACCTGCGCGGCCAGGCCAAGAAGGACGCCGAAGCGCAGATGCCCGCGCCGGCGCGGCCCAAGCCGATCCCGACCGACATCCCCTGCGACGAATGCGGCGCCCCGATGCTCATCCGCCAGGGCCCGCGCGGCAAGTTCCTCGGATGCAGCAACTACCCCAAGTGCAAGCATACCCAGGAGCTGCCCGAAGGGTTGGAGGTTCCAGCGGCCAACGCGAAGGCATAGCGACCGACGCGCCGCGGCGCCACCGCCGACCCCGCAGCGCCCCGTGTGCACCATCTGCACACGCATCAGTCTCCTGTTCCGGACGATCGAGGAACGAGAGCAACGAGACAGCAAGCCGCAAAGACGAGCCAGGTTGGCCGGGCTTTGCCCGGCCTCCCAAGAAAACGCGACGCTTCCGCCCGACCGGTTTTCTCGACAGCCCTGCGTCGGATCGTGCCCGGGCAGAGCCCGGACCGCAGGCACCCGGGGGCCACAGAGGCACCGATACGGAACGAGGCCCCGGGGCCTGGCCCATGACCGCGGCGAAAGGGTGGGCAATGGCCGCAAGCCGGCACGCGCCATCGGCGCAAAAGTCGGGCACGGGCAGGCGTTGCGCCGGCCCGTGCCGCCCGCCAGCTCCCCCACACGTGGGTTCGGTCCCGCGGGGAAGGTCGGGTTCGGTTCAGACGGCTACGAGTTCCTCGGCGTCGGCCGCGGCCTTCTGGCCCGCGAGCAGATCGACGAAGCGATCCAGGGCGTCGTGGAACTTGCGCTGGGCCCAGTCGTGGTCGATATCGACGACGCGGCACGGCGACTTGTCCAGAATCGGTTCGGCGCCCGGTACGAACGTCTCGGTGCGCAACTCGAACTCCCCCACGCCCGTGAACCGGAAGATCATCAGCACGTAGGCGTTCTCCGCCAGCTCCATCTTGAACGAACGGTGGTCGGATTCCCTGAGAGGCGTCGAGGCGGTAAAGCCGTTGTCGCGCAGGAACTCGGCCAGGTCGTCGAAGACGGGAACGACGCTCTGCTCGATCGCGTCGCTGAACTTCCGGGCGCACTGTTCCTGGGCCCGGTGCAGCTTCTCCAGAAACGACGATTTCCAGTTGTCCACGGGGCTGCTCCACCTTCATTGCGGGGGCGTCTCGCCGGGCCGTCCCACCGGCGCGGCGAAACGCCATGCGAATCTTTGGGAAGTGTACGAAACGTTCGCGCAGGGGCAGAAACGACGTGACGACAAATCGCCGCCAGAACACTGCGGCCGATAGAAACTCCGTTCCCCCGATACCGGCGCGGGGCCGAGCGCCCGGTGGTACACTGCACGCCCAACGCCCCCGCAGTCCGGGCGGTACGGGAGATTGCGATGGCAACCCGACGTATCTACACGGGCATCGGCGACGACGGCTCCACGCGCCTGGGCGACGGAACCAGGGTGTCGAAATCCGCTGCCCGGCTCGAAGCCTACGGCACCGTTGACGAACTCAGTGCATCCCTGGGCGTGGTTCTGGCCACCGGCCCCGCATCGCCGCTCGTCGAGCCGCTGAGCCAGTGCCAGGCGGACCTGTTCCGCGCCGGCGCGGAGCTCAGTACGCCACCGGGGCCGCGTCGACCTGCCGGTCTGCCGATTATCGAAAAGCGACACGTCGCCGCCCTGGAGCGCACCATCGACCGGTTCGAGGCCGACCTGCCCGCGCTGACCGCGTTCATCCTCCCCGGAGGCACGCCCGCGGCCGCGGCCCTGCACCTTGCCCGCACCGTTTGCCGCCGGGCCGAACGCGCCGTGGTGCGCCTGCTGGCGTCCGAGCCGTTCGAAACGCACGTCGTCGTCTACCTGAACCGTCTCTCGGACGCATTGTTCGTATTCGCCCGCTACGACAACCACCTGGCGGGCGTAACCGAGACGGCTTGGGAGGCGGATGGGCCTCCGGAGCCCCGCCCGACTTAGCGGTTCGGGCACGGATTGAGCGCAACGCCGCGCGGCATCCGTCCGCCATTCGGGCCGGCGGCGCGCATGCCACACCCCGCACATGCCGTCGCCCGAGCGTGGGTGCGCGCCGCTGCGGTGCTTTCTGGCGGGGATCGGCGCCGACTGCTAGACTTGGGGATCATCCACAACCAGGCCACGCGCATCGCGTCTGGTGGCGCATCGGGGGCGCGGGAGGTATCCGATGAACGATCTGCCCACTCGGCTCGTGACTCGCCGCGAGTTCCTGGCCACGCTCGGAGCCGGGGCGGCGGCCCTGGCGGCCCCGCGCGTCTTCGCGGGAAGACCGGCCGGCCAACGCCCGCCCAACATCGTCATCATCTTCGTCGATGACCTCGGGTACGCCGACGTCGGCACCTACGGCGCCGAAGGATTCAGAACGCCCAACCTCGACCGGATGGCGGCCGAGGGTTTGCGCTTCACCGATTTCTACGTCGCGCAGCCGGTGTGCTCGGCGTCGCGGGCGGCCCTGCTGACGGGGTGCTATCCGAACCGCATCGGCATCACCGGGGCGCTCGGGCCGCGCAGCCGGCACGGCATCAACGCCGACGAGATGACGCTGGCGGAAGTCTGCAAGCAGAAGGGATACGCCACCGCGATCTTCGGCAAATGGCACCTCGGAGACAAGCCGCCGTTCCTGCCGACGCGCCACGGGTTCGACGAGTTCTGCGGCATCCCCTACTCGAACGACATGTGGCCGCTGCACCCCGCCTACGCCCACCTGCCGCCCGACGTGGCCAAGCGCAAGGGCGGCTACCCCGACCTGCCGCTGTACGAAGGGGAAACAGTCGTCAATCCGAGAATCACCGGCGCCGACCAGGCCAGGTTCACGACGCTGTTCACGCAGCGGTCGGTGGATTTCATCCGCCGTCACCGCGACCGCCCGTTCTTTTTGTATCTCGCGCATCCGATGCCGCACGTCCCGCTGTTCGTGTCGCAGAAATTCAGGGGCAAGACGCCGCGCGGGCTCTACGGCGACGTGGTCGCGGAAATCGACTGGTCGGTCGGCCGGGTGCTGGCGACGCTCGAGGAATGCGGGATCGACGACCACACGCTGGTGATCTTCACCTCCGACAACGGTCCGTGGCTCTCTTACGGCAACCACGCCGGCTCGGCCAAGCCGCTGCGCGAGGGCAAGGGCACGACCTGGGAAGGCGGGATCCGCGAACCGTGCATCGTGCGCTGGCCGGGGAAAGTGCCGGCGGGCGCGGTCTGCCGTGAGCCGGTGATGACGATCGACATCCTGCCGACCGTGGCCCGGCTGATCGGCGCCCGGTTGCCCGAGCACAAGATCGACGGCCAGGACATCTGGCCGCTGATGGCCGGCGTCGCCGGGGCCAGGTCACCCCACGAGGCGCTGTATTTCTATTATCACGCCAACGACCTGGAGGCGCTGCGCAGCGGCAGGTGGAAGCTGGTGTTTCCGCACAAGTACCGCAGCCTGACCGGCGAGCCGGGGCGTGACGGCATGCCCCACGGCTACACCTATCCGACGTGCGGACTGGAGCTGTACGACCTCGAAAACGACATCGGCGAGCGTCACAACGTGATCGACCAGCACCCGGACGTCCTGGCCCGGCTCCAGGCGCTGGCGGAGCAGGCCCGCGCCGATCTGGGCGATTCTCTCACGAAGCGCAAAGGCGCCGGCCGCCGACCGCCGGGCCAGCTCTGAGCGCGGCCCGCAGGTCCGATGGTCGCCGGGGGTCACTCGTTGCAGTCGTCGCCGTAGTGGGCGAGCAGGTGCGCGAGGTCGGCCAGATCGACGTCCCCGTCGTAGCCTTCCAGATCGCCCTCGTCGTGCGTGGCCCCCGAAGTCGTGCCGTAGTTCGTCAACAGTACGGCGAGATCCTCCAGGCCCACCACGCAGTCGTACGGTTCGGCGATGTCGTCCGTGCAGAAACCGCCGTGCTCGCCTTCGTAAGGACAGTGGAGGAATGGCTCCATTTCTCGCACCACCATGTAGAACTGCGCAAAGGGAACAGCACCGAACCAAAGCGTCGCGTAGTAGTCGAAGTCCGTATTGGGATCGCCCGGATCGACTGGAACAAACCCGTCGAAAGCATCCTCCATCCCCGCTCCCTGCCCGGGAGTGTTGGGATCGCCGGCGATGACCGGCCCCGTGTGCGTGCCGATCATTCCAGGGAACCAGTAGGTGTAGCTGAAATCGCCGAGGCCGTCGCCGTCCACGTCCGGCACTCCCGAAAACTCGAGCCAATCGAGCGGGACGTTGATGATCCAGGTGTTGTACGCACCATTGGGATCGGCGGCGGGCAGGTCCGTCAGCGTGAACCCCGCGATGGCCGTGCGGTCCGTGCTGTTCCAGCCGTCGTCATTCCCGTAGAAAATGATTCGGCAAGTGACGGCCAGCGGGTCCACCACCTCCGTTCCGTAGGAAAAACTGAACCCACCCGCGACGGCCGGGGCGATGTCCCCCCAGTCCAGACACAGCATCCCGCTGGTGTCCCAGGCCATCGCGCCGAAGTAATACCCGCTGGGTGTCGTGGCCTCCCAGATGGGACGTCCGATGCGCCCGCCGTAGCCTTCCGGCTCAACGGTGCCCGAGTCCAGACTGTAATCTGCGACGCGTACGCCGCGCACGCTCAGAAGCGGGAGTTCACCAGGATCGGCTTGGGCCACGCCCGTCAGCGGCGCAACGATCAGCAGTACCCACACGAATCGGCGTCTGTTCATGGCTCACCCCTCTTTCTGGAATTGAACAACGGTTTCCGCCGCGTCGATCGGCGCCCAGCGGAGTCGGCAAACCACTGTTTATGCCTGCGATATTATCATTGCCCTGCCGGAGATGCACGGTTTGTTGGGGGGGGACGCCGGAGTGAAGACGAGGCGGCGCACACCGTGAGCGGCCCACGGCCCGCGCGCAACATCACCGGCGCGTCGCGGCATTGCGGCGACGCGGAGACGTCAGGGCTGGGAGGCCCGGCGTTCGATGCGCCCGACCTGGTCGACGATCGCAGCCAGCAATTTGCGGCGATCGACGGGCTTGGTGGCGAAATCATCGCAGCCGGCCTGAAGGCATTTCTCGCGGTCGCCTTCCATCGCGTTGGCCGTCAGCGCGATGATGGGGCGCGTGTATCCCCGGGACCGCAGCTCGGCCGTAGCTCCGTAACCGTCCAGCTCCGGCATCTGCATGTCCATGAGGATGACGTCGAACGGCTCGCCGGCCTGTTCGGCCCGCAGGGCGGCCTCCACCGCCAGCCGGCCGTTCTCGACCACTTCGACCCGCGCCCCGGCCCGGCGCAGAAAGTAGGAGATGAGGCGCTGGTTGTCGCGGCCGTCCTCGGCCAGAAGAATCCGGCAGTCCAGCTTCGCCTCGGCGACCGCGGGACGGGCGCCGTCGGATGCCTGCTCGCGCGCTTCTTCCGAATCGGTCGCATCGGGCTGCTGAACGAACTTGACGCCATCGAGCGGGCCGGTGGCGATCGTCAGCGTGAACGTGCTGCCCTGGCCGAGCCGGCTCGAAATGGTGATGTCGCCGCCGAGCATCTTCGCCAGCCGTTTGCTGATCGTCAGCCCGAGCCCGGTACCGCCGAATCGGCGCGTGGTCGAAGTATCGGCCTGCGT
The DNA here is from genome assembly GCA_964428275.1 of uncultured Planctomycetales bacterium. Lineage (GTDB taxonomy): Bacteria > Planctomycetota > Phycisphaerae > UBA1845 > Fen-1342 > JALSRY01. The sequence continues at coordinate 13,977 of CAYRXN010000133.1, read as the reverse complement.
GAACGGACGGAACAGACGCGCCATCTGGTCGTCGTTCATGCCGATGCCGGTGTCGATGACGTCGAAGCGCAGCATCGGCCGCCGCGGATCCTCGCCGGCCAAACGGACCACCAGCCGCACGCCGCCCCGCTCGGTGAACTTGATCGCGTTGCCCAGCAGGTTGACGAGGATCTGGCGCAGACGCGTCGGGTCGCTCTGGACCCGCTCCGGCAGCGGCCCCTCGAACACCAGATCGAGATCGATGCCCTTGCCTTCGGCGCGCACCCGCATGAGCTCGATCACCTCGCGCGCGATCTGGACGGGCGAACACGGAATGCGTTCCACGTCGAGCTTGCCCGCCTCGATCTTGGAGAGGTCGAGGATGTCGTTGATGATCTGAAGCAGGTGTTCGCCGTTGCGGCGGATCGTGCGGATGGCGTCGATCCGCTCGGCTTCCGAGAGGTCCGGGTCCAGCAGGGTTTCCGAAAACCCGAGGATGGCCGTCATCGGCGTGCGAATCTCGTGGCTCATGTTCGCCAGGAATTCGCTCTTGGAGCGGCTCGCCTCTTCGGCCAGTCGCCGGGCCTCGATCAGCGAGGTGACGTCGACGAACGACTCGATCCCGCCGACCACGCGACCGCCTTCGTCGCGATAGACGTCGGCGTTTTTCAGGATCACGAGTTCGCGACCGTCTTTCGCATGGATCGTGCATTGCTGGCGGAACACGCGATCGGTAAACGCGGCCCCGAACAGCCGGCACTCGCGGGCGCAAGGTTCGCCGCGCAGCACACTGCACGGTTTGCCCAGGACGTCCGCCTCGCTGTAGCCGGTGATGTGCTCGAAGGCCTCGTTGACGCCGGTAATGCGCTGGTTGGTGTCCACCGTGAAAATCGCGGTGGCCGCCGTCTGGAGCATCTTGTTCTGGAAGCTGTTGGCCGTCTTGAGCTCGTCGAGCGTCTTTTCGAGCGTGAGCGTGGCCGACTTCTTGCGCCGCAGCGCCTCGGAGAGCGCCTCGTTGGTGGCGTGCAGCTCTTCTTCCAGCGCGATCTGCGTACTGATGTCGCGATGGATTCCCACGAACCCTTCGACGTTGCCTTTCTGGTCCATCACCGGGGAAACGGTCAGCGACGCGTGGTAGGTGTTGCCGTCCTTGCGCCGGTTGACCAGCAGGCCTCCCCAGCACTTCCCCGCGGTGATCGTTTTCCAGAGTTCTTCGTAGGTTTCGGGCGCCTGGTAGCCGCTCTTGAGCAAACGCGGCGTCTGGCCGATCGCCTCCTCGGCCGTATAGCCGGTCAGCCGGGTGAAGGCCGGGTTGACCTGGATGATCTTGCCGTCGCGGTCCGTCAAGACCACCGCGTCGGCCGCGGCCTCGATCGCACGGGTCAGGCGGCGCTGGCGTTCTTCCGCCGCCACGCGCCGGCTCACATCGCGCACGTGCTCGATGATGTGGATGACCTCGCCCTGTTCATCGAGCACGGGCCAGGCCGTTACCTCGACAAACTGGCGGCTGCCGTCCGGCCGCATGTGCCTGTGCTCCTGCGTCGCGGGTTTTCCGCTCTGGATGGCTTCTGCCACCGGACACAACTCGCCGTTCTGGTCGCAAGGGACGTCGCTGTGGTGCGTCAGCTCGTGACAGCGAAATCCCGGCCCCAATCGCGCCCTGCTGGCCAGTTGCCGCGCCGTCTGGTTCGCCAGGATGACCCGGTAACTCCTGTCCACGACGAGCAACGGCTCGTTCATCGAGTCGATCACGCCGTGCAGAAACGTTTCGGCGCACGTTTTCTCGTCATAGAGCGCGCGCACCCGGCGACAGATGCACACACCGCACGCGACGAAGAGAACAAACAGCAAAGGGGCGACAATCAGGAATGGCAACAGGTCCGCGCGCTCGGAGCCTCGCGGGCCAAGATAGAGATGCAGTCCCATCATGACCGCGCCGGACGCGACCCCCAGGGCCACGAGCGACAGGATCATCAAGCGTATCGAGCGAACCCTTTTCATTCGCCGATCCCTCGCCGACGCTCGTCGGCGTTATCGAAGCACGTCCCCCAACCGGCGCGCCTGATCGCCGGCGCAGTCCGACACGTTAGTGAAATCGAAAAAAACCGGGGGGCACTTGAACATCCGCACAAACCGCCAGCCCGGGCTGGTTCTGGCGTCTTGCCGATAAATGGTCTCTTCCGCCGCCGCGCGTTGCCCGCAACCACGCGTTTGACTACGCTGGTCCGCCGGCCGGTGGAGCGTCCCGCCGACCCGGCGTCGCAGAACGTGACCGCAGGAGGCATCCGCGCGTGCTGATCGCTCTATTCGGACCCCCGCCTGACTCCGCCGCCCTGGTGGTCTGGTTCTGGTTCACCTGCCTTATCGGACTGGTCTGGCTCAAACGCCATCTCGACCTCAACCGCGGCCGCGGCGAGCCGGTGCTGCGCGAGGACGAACCCGGCCCGGAACGCGACACGCTCCCCCCCCTGACGATCCTGGTCGCCGCCAAGGACGAGCAGGATAACCTGCCGCGCTGTCTCGAAGGACTGTGCGCCCAGCAATACCCCGACTTGCAGATCGTCGCCGTCAACGACCGCAGCGACGACCGCACCGGCCAGATCATCGACGACTTCGCCCGGCGTGACTCGCGCGTCACCGCCGTCCACGTCGAACACCTGCCCGAAGGCTGGTTCGGCAAGAACCACGCGATGCACCAGGGGGTGCAGCGGGCCCGCGGGCGATGGCTGTGTTTCACCGACGCCGACTGCGCGTTCGACTCGCCGCACCTGCTGGCCGCGGCGATGCGCTTTGCGCTGCGCGAGGGTGTCGATTTTCTCTCGGTACTTCCTCGGCTCGAAGCCGGAACCTTCTGGGAGCGCGTCGTGCAGCCCGTCGCGGGCGCGATCATGGTTTTCTGGTTTCCCCCTCAGAAGGTCAACAGCCCCAGCTCTCGCCGGGCGTACGCCAACGGCGCGTTCATGCTGATGCCGCGCGCGACCTACGACGCGATCGGCGGCCACGAGCCCGTCAAGGCGACGCTCAACGAGGACATGCACATGGCCCGGCGGGTCAAGGCCGCGGGGCTGGCGCTGCGCGTCATTCGCGGCGGCGACCTCTATCGCGTGCGCATGTACACCGGCATCGGGCAGATCTGGCGCGGCTGGAGTCGTATCTTCTACGGCTGTTTCGGGACGTTTCCGCGGCTGCTGGTCAGCGTGCTGATGCTGGCGGTATTCAGCCTCTCGCCCTACCTCACGCTGCTGCTTTCGCCGCTGGCGGGCGGTGGCGCCCCCTGGCTGGCGGCGGCGGCGCTTTTTGCGATCCTGGCGCAGCAGTCCGTCCTCTGGCGTTTCTACCACGTCACCGGCAACGGCCGGCCGTGGGCGCTGACCTACCCCCTCGGGGCGGCGCTTTGTTTGGGCATGACGCTCAACGCGATGCGCCGCCTGGCCGGCACCACCACCACCTGGCGCGGGACGGCGTACAAGGGCGGCGCCCAAACATAGACCTAAACGACCACATCCCCTAACCTCCCATTCCGCATGACCTTACGTTCGCGGCGCCGACCGAGACGGCCCAGGTCTGGGCCATGTCCTCCTCGCACCCCCTACATCTGGGGCTTCTGACTCCCGCCGTTTTTCGGACGTTTTCTTGACAAACGGCAAATGTTAGGTTAGTATTCGTGTAGTTTCAGGTTGGGCGGCCGTGGCAGCGGCTGGCCCGATTCCGGACGCAAAGGAGTGCGTTGTGTCTACGAAACACGCAGCGGGTGGCCGGGCGATCTGCATGCTTGGTCCCGGAGGCAACTACAGCCAGGAGGTTCGCAGCACCGGACCCGGCCTGCTGGATATGGAATCAGCCGTGCTACCCGATCAGCATGTGTACGATCTGCTGGCTGCGGCATTTCGCAGCCTCGAACACCGCGAGTGCCAAGAAGTGGTCCACCCGGCCGATCGCCCGGTATCCGCGGGCGATCTTCGAGCCTGGTCGGCCGCTCGCCGCAAACTTCCCCCGGTGATCTTTGGCAGCCTCAGCGCTTATCTGATGGAGGAATGGACGGATGCGTCGCGTGAAACGGTCGAAACGGGAGCCCGCACCGCTGACGCCCAAGCAGCTTCGCGTGCTGAAGTTCATCCGGGACTACATTCACGCTCACGGGTACTGCCCCTCGATGCAGGAGCACGGCGACCACTTCGAGGTCAGCAAGGTCACCGTGTTCGAACACGTCGTCGCGCTGCAAAAAAAGGGCTATCTGCGTCGTTCCCGGCACAAGGCACGCTCTTTGCGACTTAAACAGCAGCTCGTTCTTCCAGAAGAACGGCAGACGCGCCTGCCCCTGGTGGGCACCATCGCCGCCGGCCGGCCGATCGAGGCCATCGAAGACCGCGAGTACCTCGACCTCGAGGAGATTTTCCAATCGCCCAACGAGATCTTCGTGCTCCGCGTGCGTGGCGACAGCATGATCGAGGACAACATCGCCGACGGCGATTACGTCGTGGTCGAACGGCGTGAAACCGCCCGTAATGGCGAAACGGTCGTCGCGCTCATCGACGGCGAAGAAGCGACACTCAAGCACTTTTACCGGACGCCCAAGGGCATCCGGCTCGAAGCCGCCAACCCGGCCTACGAACCGATCATCACCAAGAACGTCCAGATCCAGGGTGTGGTGGTCGGTGTGCTGCGGCGGTACTGATTTGGACCCACACCGCGGGTGCGGCCCGCGCTTGCAGTCCAGATCGCGCTGTGCCGCGTCGAGCGTGTTCGTTTCGCGCCGACCCCGACTTGCCGCGCGATGCGGGCGCCCGCCGGGGATCCCCGCGCATCCTGGTCCCGATATAGAAGCCGACCCCGCCCGGTCCGCTGGGAAGCGCCCGGGCGGGGTCGAAGTTTCTTGGCCCGCGCAGCAGCGTCATACAGCGCGCTGGTGCCGGCGTGCGGCAATCGCTGAGCGTCAGTTTCCGTGGTGGATCATGTACGCTTCCAGCTGGAGCAGCGCGTTGCCGCACATCTTGGCCACGTCCACGAGCTGCTGCATGCTCGCGACCTCCTCGACCTGTTCCTCGACGAACCAGCCCAGCATGTGCCGCGTCGCGTAGTCTTTCTCCTGTGACGCCAGCGCGCAGAGCTCGTGGATCTGGCTGGTGACGAGCTTCTCGTGTTCGAGGGCCGCTTCGAGGGCCGCGAGCACCGTCGGATACTCCGCCGGCGGCGCGGGCAGGGCCTCGATCTCCACTTTGCCGCCCTGCTCGAGTACGTAATCGAGGATCTTGTAGGCGTGTTCGCGCTCTTCCTCGGTCTGCTTGCGAAACGCTTTGGCCAGCAACTTGAGGCCCTTGCCGTCGAACATGCACGCCATCGCCAGGTAGACGTGCGCCGAGTAGAACTCGTTGGTAATCTGCTTGTTGAGTGCCTGGTTTACTTTTTCCGAAATCATCATCGCAAAGTGTCCTTTCTTGCACAGACGCCCCGACGCAGCGCGCGCCGACGTCCGCCGCGGTTGCATGTACGTGTGCGTTTCCGGCCCGCCCCGGGCGGAACGCGCTCGTGATTCTATGGCCGGGCCCCCGGTTTCGCCAATCGACGCAACCTCTTGGGCCGCAAAATGATGCGAAACGGCGCGAACGGCTGCCCGCGCTATCGGTCAAACAGCAACCCCGCCAAATCGTTCCGGGCGTTCGTGATCCGGGCCACATCGCGATGCAGGCGGGCCAGCGCCGCCGCGAATCGGCGGTTGTCCGCGGCGATCGCCGGCAGGTCCAGCTCGGCGCAGCGGCGCGCCACCAGCGCAACGAACTCGGCGGGCCACGCCCCCGCAGCCGACCCGCCCTCGTCGAGCGGCCAGCGCCCGGCGGTCTCGAGCAGCGGTCGCAGCCACTTGTGCAGCGCCCGCCCGGCGACGTAACGCTGCTGATCGCTTCCGGTCGCCGCCACATCGAGCAGCAGGCCGACATCCGCCACGTTGCCCAGCGCCAGCCGGCCCTGGGCGATGCCGATGCGATCCCACAGCGACGCCGGCGGCTGCTGCTCGGCAAGGTGTTCGAATCGCGCTCCGTCGGCCCGCGCCGCGGCCAGCCACGCGGCCGCGCGGACATAGCCGTCGCGCTCGACGTCGAGGGCCGCCTCGATGGCGGGGAAGCTGCGCGGATCGTGCAGGCTGCCCAGCGTCCAGACGAACGACTCGCGCACGTCGGCGCTGCGCTCCGGGCCGAGCAACCGGCGGCCGATCAGTGCGATCAACTCGGGGTCGGGATCATCCACCAGCGACCAGGCGGCCTGTTTGCGAGCACCGGCGTCGGCGGACTCGAGCAGGGCGAGCCGGCGCGCGTGGCGGCGCGCGCCGCCGCCGACCCACCACAGCGAAGCGGACACCAGGCCGGCCACGAGCAGCCCGACGATCGCGATGTGCCGTTTCTTGCCTTGCACGGTCCTCGAGTCCCGAAGCGTCGCGGCCCCCCGGGGTCGGGCTTGCCCGCGGCTTACGGGCAAAGTCACCCCCCGGAGGCCGGTTGCCGGTTCCCCGCCGCCCGCCGCGAATTGCCCGGCGGGCGCCGGGTCGCTAAACTACCGCCGGTACGGGGGTTTTGTAAATGGATCTGCCATGCCCACAGTGATTTCTGCCAAGCTGGACGCCACCGGGAAGCGTTTCGCGCTGGTCGTGGCGCGCTTCAACGAGTTCATCACGAGCAAGCTCCTATCGGGTGCGATCGACGCGCTCGTGCGGCACGGCGCCGACGCCGACCAGATCACCCAGGTATGGGTACCGGGCTCGTTCGAGCTTCCGCTGGCGGCCAAGCGGCTCGCGGCCGGCGGCGGGTATGCCGGCGTCATCTGCCTGGGCTGCCTGATACGCGGCCAGACACCCCACTTCGACTATGTGGCCGCCGAATGCACCAAGGGCATCGCGCAGGCCATGCTCGAGACGGGGGTGCCGGTGACGTTCGGCGTCATCACCGCCGACTCGCTCGAACAGGCGATCGACCGGGCCGGCACCAAGGCGGGCAACAAGGGCGCCGACGCCGCCCTGGCGGCGGTGGAAATGGCCAACCTGCTGGCCCTGATCTAGCCGACCGGCCGGAGTCGCGACTTGAAACGGCGAGGCAAACGCAGGTCGATCGCCAGACGCAGCCAGGCCCGCATGGTGGCGCTCCAGGCGCTGTGCATCCTCGAAGCGGTCGGCGACGACTTCCGCGCGCAGCTCAACGACTTTCTGCGCGACCCGGTCACGTGGGTGGACCTCGGGTTCGAGAAGCCGCCGGCGGTCGAGCATCTTCAGTTCGCGCGCCGGCTCGTGCTCGGCGCGTGGGAGCAGCGCGACGTGCTCGATCGGCGCCTGTCCGCCGCGGCCGCGCATTGGAGCCTGTCGCGCATGACCCCGGTGGACCGCAACGTGCTGCGGCTGGGGCTGCACGAACTGCTCGAATGCCCGGAAACACCCCCGCAGGTCATCATCAACGAGGCGATCGAACTCGCCCGGCGTTTCGGCGACGCCGATTCGCCGGCATTCGTCAACGGCGTGCTCGACGCGATATACCGGGAAATCGCCGCGGAGACCGGCGGCGGGCCCCTGCCGGACCCGCCCGAACGTCCGCCGCAGAGCAGGGAAGGTAGCGATGGGGCTTTTTGACCGATTCAAGAAAGGGCTCGCGCGGACCCGCGACAAACTCGTCGGCGGCCTGCGCGGCGTCCTGACGTTCGGACGGAAGATCGACGACGCACTGCTGGACGAACTGGCCGACGCGATGCTCGTGGGCGACATGGGCCCGCGCGCGGTCATGGCCCTGCAAGACGAAATCCGCGCGGCATGGAAGGCGGGCCAGATCAGCGAAGCCCAGGAAATCCTCCCGTTCCTCAAGCAGCGCATCGCCAGCACCTGGAGCGATACCGACCGCGCGCTCAACCGCGCCGCCGAGGGGCCGACCGTCGTGTTCGTGGTGGGCGTGAACGGTTCGGGCAAGACCACCAGCGTCGCCAAGCTGTGCAACTGGCTCGTGAAACAGGGGCACACCGTCCTGCTGGGCGCCTGCGACACCTTCCGCGCCGCCGCGATCGACCAGCTTGCGATCTGGGCCGAGCGGTGCGGCGTCGATATCGTCAAGCACCAGCCCGGCAGCGATCCGGGGGCGGTCGCCTTCGATGCCTGCGCGGCGGGAGTCGCGCGCGGCGTCGATTTCATCATCCTCGACACCGCCGGCCGGCTCCACACCCAGGAACACCTGATGCGCGAGCTGGGCAAGATTCGCAACGTGGTGCGCAAGCACATCGCCGATGCCCCGCACGAGGTGTTGCTCGTGCTCGACGCCACGATCGGCCAGAACGCACTCCAGCAGGCCAAGGTATTCTCCGACGTGGTGGACGTGACCGGGCTGATGCTCGCCAAGCTGGACGGCTCGGCCAAGGGCGGCATCATCGTCGGCATCCGCGACCAGTTCGATATCCCCGTCAAGTTCGTCGGTCTGGGCGAAGGCGTGGACGACATCGAACCGTTCGATCCGCAAACGTTCGTCGAGGCGATGTTCGCGGACCTGTAGCACAGCGGACCGGCCCCGCCGGGCCGCGGCGCGCGTCGTATCGAGAGGAGAACCCCCATGCACCCGCTGCTGAGCGAGTTCGAGCAAACCGTGGCCGACCGGGGTGGCGCCCCCGCCGCCTGCGACCAGAACCTCATGCTCGACTATCGCGGCCTGCGCGCCGTCGCGGGCGGACTGGCCGGGCGCATCGCCACCGAAACCGGCCAGCCGAACGTCGGCATCATGGCCCCCACTTCGTCGGCCTGCGCCGCCGCGATCTTCGCCTGCTGGTACGCCGGCAAGGTACCGGTGCCGCTGAACTTCCTGCTCGGGCCCCGGGAACTGGGCGCGATCGTTCGCGATGCCGGCCTCGACCTGGTGGTGACGATCGACCATTTCGTCGAGGCCCTGCGTCCGACCGGGCTGCGTCTGCTCGTGTTGAACGCCCGGACGCTGGCCCCGGGCGCCGCCGACGCCCCGGACGCCGACGCCGCCGACACCGGCGTCATCATCTACACGTCCGGCACGACCGGCCAGCCCAAGGGCGTATGCCTGAGCTTCGACAACCTCGTGCAGAACGCCCACGCCTGCATCGCGCACGCCCGCATGGACCCGCAACAGGTGTTCCTGAGCGTCATCCCGCAGTTCCACAGCTTCGGCTTCACCGCCATGACCGTCACCCCCCTGCTGCTCGGCGCGACCGCGTGGTTCCTGCCGCGTTTCAGCCCCGTGGCCGTGGTCGGGACCATCGCCGAGAAGAACGTCACCGTGTTCATGGCGGTCGCGAGCATGTACGGCGTGCTGGCCCGGATGAAGAACGCCGAGCCGGCGGCGCTGGCGTCGCTCAAGCTCGCCATCAGCGGCGGCGAACCGCTGCCGGCCGCCGTCGCGCAGGCCTTCGCCCAGCGCTTCGGCGTCCGGATCATGGAGGGGTACGGGCTGACCGAATCGTCGCCGGTGGCGGCGTTCAACGTTCCGTGGGCCTGTCGCGCCGGTTCGGTCGGCCGGGCACTGCCGGGGATCGAGATCCGGGCGCAGGCCGAAGACGGCCGCGCGTGCCCGGCCGGGCAGGACGGCGAGCTGGTCATCCGCGGCCACTGCGTGATGAAGGGCTACCACCAGCAGCCCGAGGCGACCGCCCGGGCGGTTCGCGCCGGCGCGCTGCACACCGGCGACATCGGCCACATCGACGAGGACGGGTACGTCTTCATCACCGGCCGGCTCAAGGAAATGATGATCGTCGGCGGAGAGAACGTCTTTCCGTTCGAGATCGAATCGGTCCTGGCCGAGCATCCCGCGGTCGCCGAAGCCGCCGTGATCGGCCTGCCCGACGCGACGCGCGGCGAAGTCCCGGTTGCCTACGTCATTCCGGTCGAGGGCGCCGCGGCCGACCCCGCCGAGCTGCGCAACCACTGCCGGAACAGGCTCGCCGGGTACAAGGTGCCGCGGGAGATTCGCATCGCAAGGGACCTGCCCCGCTCGCCGACGGGCAAGATCCTCAAACGCGCGCTCAAACAGAAACCGGAGACGTGATCGGCTGGCCGTCGCCGACGACCGCCGTGCGTGACGGTGACAGCACGACCCCCACCTCGACGTTGTACTCGTCCTCGGATGGGATGATGCGCGTGCGCACGACGCGCGCCCGCCGGCTGACCATCAGGCCGAAGCCCGGCGGCGCGCTCTGGCCCGGCAGATGCGACGTGAGCTCATAGCGCTGCCCCTCGCGCACGCCGTACCCCAGCGGCACGCGCAAACGCATGCCCCCGCGGGAAACGTCCACGCACTGGCAGCGCAGCACGGTGGACGTGCGGCTGTCGATCATCCAGAGATTGCCGACGATCGGCTCGCGGTGCTCGCCGCGCCGGTCTTCGACGAGCGGCTGGCCTTCGGCGATGCTGCGCTGAGGATCGAACGAAAACGGTGTCGATTGCATGGCCGTGCCTCCGGAGTCGGATCCTGCCATCGGCTGCGCCCGGATGGATGTCAACGGGTGGTACGGTCCGGGTCGAGGCCCAGTTCGCGCAACCAGCGATCGGCTTCGTCGCCGGCGGACAACCCTTCGGTCTTCTCGCGCGGCTCGATCCTGCGGGGGGTCGGGCGTGCCAGTTCCCGCAGGAGCGCGGCCCAGAACGCATCCGAGCGTATGGACCTGGCCTTGCGCCGGCGGGCGGCCCGGGCGACCTCGCGGTCGGACGAGACGACCAGCAGGCGGCGCGCTGCCGAGTCCTTTTCGATCATCTCCGCGAGCACCTCGTCGGCCGTGACCGACTCGCTGTAGGCCACGTCGACCGCGGGCGCGGAGGTCTGTCTGGCAATTCCGTCCGGCGGCGTCGGTCCGTCGAAGACGACCGTGACTTTTTCGCCGGTCCGCCGGGCCCACTGCCCCAGGCGCAGACAAAGTACGGAACGGCTGGGGGGCCTTTCCGGGTCCGCGTCGAGCGCAGCAAAGAGGAGGTTGTTGCCGTCGATCAGGACAGGCATTTCCTTCTCGTACCTAAAGAATACTCGCAATTGTTAAACCTGTCAACCCAAAACCGCTCCCGATAACGCTCCCGGCCTGAAAATGGGGGATTCTGGACGCCCGTGCGCGGCGGCATTCCGTCAGCCCAGCCCTGCGAAGCGCACGAGTTCGAGTTCTCGTCCGAGCACCATCAGCACCTCGCCGGGCTTGATGATCGTGTCGGCACGCGGGAGAAACCGGAACTCGTCCTCGTCGGCGGGCTTGATCGCCAGCACGAGCAGGTCGTAGGTCTTGCGCAGGTTGGACTCGGCCAGCGACTTGCGATGGAGCGATTCCGGCGCCTCGATCTCCATGATGCGGTAGTCCCCCGCCAGCGGAAACATGTCGATCAGGGCCGGGTTGGCCACCCGCCGGGCGATGCGCTCGGCCGTGTCGCGTTCGGGAAAGATGATCTCGGTCGCGCCGACCGCCCGCAGGATCTGGGCGTGGTCGTCGTTGCGGGCGGTGGAGAGGATTCGCCGAACGCCGATCTGCTTGAGGTGCAGGGCGCAGAGGATGCTGGGCTCGATGTTGGATTCGCCGAGCGAGATGACGGCCTCGTCCACGGTGTCGGTCAGGACGCTTTCGAGCATTTCGTAGCGCCGCGCGTCGCCGATCATGGCGCGCTGGACCTCGTCGCGGATTTCCTCGATGCGGGCCTCGTTCTGATCGATCGCCAGGACGCGACAGCCCATCTTGACGAGCTGCCGGGCCATGTGGCTGCCGAACTGGCTCAGGCCGATCACGCAAACCTGTTTCATGCCGCAACCTCCGTGGTTCGGCGCGACCGGGGCCCCACGCAGCCGGCCCCGCCGCGCGTCAGCCGATCATCACCCGCTCCTCGGGATAGCGAAAGACCGGCGCCGTCTGTTCCTGAAGCACCGCCAGCGCGATTGTAAGCGGCCCCAGCCGGCCGGCGAACATCGAGAGGATGATCCAGATCTTGCCGACGACCGACAGGCCGGGCGTGATCCCCGTCGAGAGTCCGACCGTGCCGAACGCCGAAACCTGTTCGAAAATCACCTGTTCGAGCCGCAGGTCGTTGTGGCCGACGTGTTCGCTCATCGTCAGCACGCCGACGCCGACCAGGTTCCACAGGGCCGCCAGCGCGAAGACCAGCGCCGCCCGGCGGACGACGTCCTGCGGGATGCGCCGCTGGCCGAGCGTCACGTCGCGCTGGCCGGTGAGCCGGGCCCGAACACGCGCCAGCCAGACGCAGATCGACGTGGTCTTGATGCCGCCGGCGCACGAACCCGGCGAACCGCCGATGAACATCAGCGGGATCAGCACGAGCAGCGACGCCACCGGCAGCGCCGCGATATCGACCGTGTTGAACCCGGCGGTGCGGGCCGTCACCGACTGAAACAGGGCGTTGAACACGCGGCTGGCGAGCGTGGTTTCGCCGTCGGTCAGACCGGTCACGAGCAGCAGCACCATTCCGCCGCCAATCAGGGCAAAGCTCGTGGCCAGCACGACGCGGGCGTGCAGCGTCCACACCACCGAACCGCCGCGCCGGCGGCGCAAGCGGCGCCAGAGCCGCTGACGCATCTCGAAGAGAACCGCGAAGCCCAGGCCGCCGAGCACGATCAGCGTCATCAGCGTCCACATGATGAGGTTGGAATCGCGCAGGCCCATGGCGCTGTCGCTGTACACCGAGAACCCCGCGTTGCAGTAGGCCGAGATCGACAGGAACACCGCTTCGAACGCGTGGCCGCGCGGCGGCCCGTCGAGATTCATGCCGGCGTAAAGCAGCAGCGCCCCGGCCGCTTCGATCAGGATTGTGAACAGGACGATCTGGCCGAGGGCGGCCCGCAGGCTGCCGCGCAGCTCGCCCTGGAAGAACAGGTCCTGCATCGCCGCGTGCGACTGGAACGAGACGCGCCGGCGGAACAGCTGAAACGCCAGCGCGCCGAAGGTCATCAAGCCCAGCCCGCCGAGCTGGATCAGCACCAGAATCACGATCTGCCCGGCCCGCGAGAACTCGGTGGCGGTATCGTGCGTGATCAGCCCCGTCACGCACACGGCGGAGGTGGCTGTAAAGAGCGCGTCGAGCAGACCGATCGTCTCGCCGGCGTGACAGACCGGCAGGCGCAGCGCGATCGTGCCGGCGGCGATCAACGCCGCGAACGTCGTGACCAGCAATCCTTCCGGCCGGTAGAGCAAACGTCTGAGCAGCCGTTCGGCCAACCCGCGTCCTCCCGGTGCTGTCGTCGGCGGCCGGCTCTGCGCCGCGCTCCAGCCCGTCGCGGCCGCCGCCACCGCCGCGCACGGGACACCCGGCTGATATCATGCCCGATCGACGCCCGCGCGTATACCGGCCGAGGCCGCGAATGAGGCACGGACGGCCTGGCCGGAACGGCCGTATCCACAACGGGAGCCGGCCGGCTCGCGCAATCCGAACCGGCCGGCTCGTCGTGATCCCGCCGGGCTCGAACGGCAGCCGTCGAGCCCGTCATCGTTTACGGCTACGTTCCGTAGTTGGACAGCAGAATCGCCAGATCGGACAGATCCACGCAGTTGTCGCCGTCCAGGTCGGCGGCCGCGTTGTAGTTGGGGTCGCCGTCGCAGGTTCCGTACGCCGCCAGCAGGATCGCCAGGTCCGCCAGGTCGACGTCGCCGTCGCCGTCGATATCGCCCGGGATCCCCTGATCGGCCACGCAGCCGAAGCGCACCGGGCCGGTCTCGACACAGAGATCGTCGAACCACACGTCCAGGGCGCAGTCGTACCCGCCGCCCAGGTCGGCGCGGGCATAGGTGGTTTCCGCGGTCAGGGCGATGTTCTTCTTCGAAAGCAGCCCGTCCACGTAGACGTCGATGTAGTTGCCCTTGTGTACGACGGTGAAGTTGTGCCAGCCGACGGAGCGCAGCGGCGCGTCGAACTCGTCCAGGTCCACCCAGTTGGGGCCGCCGTTGCCGATCGCGCGGAAGTCGTAGTGGATGTTGTCGGTGTTGTCCCAGCCGAGCATGCCGACGTGGATGAGGAACCAGTCGGGCCCGCCGATGTGGTTC